>DAONEV010000262.1:0-6300 GCA_035403265.1 Thermoanaerobaculaceae bacterium | reverse complement strand
CATCCTCAATGCCAACGGTTCTTTCTCCTACACGCCCAACGCCAACTTCAACGGCACCGACCTGTTTACCTATCGGGCCCACGACACCGCGGACAGCAACCTGGCAACGGTCAGAATCACCGTCACCCCGGTCAACGATGCGCCGGTCACTGTGGCCAACAGCTATAGCGCCACGGCAGGAACGCCGCTCGCGATGGCTGCTCCCGGGGTGCTTGCCAACGACACCGATGTCGACGGCAACACGCTCACCTCCGTCCTGAATGCGGCTCCCACCCATGCTCTCGCATTCGCGCTGGGCGCCAATGGTTCATTCAACTACACCGGCGCCTGTGCCTACGCGGGAGCCGATGCCTTCACCTATCACGCCAGCGATGGATCGCTCAACGGCAACGTTGCGACCGTTACGATCAACGTCGCCGCGAGGGTCAACAAGGCGCCAGTCGCCGTCGATGACGTCGCGGCCGTGAAGCAGAACACCACCAACAACCTCATTGCCGTCCTCGCCAACGACAGCGATCCCGACGCGGCGTGCTCGGGTCTCAATGTTGGAAGTGTGGCGATTGTCTCGGCTCCGAACCGGGGCGGCAGCGCAGTGGTCCAGACCAACGGGACGATTCTGTACACGCCGAAGCGGTTCTACCGCGGCACCGAGGCTTTCACCTACAGGGTGCGGGACAACAACGGGGCGTGGTCCAACACGGCCACGGTCCGGGTCAACGTGACGAGGTAGGACGCCGTGCTTGCCTGGCGCCTTCCCCTGTAGAAGGCGCCAGGCTTCAGTTGAGCCTCCGGGGATCCAGAGGACGACTGCCGAAGGGAGAGAGTGATGCGTACGAAGCGAGCTTGGAGTCTTGGACCGGCTGGTCTGGCCATCTGCGTCGTCCTCGCCGGGTTCGGGGTCGCCCGATGTGAAGTGGTCGTCCAACCGGAACCCCAGGTGCCGGGAGGGTCGTCCCGGAGCGATCTGGCGCAAAGGTGGGGTATTCGGCTTCTCGGCCTGCATCCATCCGCTTCCGGCTATGTGCTGGACTTCCGGTACAGTGTCGTTGACCCCGTCAAGGCGCAACCATTGCTCGATCGCTCGGTCAGACCTTTCCTGATCGACCAGGTGTCGGGAAGGACGCTCATCGTTCCCGCACCCCCGGTGGTCGGGTCGCTTCGCGCCAGCGGAGCCCCGGTGGCCGGGCGCAACTATTTCGTGCTGTTTGGGAACCCGGGCAAGGCCGTGACGCGTGGCGGCCGGGTCACCGTGGTGATCGGTGACCTGCGCATTCCCGACGTCGTTGTGGAGTGAGCCATGAGAAAATGTTACGCATCTAGCATTTGCGGTGTTGCACTGGGTGCGGCCGCGTGGTTGATCGGCGGCAGCGTTGCCGAGGCGGCCGTCGTGGCACCGGAGCTCGGACAACGACTTCGGGTAGCGCTGCCAGGCGAGACCGTGCCCGTGATCATGACGTTTGGCCAGAAGGTCGATCTCTCGCGCTATCTCGGGATGGATCGGGTCAATGGGCCGGCGCGGGCCGACATGGTCCGGAGCCTGCGGTCCACGGCCTCGGGCAGCCAGAAGACGGTGCTCGCATGGCTCGCGTCCCGGGGAATCCAGCGGGTCACCCCACTCTGGATCAACAATGCCCTGGCGTGCTCGGTACCCGCCTCGCTGGTCGCCGAGCTGGCCGCGAGGACCGATATCGGGGCAGTTCGTCTCGACGAGACGTTCGCGCTTCCGAAGCCGCTCGCGTCGCCGTCCGCTTCTGCGGAGTGGAACCTCCAGATGGTGCGCGCGCCGGACATGTGGGCTGCCGGCGCAACTGGCACCGGAGTTGTGGTGGCGGTCATGGACTCCGGTGTCGATGCCGGCCATCCCGACCTGGGCCCGCGGTGGAGAGGTGGCTCGAACAGTTGGTTCGATCCGAACGGCCAGCACCAGACGCCATACGACGTGAGCGGTCACGGCACGCAGGTCACGGGCCTGCTCGTCGGGGGCAGCTCCGGAGGGACTGCGATCGGTCTCGCCCCGGATTCCAGGTGGATTGCCGTGAAGATCTTCAACGACAGCGGCTACGCCTCGCTTTCGGGCATCCACCAGGGGTTCCAGTGGCTGCTGGACCCCGACGGTGACCCGTCCACCAACGACGCGCCGGACATCGTCAACAGCTCCTGGGGATTTCCGGCTCGTCTCAACCGCTGCTACGACGAGTTCGCGGACGACATCACCGTGCTCCGGACCGCCGGGATCGCGGTGGTCTTCGCGGCCGGCAACAACGGGCCGCGAACACCATCGAGCGAAAGCCCGGCCAACAACCCTGGAGCCCTGGCGGTCGGCGCGGTCGACAGCCGGGCCTCGATCGCCGACTTCTCGGGGCGGGGCCCGGCGGCGTGCGACGGCAGCGTCTTCCCCGAAGCCGTGGCTCCGGGTGTCGGGGTCAGGACCACAGACCTCACCTTCGGTGGCGTGATCCCGCTCTCCTACAGCTCGGTCGACGGCACCTCGTTCGCCTCGCCTCACGTGGCCGGGGCCATGGCGCTGCTGTGGAGCGCCCATCCCGCGGCGAGCCTGACCGCAATCGAGCAGGCAATCGAGCTGGGGGCCCAGGATCTGGGTGCGGTGGGGGCGGACGACACCTACGGCTTCGGCCTTCTCGACGTCGTCGGTGCCAATGTCCTGCTCGGCTCGGGCGGGGGTGCGGGTGGCCACGACGACTCGTTCCTTGCGGTCGAGGACACCACGCTGTCGGTGGCCGCACCCGGCGTGCTGAGTAACGACGCCGGGGCCAACCTCGTCGCGGTCCTGGCCGCCGGCGCCTCCCATGGCAGCGTCACGCTCGCCGGCGATGGTTCGTTCACCTACATTCCCGCAGCCAACTTCGCGGGCAACGACGCCTTCACCTACAAGGTCACCGACGGAGCGCAAACCAGCCCTGCGGCCACGGTCCGAATCTCGGTTGCGGCTGTCAACGATCCACCGGTGGCCGCCGCGGATGGCTATGCGGCGAGCGTTGGGACGCCGCTCGTCGTGGCCGCGCCCGGGGTTCTGGCCAATGACTCGGACGTCGATGGTGATGTGCTCACCTCGATTCTGGTGACGCCCCCGGGGCACTCCAGCGCCTTCACGCTGGCCGCGAATGGCTCGTTCTCCTACACCCCGGCGGCGGGCTACGCGGGCGGCGACACCTTCAGCTACAAGGCCAACGACGGCAATGCCGACTCGAACGTGGTGAGTGTCACGATCACGGTGAACCAACCGTCCAACAGGCCGCCGGTCGCTGTGGCAGACGCCTTCTCAGTCGTCTCCGGGAAGGTCCTGGCAGTGGCTTCACCGGGTGTGCTGGCCAACGACACCGATGCCGACGGTGATGCGCTGACCGCGGTGCTGGTCACGGGGCCCGGCCATTCCGGCGCCTTTTCGCTGGGTGTGAACGGATCGTTCTCCTACACCCCGACAGCGGGCTATTCGGGTGGTGATGCATTCACCTACAAGGCAAACGACGGCAAGGTCGACTCGAACGTGGTGAGCGTTACGATCACGGTGAGCCAGCCCACCAATACGCCGCCGGTGGCGGTGAACGACGTGGCCAGCACGAGGCGGGGGACGGCAGTGACCGTCAAGGTCCTGGCCAACGACTATGATCTCGATGGGACACTGGTCGCGAGCTCGGTGGTGGCGACCACGAAGCCGGCCCATGGCAAGGTCACCGTCAATGCCGATGGCTCGGTGAAGTACACACCCAGCAGCTCCTACCGGGGCAGCGACACCTTCAAGTACACGGTCAAGGACAACGCCGGCGCCGTCTCCAACGCGGCGACGGTGACCGTGACGGTCCAGTAGCGCGTGGCGCAGGAGGTCCAGATGACTCGAGCCCTGACTCTGATGCTGGAAGTTCTCGTCGCCGTGAGCCTCGCGGTGCCGGCGGATGCTCAGAGCCTCACTTACACGGATGAGGCGTCGTTCCTCGCCGCCCTGGCGGCACAGGGGATCCGTCCCGTCAGGGAGGACTTCGAAGGGGCGACCTGGAGCTCTTTCCGTACCACGGCGGCCGGTGCGCATACCGCGTCCGCGGTGACCAGCCAGGGGGTGACCTGGACGGCGCTTCACGCGGTCACCACCGGGGATCAGGTCGGACGAGGCGGCTGGGCGATCTTCGACCACGTCGGGGGCGACCCGGATGGGCTGTTTGGCCAGAGCTCAGTCGCCCTCCAGGCGGTCGGCGGGTGGTTCACCACGAACACCCCTTTCACCGACCTGGCCGTGCTGATTGACGGCGTGCGAGCCGACGGCGCAGTGCTGCAAATCGACACGCAGTACCGGTTCCTGGGGGTCATTGTGCCGGCGGGATTCACTCGATTCGAGATCCGGGACCTCGAGTCGTCCTCCCTCGACCCGCGGCACTGGTTCGCGGACGATTTCACGTTCGGCTTCCCCGCCACAAGCCAGGTTCGCACCACCGGAGTGCTTCCCTCGGTCGCGAGCTCAAAGGGGCTCGGAGGGAGCGAGTGGCATAGCGATCTCGTCATCCACAACGCCTCCGCTAGCGAGGCGAGGATCGACCTGTACTTCGCGCCCCGGGGGAGGGCTCTCGACCCCGCTTCGGTCCATCGGGTCGTGGTGGGGTCCAACCAGACACTGACGGTCGAGGACGTGGTGGCCGGGATGTTTGCGACCCAGGGGAGCGGTGCACTTTACTGGGTCGTGGCGGCCGGCGACGAGTCGTCGGTGCTGGTGTCTGCCTTCGTCTACTCCCAGGGTGCCGCGGGGGGACGGTATGGAGAGGAGGTGCCAGGCGTCAGGTGGACCGAGTGGGCACCGGCGGGAGCCGCCGGGATTGTCCCCGCCGTGGCCGGACGGTACCGGACGAACGTGGGCTTTGCGACCGACGACTCCTGCACCCGGGTAACGGTGCATGTCTTCGACCGCGCCGGGCTGCCGCGTGCCAGCCGTGAGATCGCCGTGTTGCCACAGTCATGGGTGCAGCTTGACGATCTCTTCGGCCGGGTGTTCCCAGAGCTGCTGCCGGTTCCGTCCGCCGTCGGTCTTGGCGACAGCCTGCACCGCGTCGAGGTCGCGGGCGTGGACGGGCAGGTCGTGGCCTACTCGAGCTTCATCGACCAGGACACCAACGATGCCACAACGGTCCTCGCGCGATCGCGACCAGGGGAGAGTGAGGCGTGGCTGCCGACGGCCGCCCTGGTGGCCGGACAGGCGGGCAGTCAATGGCGCAGCGACCTGCTGGTACTCAACGCCGGAGCCGGGGCCCAGAACGCCGAGATCACGTTCTTCTCCTCGGGCGGCGGCGGATCCGCACGCGCCCCGTACTCGACCTCGGTCCCGTCCGATGGGGCGGTTGCCTTTGAGAACGTGCTCTCGCAGGTATTTGGCGTGAGAGCTCCAGCTTCCGGAAGCCTGAGAATCCTGCAGCCTCCCGGCGCCAAGCTGCTGGCCTGGATGCGGACATACACCGAAGCTGGTGGTACGCCAGCCAGTGGGACCACCTACGGTCAAGCGGTCGAGCCGGTGGTGCCGGGCGACGCCGTCGGGGCTGGCGTCGAGGCACGGCTCATCGGCATCGGCGAGACACCGGTGACCCGCAGCAACCTGGTGTTGCAGAACGTGCGGGTCGGGCCGTCAGGAGAATTGCTGCCTTCCACGGTGATCGTCGACGTTCTGCTCGCCGACGGTACCCCGGCAGCGTCAAGGACCTACAAGCTTGGTCCGGGAGAGAATCTCCAGCATAACCACTTCCTCGCCAACTACGGTCTTGGGTCGGTCAGCGGAGCCGCGTTGCGGGTGCGACTGGTCGGCCCCCTGGAGGCCGGCTCCCGGGCCGGAGTCATTGCCCTCGTGACGGCCGTTGACGGGAATCAGACGCCCGGGACAAACGACAGCCGGGTCATCCCGGCCAGACTCCTGCGACATGCAGGCTAGGAGAGACAACATGAGCGACAGCTCTCGCAAGACCCAACAGCCAACTGCGGTGCGATGCTCCGCCACGGTAGCAGGGCTGGTGCTGGCCTGTGTGGCGGTGTTCGGTTGGACCGCCCCCGCCCCTCCCGAGGGGACGTCGGAGAAGACAGTTGAGACGAGGGCGTCGTGCTGCAAGGTCGGGGCCGGGGGTGAGGACAGGGCCGAAGCTGCCGCTGTCGAGACGGTGGCCATCCCGGACCTGACGCTGGTGCGTGCCGATGGCGCCCGCGTCAGGCTCCGCGACGAGGTGGAGTGCGGCAAGCCGGTGATGCTCAACTTCATCTTCACGTCTTGCACGACGATCTGCCCGATCATGTCGGCCACGTTCGCCCGCGTCCAGG
>DAONEV010000261.1:0-6301 GCA_035403265.1 Thermoanaerobaculaceae bacterium | reverse complement strand
CCCCCAGAATGCCGCGCCCCTGGAGGGTCTCGGCGACGATCACGTCGACCGGGTTGGCGGTGGCGCAGATGACCCGGCACACCTCGGGAACGTCCTTTACGGTGTTGAGGATGTTGATGGGGAAGCCGTTCTCCACGAAGATGAAGAAGCTGTGCCCGGCGCCGACGGCGACAGCGTTGCGGACGGCCAGGTCGATGAGGGCCTGGTCGTTGCCGGTGCGGCGCACGAGGGCCGGGCCCGAGGACTCGCAGAAGGCGATGCCGAACCGCAGGTGTGGGGCGGTCTGCACGATCGCCTCGTGCAGGTCCTCCACGGTCTTGATGAAGTGGGCCTGGCCGAGGATGAAGTTCGTGGCCTCGGGCTTTTCAACGCTCACGGTGATGATGTTCACGGTGTGCTCCTTGATCCTGCTCAACGGCCTCCTGCCGCGGTCGTGGTGGCGTCGGAGACAGCCTTGGCCACCAGGGTCAGGAGGTCCAGGGAGATCCGGTGGCGCTCCACCTCGAGCGGCAGGGCGGCATCGCGCGCGGCCTCTTCGGAGGTTCGTCCCCGCAGCACCAACGCCGGGATGCCGCGCTTGAAGGCGAGTGGGGCACCGGTGTGGGCCGACTCCAGCTCCGAATGGACGCGCGCGACCACGCCGACCTCCTTACAGGCACGAATGACGTTGACCGGCAGGCGTCCCATCTGCTTGGGGGCCTCGAGCCGGATGTGCACGGCCCGAGTCGAACGCTCGGGGATTCCCAGGGCGTCCAGCTCGATCCAGGCGGCGATCCTGCCCTGTCTCTCGGCGAGCAGGGCGGCCGCTCCCGCGGTGTCCTCATGGCCTCCGGCCAGGAAGGCGACGAGAACCGGGTTCTGGCGCTGTCGCCGGCTGAGCGCGGTCGCGACCTCGAGCACGGTCGCGACCGAGGCGGCGTTGTCGCTCGCCGACAGGGCACGAAAGGTCGATTCCTCGGCGTCGCCCCGCACCGCATCCCAGTGTGCGGCCAGCACCACCGGCCAGCGTCTGGAGTCGCTGCCCGGAAGCTCAACCAGCACGTTCTCCCATTCCTGGTCGACGCCGGCCGGCGAGCGATGCGTGAAGGGGACGATCTGAGCCTTGAGGCCTCGCCGGTCGATCTCCTGACGCAGGACCTCCACGACCGCGTGGGCGGCCGGCGAGTAGGCGAAGCGGGTCGTGATCGCGGGCGTGGTGACGGCTTCGCCGATCAGTCGGGACAGGGTCGTGGCCAGGCGCTCACGGACCGCCTTGCCGCCGTCTGGGAGCGCCTTCCCGACGGCCTCTGCCAGGAAGGTCTGGCCCTCGTCGTCGGCCAGGTGGGGCACCCATCCGACGCCCCATTGGAGCGTCAGGATTCGCCGGTCGCCACCAGGCACGTCGCCCGGCTGCGCGACGATCGCCACGACGACCGCCTCTCCAGCGGCGAGGCGCGGGAGCTCCAGCCGGGCGAGCGCCTGCTCGCCGAACCCGAGCGTCAGCTCTTCGTCGGGTCCCTGCTCGCGGGTCAGCACGGCGCGTGCGCTCCACACGGCCTCCGGGTCTCCTTGCAGGATGAGGGGGAAGGAACGGTCGCCCGTACCCTCCACGGCGAGATACGCCATTCCCCCCGCGCCCACCTGAAGGAGACCCGAGGATGGGCGCGAGGCCACGGCCCGCGCGGCCGCCAGTGGACGGGGCGGGTGTACCGAGCCGAACCCGAACCGGCCAGAGGCCAGGATCGGATCGTCGAGCCAGCACGCCATCCCGAAGTCGGCAAGCAGGTCCGCTCCCAGACACGAGCGTTGTCCTGTCTGGAAGGTCGCGGTCGGGAGTGAGGAACGCTCGGTCAGCTCGCGCAGGCCCTGGTCACCCTGCCGCTGGTGAAGGTACTCGATCAACAGCATCGACCAGCCATGCTCGGTCCAGGGATCATGGGGAGCGTAGCTGCGGCCCTGCGGGTCCGCATCTCCCCACAGCCAGCGGGGCGAGACCTCGCCGAGCAGGAACGGCGCGTAGTTGCCAAGCCAGCGCGACCATCCCGGGGGACCGGGATGGTGGGCCTCGACGACCATTCGCAGGTAGGCAGCGCTCAAGGTCACGCCGTTGAGACCCATGCGGTTGCCCAGGTACGAGAAGGGGTGGTAGATGACCTCACCCTGGTTTGAGTGCAGGCCGTACCGGTTGGCCTCAGTCTCGCTGAGCAGGTCGGAAGGCATCACCCGGGCCTCGTGAGTGGAGCTCGGGCAGATGAGCACGATGATCCGGCCGTTCTCGTCCACGTCGGTGGCGGGCCCGACCAAAGCGTCCAGCCTGGGGATCACCACCTCGTCGAAGTGATGGGCTACCGCGCCAAGGAGCGCCGGAGTCACGGTCGGCTCATGTCCAAACTGCTGATAGAAGGCCACCCGCTGGCCTTCCAGCACAAGCGTTGCCTCGACCCGAACCTGGTTGGTCTGGAGGCCGACGGACGGCTCGGGACGCCAGAAGGTGCGCGTCGGCGGCAGCGCCACTGCCGCCGCGATCGCCAGGGGGAGCGCCAGGGTCGCCATCGCTTGCACCTCCGCCGTTCTACGTCAGGGAGTGTAGGCGGTGCTGGCGACCCTCTGCAAGCGCCGCCCGGGGGCGACACCTGGCGTTCGCGATGCCGGCGGCCGAAATCGAGGCAGGGTCGAGCTTCAGGTGAACCGTCGACGCTCGGGCAGCCTTCCGGGCCCGGACTGCATCGGGGTGCGAAGGCTCGCGAAGCGGACGACAACGTGCGGTTGCTGCGCCGCCTCGCTATCATGATCCGCGATGACGAGCCCCGCTCCGGGGTCCCCCCGCTCCCGCCCGGACGAATCTCCGCACAACGCCCCCGCTCTGGTGGCCGAGAAGCGCCTCGTGGCCTTGAGCTCCGTCGTGGCGGCGGTCTTCCTGACTGCGTTCAAGCTGGTGGTGGGCGTGACGACCGGGAGTCTGGGGATCCTCGCCGAAGCGGCCCACTCACTGCTCGACCTGGTGGCCGCAGTAATGACCCTCTGGGCTGTGCGCGCGTCCGCCCAGCCTGCCGACGGGCGGCACACCTACGGCCACGGGAAGTTCGAGAACTTCTCCGCCCTCATGGAGACGGCGCTGCTCCTCGGCACCTGCGTGTGGATCCTCTTTGAGGCCGTGGAGCGGATCTTCAGCAAGCACGTCGAGGTTCAGGTCACGGTCTGGGGCTTTGTGGTCATGGCCGTCTCGATCGTGATCGACGTCTCCCGATCGCGGGCGCTCCGGCGCGTCGCCACGAAATCGGGAAGCCAGGCCCTCGAGGCTGACGCCCTCCACTTCTCGACCGACGTCTGGTCGTCGAGCGTTGTCATCGTCGGGCTCGGAGCGGTGTGGTCGGCGCCGCGGCTCGGCCTGCCCTGGCTGGCCGACGCCGACACTGTCGCGGCCATATTCGTGGCCCTGATCGTGGTGTGGATCAGCGTCCAGCTCGGCCGAAAGGCGATCGCCGACCTCCTGGACGAGGCGCCTGACGGGATGCGTGAGGCCGTCGCGAGCGCCCTCAGGATCCCGGGTGTCTCGAAGGTGCAGCGGGTGCGCCTGCGAAAGAGCGGCCCCGAAGCATTCGCCGACATCACACTCGCCGTCGAGCCCGGGACCAGCCTCGAACGGGGTCATGCCATCGCTGATGCCGCCGAAACCGCCGTGCAGGCCCTTCTGCCGGGCGCCGACGTCGTCGTGCACGTGGAGCCAGTCGAAGACGGCGCGGCGGCGGTCGATGAAACGCCGGCCGAGACGGTCCGGCGTCTCGCCTTGCACCAGGGTCTGCCGGCGCACAGCATCCGCCTGCAGAACCTCCTCGGGCGTCCCTGCCTTGAGCTGCACGTCGAGGTGCCTGGCCACCTCTCGGTTGCCCAGGCGCACGAGCAGGTGAGCGCCCTCGAGGTCGCGCTGCGGCGCGCCCTGCCGCGGCTGGCGCAGGTCGTCACGCACATCGAGCCTGCGTACCGGCCCCCGGCCCCTGGGGAGGCCGTGCCTCACGGGCACTTCGAGGAGCTCGAGGCAGTGCACGAGGTGCTTGTGGCGTGCCGCTCGCTGGGCGTCGGCCACGACGTCAAGCTCACCCAGGAAGGTGACGGCCTGATGCTCTCCTTCCACTGGACGGTGGCGCCCGACCTGCCCGTGGCGCTGGCCCACGAGCGCACCGAGGGCCTCGAGAGGGCCCTGCGCCAGCGGCTGCCGGCGCTCGACCGGATCGTGATCCACGTCGAGCCGGCCGACACCGTGGGCGGTGCCAGAACGGGTCCAGCCGGGAGTTGAGGCTCCGTTTGGCACACGGTGGCAGACCGGTCCGCGGAGATTCCCGATTGACCGATTGGTCTGGTTCGTCGGCGTGCCTACCTCCACTGTGGCATTCCCGTGGGGCCGGCCGGAGTGGAGAGGTAGTACAATCCTCACAAGAGCGAGGCGGCGCGGTCTTCCTGCCGTGGAGGTTTCGGATGAGACAGGCGATTGTCGGTATCTTGGCGGTAAGCGCTCTCGTCACCGGGGCGTGCGGTGGCAAGAAGGTCATCGTCGGAGTGGTGCTTCCCGAAAGCGGGGTCGCCAAGGCCTACGGGCCGTCCCTGAAGGCGGGAATCAAGCTGGCGTTCGACGAGGCCGTGGCGAAGGACTCTCCGAAGGGGATCGAGGCGCACTACCGGGACTCGATGTCCAACAGCGAGTACGCGATCAAGGAGGCCCGGGAGCTCTTCAAGGGCGGTGCAGCTCTCCTGATCGGCGGTGCCACGTCGGATGAGGGAAAGGCGCTCATTCCCGAGGTCGAAAAGGTCAACAGCGCCATCATCTCGCCATCGGCGACCGAGCCGGGGCTGGCGGCGTCAAGCAACCACTTCTTCCGGATCTACCCCGCGGACGACATCGAAGGAGTCGTCGCCGCGAGCTTCATGGTCAGCCACAAGAAGGTCGGGAAGATCATGGTGGCGTTCCAGAAAGGCCTCTATGCCGACGGGTTGCTCCCGGTGTTCAGGTCCGAGGTGACAAAGCTCGGCGGCTCGATCACGGGGGAGTTCCCGATCGGCCCCACTGACTGGGACAAGACGATCACCGACGCGTTGACCGCTCAGAAGCCCGATGCGATCTTCATCTGTGGCTATGGTGAGGAGATCCTTGCCACGCTGTCGCTGGTCCGTAGCGACAAGTTCGCCGGCATGGTGTGCACGACCTCGGCGATCAGCACCGGTGACGTCGTACGGCGCGCCGGAGACCTGGCCGAGGGGGTCTTCGTCCCGACGCTGAGGCTCGACTTCGGGTCCTCCCAGGAGCCAATGAGGTCGTTCGTGGACAAGTACAAGGCGGCGAACCACGGGAACCAACCCGACCTCTACGCTGCGCTGGGGTATGACACGGCCCTGGTGGCGCTCTACGCGCTGAAGGACCCACAACCCAAGGACACGAGCGAGCTTCTGCAGAGGATCATGAGCCTGGGTGACAAGCAGGGCGTGACCGGCAAGCTCAGCTTTGACGCGGTGGGTAACACGACCCACCGTCCCCGGGTGCACGTCATCAAGAACGGCAAGTTCGAGGACTGCGACCCGTCACCGGTAATGTAGCCGGGCAGCTCGCCGGGCTCGCGCCCGTCGGCCCTCCTGTGGGGCGCGCGGGCGTCCGGTCCTGGCCGTCCGAACGGCACCTCGCAGCCATACAAGGGCTTCTTGCCAGGCGCGGGACCCTGCCTCGGGCTGAATACCGCCCTGGCCCGGAATGTTCGACGCGCCGTTTGGATTTCATTGGTATGGTCGGACGGCGCCGCTTCCTGCTCGCCCTTGCGCTCCCACTGCTGATGGTTGGATGCGGGGTTGCCGGCCCGCAGGAGGCCAGAGGCGGAACCGGGTCCGGCGGGAGCTCAACCATGAAGCCGACCTACTCCAAGTCCGGATATGACGTGACGCCGCTCTCGCGGGAACGGGTGGCCGAGCTGGCCGCCAAGCTCGACCCGGAGGCCTACCGCGTCACGCAGAAGGCCGGCACCGAGCCACCGTTCTGCGGCAACCTCCTCGACAATCACAAGGACGGGGTCTACGTCTGCGTCGTGTGCGGGCTGCCGCTCTTCTCTTCGGAGCACAAGTTCAACTCCGGCACCGGCTGGCCGAGCTTCTTCCGCGAGCTCGACCCGGCACACGTGACCCGCCATGAGGATCGCAGCCTCGGGATGGTCCGCACCGAGATCGACTGCGCGCGCTGCGGGGCACATCTCGGGCACGTCTTCAGCGACGGCCCCAAGCCGACTGGGGAGCGCCATTGTCTGAACTCGGCGTCGCTCCGCTTCTACGAGAAGGGCACGGCGTT
>DAONEV010000260.1:0-6309 GCA_035403265.1 Thermoanaerobaculaceae bacterium | reverse complement strand
GCAGGACGACGACCGAGAGGCGGAAGAAAAGATCCTCACGGAAGCGGCCGGCCCGCACCTCCTCCTGGAGATCCTTGTTGGTGGCGGCGACGACCCGCGTGTCGACGCGGCCGACGGCCCCGGCCCCGACCGGCTCCACCTCGCCGTCCTGGAGCACCCGCAGCACCTTCGCCTGGGTGCGCAGCGACATGTCTCCGACCTCGTCGAGGAAGATCGTGCCGCCGTCCGCCTGCACGAACTTCCCCACCTGCTTCCGCACCGCCCCGGTGAAGGCGCCTTTTTCGTGGCCGAAGAGCTCGGACTCGATGAGCTCCTCGGGGATGGCGGCGCAGTTGACCCGCACGAAGGCATGACGGGCACGCCCGGAGAGGTGATGCAGGCGGCGAGCGACAAGCTCCTTGCCCGTTCCCGACTCGCCCACCACCAGCACCGTCGCGCGCGACGGCGCCGCTCGGGCGATCCCCTCCCGTAGATCGAGCATGGCCGCCGAGTTGCCGAGCAGCGGCGGCTCCTCGAACCCGCCCTTGAGACGGCGGTTCTCCTCGATCAGCCGGCCACGGTGCACGGCGCTCTGCACGTGCAACAGCAGCGTGGCGCGCTCGGGTGGCTTGTCCAGGAACGCGTCGGCGCCGGCCTCCATGCACGAGCCGGCCGTGAACTCGTCGCCGTGCCCCGTGAGGACGATCACCGGCACGTCTACGCCGCGGCTGCGCAGGTTGCCGAGCAGACCCAGGCCGTCCATGCCCGGCATTTTGATGTCGAGCAGCACCGCGTGTGGAGACTCCCGGTCGATGCGATCGATAGCGGCGAAGGCGTCGCTCGCCTCGCTCACCTGGTAACCGGCGGCCGTCAGGATCGTCCGCACCACCAATCGGTTGGCGGCGTTGTCGTCGACGATCAGAACCCGCCCGACCTCGCTCATGGGCGAAGAGTGTACTCCATCCCCCACCCACCCCGGCTCAAGGCTCAAGGCTCAAGGCTCCCCCACCCTCCCTTGAAGTGAGCCTACATTGGTATGGGTGGGCGGGGGGACTTGAGCCTGTAGCCTGGAGCCTGGCTGGGCGGGGGTCCTACTCGTACCGGAGGGCTTCGATGGGGTCGAGGCGGGCGGCCTTGAAGGCGGGGTAGGTGCCGAAGAAGTAGCCGACCAGACCCGAGACCGTCAGACCGGCGAAGATGGCGGTCGCCGAGATGCTGGTTGGGAACGGGCTCACCGCGCCCAGCAGCTTGGAGACCCCCAGGCCGATCGCCACGCCCGTCGCTCCGCCCACCAGCGCCAGGGTGATCGCCTCGGTCTGGAACTGCTGCCTGATGTCGCGCTGCCGCGCCCCCAGCGCTCGCCGCACGCCGATCTCGCGGGTCCGCTGGGTGACGCTCATGAGCATGATGTTCATCACGCCCACGCCGCCGATGATGAGACTGATGCCGGCAATGACGACCATGGCCGCCGAGATGCCGCCGGTGATCTGGCGGAACGTGCGGATGAAGCGATCCGGCGTCCGCACCGCGAAGTTGTTGGCCTGGGAGAAGCGCAGGCCCCGCCGGTCGCGCAGGATCTGGGTGCCCTGCTCGATCGTGAGGTTCACCCACTCCGGCTTGCGCGGCAGGGTGGCGATGACGCAGCCGTAGGTCTCCTTCACACGCGGAAAGATGCGGTCCAGCATGCCGATCGGGACCACCATCTGCTGGTCAGCGCCCTGGTCCAGGAAGCTGCCCTTCTTCTCGAACACGCCGATGACCCGGAACGGGCGTCCGTTGATGGAGATCTCCCGGCCCAGCGGATCCTCACGCGGGAACAACGCCTCGACGATCCCCACACCCAGCACGCACACCTGGGCCGAGTGCAGCTCCTCGCCGGCGGTGAAGAACCGTCCGTCCTTGACGAAGTGGTTGTTGGTGTCGGGGTACGCGTGGGTGACGCCGCCGATGGTCGGGCCGTTGGCGCGCTGGCCGCGATACCTGACGTCCACGCCCTCGCTCGTCCAGCGCTCGGGGGAGACGTACTGGACCGCCCAGGCGTAGCGCTTGATCGCCTCGGCGTCGTCGAGGGTCAGGTTGGGGCGCAGACGTTCCTCCTCGGGTGGAGGCCCGCCGCCACCGAACCGCTGCTCCATCTTCTGGAATTGCACCATCGTGGCGCCGAAATTCTGGAACGAGGCGATGAACTGGTTGTTGAACCCCTCGATGAGCGAGACCATGACGATCACGGTCGCCACGCCGATGATGATCCCGAGGCAGGTCAGGACCGAGCGCAGCTTGTTCTCCCGGATGGCCCGGAACGCCGAAAGGACGTTCTCGGCCCGAGCCGACAGGACGCGATCAATGCGGGTCATGTTGCCTCCCCCTACCCGTGGTCGATGGCCTGTGGCTCGCTCCACCCATCCGGGAAGACGGCACGGGGACAGACAGCGCCAAGAGGGTGGGCCGGGTCATCATTCCTCCCGGAGCGCCACGATGGGATCGAGGCGCGCCGCCCGGATGGCCGGCAGGAACCCGGCGAGGAAGCCGGCCAAGACCGCCACGCCGATCGCCACGCCGACCAGGCCGGGGGTCACCCGGGCCGGGAACGGGCTGAGGCTGCCGACGGCCAGGGAGGCCAGCCACCCCAGCACCACACCGACGATCCCGCCCAGGAGGCTTTGAGCCACCGCCTCAAACAGGAACTGCCGGTGCAGGTCGCGCCGGCGGGCGCCCAGGGCCTTGCGCAGGCCGATCTCCCTGGTGCGCTCGACCACCGAGGCGAACATCGTATTGGAGATGGCGACGCCGCCCACCACCAGGGAGATCGACGAGATCAGGATGACCAGGGCGAACGCCGAGAAGGTGAACTGCTTCCAGAACGCCGAGAGGGCCTCGGCGTCGACGATGCCGAAGGGGTCGGGGGCCGAGAACGGCGTCGACCGCCGCGCCCGCAGGATGATCCGGACCGCGTCCTCGACCGTCTTGCGGCTTCCCTCGTCGGGTGCCTCGACCATGATGTCGACGCTGCGGTTGCGCCCGAAGGACTTCTGGAAGGAGGACAGCGGCACCAGGGCAACCTGGTCCTGACTCTGCCCAAACTGCTGTCCCTGTCGTTTCAGCAGCCCGATGACGCGATATGGCTTGTTGCCGATCTTGATCATCCGGCCGACCGCGTCGACGGCCGGGAACAGCTCGTCCTTGACGTCCCAGCCGATGACCGCCACCGGGCGCGCCGCATTGAGGTCCGACTCGGAAAAGTAGCGGCCGTCGTCCAGCTCCATGCCGACCATGAACGGCATCTCCGGGCCGGTACCCATCACAAAGGTGTTCGGCAGGCGGTGGCCCTCGGCGTAGACCGCCTGGGTGGCGAACACCCGGCCGCACACGCGCAGCGCCTGAGGCACGAGCCGGCGCACGGCTTCCACATCCTCCACCGTCTGGTCCTTGCGCTTGAGGGCCTCGAAGAACGCGTCGCGCGAGGTGATGAGCCCGAACTTCGAGAAGATCATGGTGTTAGGGCCGAGCTGGCCGATGGCGTCGGCGGCGTACTTGTTGAGGCCCGAGACGACCGAGATCACTGCGATGATGGTGGTGACGGCAATGATGATGCCGAGCAGGTTGAGGAATGAGCGCATCTTGTGCGCCCGCAGGGCCGACCAGGCCGTCCGGATGACCTCACCAAGCTGCATGGCTGGCCCCCTTGACTCCCCTGGCCCGCGGCCCCTGGTCCGTGACCCGGCAGCCAGGAACCGGCTGTCGCTCCGTCGCGGTGGACCCGGCGGTTTTCATGGTCTGTCCCCTGCTCCGTGTCCGCTGCTACTCGACGCCGGGGTGCTCGCTGTTGTCGACCTGAACCTCGGCGCCGGGCTTGATGTCGCGCAAGGCGCGGAACGGGCCGACCACCACCTCTTCGCCTTGCTTCAGCCCTTCGGTGATCTCCACCTCCATCTCGCCCTTGATGCCGGTGGTGACCGGGCGGAACACGGCCTTCCCTGACTCCACGATGTAGATCCCCTCGATCTCCTTGGTCCGGGAGCTCACCGACTCGGGCTGGCCCGGGGCCGGGGTCGGGGCCCCGGCGCCGGGTGCCGGCTTCGCCGCCTTCTCGTCGGCCGGCCGCAGGACCAGCGCGCCGATCGGCACGGCCAACACGTCCTTGGCCGTGGAGGTCGTGATGTCGGCGGTGACCGTGAGGCCCGGTCGGATCCGTTCCGGGTGCTTGAGCAGCGTGACCTTGACCTCGTAGTCGGTGCCGGTGGCGGCGCCACCCAGTTGAGAGGTACCTGTGATCGGGCTCGATCCCACCTCGGACACCTCGCCCGGGAAAGGCTGGTCCGGGAAGGCGTCGATGAGCACCGACGCCTTCTGGCCGACGCGCAGTTGCGGCACGTCGGTCTGGTCCACCTCCAGCACCGCTTCGATCGTGGACATGTCGGAGATGGTCATGAGCACCGTGCCTGCGTTGTTCATGGTGCCCGTGACCACGACCTCGCCCTCCTCGATGTTGCGCCGCGTCACGACACCGTCCATGGGGGCGCGGATCTCCGTCTTGTCGAGGGCGTCCTGGGACGACCGCGTGTCGGCGCGTGCCTGCTCCACCTGGCGCTCCGCGCGGCGGATCGAGGCCCGGGCCTGCTCGAGGAGGCTGCGCGCCCGGTCCAGGTCGGCCTGGGCCACGATTCCCTCGTGAAACTGGGTCTCGGCGTGGTCGAGGTCGCGCTTGGCCTGGGCCGCCGCCTCCCTGACCCGCTGCAGTTCCGCCTCCAGCGACTGGAGCGACGCCCTGCTGCCCTCGACTGCGGCCGAGTAGCGGGCCTGGTCGATGACCAGCAGCAGGTCACCCTTGCGGACGGCGTCGCCTTCCTTCACGTTCAGCCTGGTGATCTGGCCCATGATATTGGCCGAGATCTCCACCTTGGTCTTGGCCTGCACCGTGCCGTTGGCCGTGATCAGGGACACGAGGTCCCGCCGCTCCACCTTGGCCGTCCGCACCTTGATGCCCTTGGGCTGCCGGGCCTTGACGGACACGACGGTGATCGCGGCGAGCACCACGGCCGCCACGACGCCGATCACGATCTTGGTCTTCCGTTTCATGCTTCCCTCGCAGTCGCTGGTTGCACGGTTGAGGTCTGTTCCATCCCGGCTCCGCGTGCTGGTGATACGGAGCCAGGCGGCAAAGGTTCGGGGGTGGCCTTGCCCGGGCATGCCCCAACGCGAGGGCGGCAAGGCGCGGTGGGAACCCTACCCGCCGCCGCTGACCGCTCTCGGCTTCCCGGGTCGCACGAGAAGGAACCCGCCGAGCAGAAGAATCCAGGCCATGCCGTAGGACCAGATCAGGAACAGCACCACGCTGCCCAGCGTGCCGTAGAGCAGCGTGGCCTTCCACAGGACCGGCACGGCCAGGGTGAACCCCCGGCTGACGCCGATCCACCCCAACGAGGCCAGCATGGCGGCCGCGGCCGACCGGAGCCGGCCCGTCCGCGCACCGACGACCATGCGGTAGGTCAGGAAGATCGCACTGAACAGAACTCCGACGATGAGCACCGCCCGCAGAGCCGCGAAGGCCGAGAGCGAAAGATCCGAAAGCTCCGGGAGGCGAAGGAGGTCGCTTTCGATGGCGGGCGCCACGAGGAGAAAGAGCGCGGTCGCCACCAGCGCGACGACCCAGACGGCGAGGAGTGCCACCGACCTGAGTGCCAGGCGCCAGCCCTTGACGGGAGCGTGGGCGTCGGCCGCCACGATGTCACCCAGCGAGCGGAGGCACAGCGACATGAAACGGAACGAGGTCCACAGCGCCACCACGAATCCGACCGTCAGCCACCCCTGGGTGGCCGAGGAGCGCGCCCAGAGCAGGACCTCGCCTGCGCCCACGTTCAACTCGGCCGGCAGCACGCTGCGCAGGATTTCCTCGATGGACCCGCCCAGGTCGACGGGAAGCCAGCGGCTGACAAGAGCGATCGACACGCCGACGAGCGGCACCAGCGCGAGCGCCAGGAAGAAGGCCATCTCGGCAGCCGCACTGTCCGCCCGTGCGAGCTTCGCGATTGCCGTCTTCGCCCTGACCCAGCGCATCGCCAACCAATCTACAGCACGGTGCGCCGCAGGGAAACGTGGGATCGCCAGGGTCCAAGCCGGCCCTCGTGGGGCGTCGCGGTGCCAGCGAGGCCATCGGCGGGGAGGCGGGTCGTGCGTTGGTACAATGCCGCGGCATGGCCGACTCTGAAATCGCGACCAGCCCGCAGCGGAAGCCACATGTGGGCGAGATGGAAGGTGGCGGAGCGCATCTCCAGGCCGTCACCATGGCCGCCGGAACCGACGCGCGGCGCTTCGAGCTCAGCAGATTTCCCG
>DAONEV010000259.1:0-6315 GCA_035403265.1 Thermoanaerobaculaceae bacterium | reverse complement strand
GCATCTGCTGGCGCTGGCGCCGCTGGAGCACCAGGAAGATGACGACCACCGAGCCCAGCAGGCCTGTCAGAAGGCCAAGGGGCAGCCAGGGCCACGGGGAGGCCACCTCGCTCCCGACAGGGACGCCGAGCATCAGTGACCCTGCCATCAGGTGTGCACGCCAGTCCCGGCGGCCCCCAGGCGCTCGCTCCTGGCGCTGGTGCCGGATAGGGGTCGGGGCTTGCTTGGGCGTTCGCCGCATCTGGGAGCCTCGTTGCCGAAGAGCATAGCGCATCCCGCGCGCCTCACCCGCGCACCTGGTCACGTCGACGCTGTCGCGTCCGGGCATGGAACTGTCGCGTCTGGGCATTCCCTTCCCGGGCGAGCGGGCCCAGCCTTGAAGACAGGACGCACCCGGATTCGAAGTCGAAACGCTCACCACGGATGGCAGCCCGACCTCGGCTGCAAAGGGAGGACCGATGAAGCACCGGATGACACCCACGATTCTCGCCACCACTGTTCTGGCCTGTCTGCTCGCCCTGCCGGCCATGGCCGCCTTCACCGGCACCGACGTCTTCTTGCCGTCGGTCGGCCGCGGTGCAGGCTCCGGCACCTCGCAGTGGTACACCTGCGTCTGGGTCCACAACCCGAACGCCTCGGCCGTCAACGTCCAGTTCCGCCTTCTCCTCCGCGACCGCCCCAATCCCACCGCCGAGGTCTTCAACGACACCATCCCGGCCGGCGACACCAAACGCTACGACAACGCCGTCGAGACGATGTTCGGCGAGGCCTCCTTCGGCGCCCTGCGCGTCACCTCCTCCCAGAAGATCCTCGTCAACGGCCGCATCTACTCCCAGGAACCCGGCGCCGAGAACCGCGACTCGGTCGGCCAGTTCTTCGCCGCGATCCCCGCCGACTTCGCCATCGGCGCCGGGCAGTCCACCACCATCCTCGGGGTCTACCAGACCTCCCCCCAGGCCGACTCCCAGTTCCGCTACAACTTCGGGTTCGTCGAGACCTCCGGCGCCTCTGCCTCGGTCCTCGTCACGGCGGTCGACGAGACCGGCGCCACGGTGACCACCAAGACCTACTCCCTCGGGGGCTACGAGGTCCGCCAGTACGGGATCACCAACCTCCTGTCCGGGGTCAACGCCACCAACCTGCGCCTCAAGGTCGAGGTGACGTCCGGCGCCGGCAAGGTGGCGGCGTTCGGCTCCGGGCTCGCCAACCGCTCCAACGACCCCTCGACGTTCGAGATGAGCTTTCGGGACGAGCTGCTCGGCGGCTCCGCCCCAGGCACGGGTGACATCACGGCGGTCAATGCCGGGGCGGGGCTGGCGGGTGGTGGCACCTCGGGTGACGTGACGCTATCGCTTGCGGACAATGGGGTCACCACGGCCAAGCTCGCCAACGCGGCGGTGACGGCCCAGAAGGTTGCGACGACGGGCGGGACCACCGGCCAGGTGCTGACCGTGACGGCTGGCGGCGCGGCGTGGCAGGCGGTCCCCTCCGGCAGTGGCGGGGACATCACCGCCGTCACCGCCGGCAGCGGGCTGTCCGGCGGCGGAACGACGGGCGACGTGTCGCTGGCGGTGGCCACCGGGGGCATCACGAGCCCGATGCTCGCCGGCAACGCGGTGACGACCGACAAGATCCTCGACGGGACGATCGCGAGCGCCGACCTCGCCAACGCGGCAGTGACGGCCGCGAAGGTCTCGACGAGCGGCGGAACGTCGGGCCAGGTACTGACCGTCACCGCGGGCGGCGCCGCATGGCAGACCGCGTCGGGCGGCGGCTCCGGCGACATCACCTCGGTCGTGGCCGGGATCGGCCTGAGCGGCGGAGGAACGAGCGGCGATGTCACGGTGAACGTCGACATCCCGTTCAGCCTCAGTGCAAGCACCGGGGCCAACCCGCTCATCTCGGCGACCAACGGCGGCAGCGGGGCCGGCATCCTCGGTATCGGCACCGCCGCCGGTGTCATGGCCCAGGGCAGCACCGGATACGGGCTGCTGGCCGTGAGCAGCTCGGGGATCGCCGTGAAGGGCACGACAATCTCCGGATCACCTTCGATCGACGGCATCACCAGCAAGTCCGGTGGCTACGGCGTCCACGGCGAGGCCAACACCGGCAGCTCGGCAGCCGGCGTCTATGGCGAGAGCTCCAGCGGGAGGGGCGTTGTTGGCGTCTCGAGCTCGGGCAACGGCGTTGAGGGGCAGGGCACCGGTGCCGGCGCATTCGGGGGCCTCTTCTTCAACAACACCTCGGGCGGAACCGGGGTGCTCGCCAAGGGTGGCGGCTCCGGAGCCGACCTGATGCTCGGCGGGACCACCGGGTACATCTTCGCCGACAACGCTTACAGCTCGAGCACCATCGAGCTGAGGTCGAACCACTCGATTCTCCTGCACCTCGACGAGGACAACAACACCACCGGATCCGCGTTCCAGATTCACAACGGCGCCAACAACGTTGTGCTGAGCCTCGACGAGAGCGGCAACCTCCAGATCGACGGCACCATCTCCAAGGGAGGGGGCTCGTTCAAGATCGACCACCCGCTCGACCCGGAGAACAAGTACCTCTACCACTCCTTCGTCGAGTCGCCCGACATGATGAACATCTACAACGGGAACGCCGTGACGGACGAGCAAGGCTTCGCGACCGTCACGCTGCCCGACTGGTTCGAGGCGCTCAACCGCGACTTCCGCTACCAGCTCACGGTCGTCGGCGGAGGCGACGAGTGGGTACACGCCCGCGTCGCGAGCAAGATCCACGGCGGCGCCTTCAGGATCCAGACCAGCGCCGGCCACACCGAGGTCTCCTGGCAGATCACCGGCATCCGGCAGGACGCCTTCGCCAACGCGAACCGGATCCCGGTCGAGGTGGACAAGGCCGAGACCGAGCGCGGGCGCTTCCTCCACCCCGAGGCGTTCGGCAAGCCCGCCGAGCTGTCGGTTCGCGCCCTGGCACCTGAGCAGGTCATGGAGGCAGCTCCCAACGAGGCAACCGCTCACTGAGATCGGTCACGGGAAGCATCCTCCAGGGGGTGGCGGCGTGGGGCTGCCACCCCCCATTCCTGTCTGGACTCGGGACCGACGGCGACGGCGCCCGTTGCGCGGGCTAGCGGGCCGCAGGTGAGGGGGCCGCTGTCCCGGCGCGTGCCAGCCGGTCCGTCACGGCCCGAAGCTCGGCGACGGACGGATGGTCAGGCTTCAGCGAGGCCTGCAGGATGGCGCGAGCGCGCTCGAGCACCGGCGCGGCGGCATCCGGCCGTCCCTGGTCGAGGTAGAAGGCGCCGAGCTTGGTGAGCGCCTTGCCGAGCTCCGGGTGGTCCTTGCCACTGCTCGCCTCGCGGACGCTGACCGACTGCAGGAGCAGCTCTTCGGCCTCCTTCACCTTCCCGAGCGCGGCACAGGTCCGGCCCAGCCCCAGGAGCATCTCGGCTACTGCAGGGTGCTGCTCGCCGAAGGCCTTGCGGGCCGCGGCCAGGGCGCGACGGTAGAGCGGCTCGGCTTCCGCCGGTCGGCCCTGCAGCAGGCACGTCTCGGCCAGGTTGCTCGTGAAGATCGAGACCAGGGGGTGGCCGGCGCCGAGGGCCGGCTCGGCGATCGCGACCGCCCGGTGGTACTGCTCCTCGGCCTCGGCATAGCGGCGCTGCTCGAACAGCACCACGGCCAGGTCGTTGCGGACCAGGGCACACTGCGGGTTCTGGGGGCCCAGGCGCTTCTCCGTCAGCGCGAGGGAGCGCCGGGTGAGCGCCTCCGCCTCGGCGAGCCGGCCCAGCTCCTTGCGGACCGTGGCGAGGTTGGCGACCGTCGACGCGACGTCGGGGTGGTCGGGCCCCAGGTGGCGCTCGAGCGTCGCCAGGGCACTCACCAGGATCGGCTCGGCGGCGGCGTATTGCCCCCGGTCGATCTCGACCAGGGCGAGGGTGACCATCACCCCGGCCGTCTTCGGGGAATCAGGACCAACCGCCCGGGTCCACGCCACCACCGAGCGCCGCGCCACCGGCTCTGCCTCGTCGAGGCGCCCCTGAGCCACCAGCGACGAGGCGAGCAGGTTGAGCGCCGTCCCCTCCTCGGCCGGGAGCTTCTCGCGCGACGCGATCTCCGTGGCCCGACGGAACAGCTCGTCGCCCCGCTTGTGATCCCCTTGGCCCGCGAAGGCGTTGCCAAGCCTGGTCAGGACCGGCACCAGCGCCTGGTCGTCCCGACCTGACAGCCGCTCCTGCAGCGAGAGCGCCTCCTCGAGGAGCCCCTGGGCCTGGATATGCAGCCCGATGTTGCCGTAGATGCCACCCAAGACCGTGAGCAGGCGGGCCCGGGTCGCTGGCTGGTCCTTCAGCTCCGTACGCAGCCTCTCGACGCCACGGTCGAGCACCTGTCGGGCCTTGATGTCGGGATTCGGCGCCTCCTGCGGATCTGACCCCAGGAAAAGCCGCGCCAGAAAGTCGGTGCTCGCCTGGGCCACCGCCGCCTCGCGCCGTGCCCGCGACAACCCGACAAACAAGAGCACGGTCCCTGCCAGCAGGCCAACCACCGCGATGGCGGCAGCGGCCATCCGGAGGCGGCGGAGGGGCCGTTGGTGGATCCGCTGCAGCCGCTCCACCGCTTGCTGGGCGGTGAGTCGCTGCCTCGGATCGAGAGCGGTGAGGTCGCGGATGAGCGCCGCCACGCCGCGGTCGATCCCGGTCGCCGGAGGGACGTCACCCCACTGGGCGCGGGCCAGCGCCTGCTGGAGGGACGGCGAGTCATAGGGCGGCTCCCCCGTGTACAGCTCGAAGAGCAGCAGGCCGAAGCTGAACATGTCGCTGGCGGCGGTGGCACCCTCGCCACGCGCCTGCTCGGGGCTCATGTAGCGCGGTGTCCCCACGACCTGACCGACCATCGTGAGCGCGTCAACCGTCTCCACTGCATCGCCTTCGCGGGCGGCCGGGAGCTTCGACCCGACCACCCCCACAGCCTCGACCCCGTCGAGCATCCGCCGCGCGATGCCGAAGTCCAGCACCTTGGTGGTGCCGTCCTCCGCAAGCATGACGTTGTCGGGCTTGAGGTCGCGATGGATGACGCTGAGCGAGTGGGCCGCCACCAGCGCCGAACAGGTGCCAAGCGCAATGCCCAGCTTCTCGGATACGCTCAGGCCGGTGTCGATGGCCTGGTGCAGGGAGCGCCCGCGCACGAGCTCAAGGACGAGGACATCGACTTCCTCTGCCTCGATGTACTCGTACAGCCGGCAGATGTTGGGGTGCTCGAGCTGCGAGAGGATACGCGCTTCCCGGGCGAACCGTGCACGGGCCAGCGCGCTCGACTCGTTCGAGCGCCGGATCGCCTTGATCGCCACCCGCCGCCCGAGCCGCTCGTCAACACCCTCCCACACCTCGCCCATCCCGCCCACGCCGATGCGGGAGAGAAGCCGGATGTGGGAGACGAGCTGCCCTTCTTCGAGCATGAAGTGATTCTACCTGGGCCACCTCACCAACCCAAGCCGCCGATGCCTCACCTCGGTTCGGGCGAACGCTGTCACTCACGCAGCTCAATGCCCCCTTGCTGCTCCGAGCACGGGCCTCCAGGCCCGCTTTGGACCAGCCCTCAAACCGCTGTGCGGGGCTGGAGCCCCGCGGTCCAGGGAGCTGACTCCGCCCCCCTGTCCAGGGCCGCGCACAGCCACCATGTCGCGCTCGGACATGCCGCTGTCGCGTGCGGACATTCCCTCCTGGCTCCGAAGGGCCGAACCTCTTCACGAGCAAAACCGCGGGCCACGCGGCAGCCATCATCCATCCTGCATGGCCCTCGAACATGGAGGACACCATGCGCCGACAGACACTCACCACCCTGGTCGCCATCCTGGCCTTGACCCTCGCCCTGCCGGCCCTGGCCGCCTTCACGGGCACCGACGTGTTCCTGCCGTCGGTCGGGCGCGGCCCCGGCTCCGGCACCTCCCAGTGGTACACCTGCGTCTGGGTCCACAACCCCGGCTCCTCGCCCGCCAACGTCCAGTACCGCCTCCTGCTCCGCAACCAGCCCAACCCCTCGGCCGAGATCTTCAACGACACGATTCAGGCGGGCGACACCAAGCGCTACGACAACGCCGTCGAGACAATGTTCGGCGAGGCGTCGTTCGGCGCCCTGCGAGTGACCTCCTCCCAGAAGGTGATGGTCAACGGACGCATCTACTCCCAGACACCCGGGCAGGAGAACCGCGACTCGGTCGGCCAGCTCTTCGCCGGCATCCCGGCCTCCTTTGCAATCGGACCGGGGCAGTCCACGACGGTGCTCGGCACCTACCAGACCAGCCCCCAGGCCGACTCCCAGTTCCGCTACAACTTCGGGTTCGTCGAGA
>DAONEV010000258.1:0-6390 GCA_035403265.1 Thermoanaerobaculaceae bacterium | reverse complement strand
ACTCGAAGGACCTGCCCGAGCGCTGGCAGAAGTGGCTCGACGAGCAGGTCTACCCGCTCATCACCCGCGAGCAGAAGAAGGCGTTCCTGTCCCTCGAGACCGACGAGCAGCGCCAGGTCTTCGTCGAGCGTCTCTGGGAGCTCTGGAACAGTCAGAGCGGCATGGGCCACAACTTCCAGCGCACGTGGGAGGAACGGCTGGAGGAGGCGGCCTCGGCGTTCGGCAACACCACCGAGGACCGTGCGCGGCTTTGGCTCCTGCACGGGCCGCCCGATGCCCGCAAGCCTCTCGAATGTGATCGGGTCTTCCACCCGCTGGAGATCTGGATCTGGGGCTACCTGCCGGGGCTGGGCGAGAAGGTCACCGTCATCTTCTTCCGACCCTATGGTGTCGGGCGATATCGCCTCTGGGACCCGAATATGGACTCCCGCACGGCGCTCTACACGACCGAAGGGAACATGGCGCTTCAGCAGTACTTCTCCGGGAGCGCCCAGCGCTACGAGCTGGCGCGCCCCGAGTACTCCTGCGACCCGGACATCCTCAAGGCGATCGGTGTCGCCGAGTTCTTCATGAAGGACCTGGAGACGCGAAAGGCCATGGAGCGAGTGCAGACCGAGGAGGCGGCGACCGGGAAGGAGAGCTCCAGCCAACGCTTCCTGGAGTTCTCGACGATCTCACCGAAGGATGCGAAGCCGCTGGTCTTCAGTCTGGCCTCGCAGCTCGGGGAGCGCGTGGCCGGCAAGCTGAAGGTCATCTTCTCGGGCATGATCCAACGGGCCGAGCTGAGCTCCAGCAAGGTCGGGGATCTCGACGTCGTGCAGCTCGACGTCACTGGCGAGATCATGCGGGAAGGCCAGATGGACGACCGCTTCCGCTACACCTTCTCGTTCCCGGGAGAGTCCACCGAGCTGCCCCTGGCATTCGAGCGCGAGCTGCGCCCGGGGACCTACAAGCTGCGCCTCAAGATCGCCGACGCCAACGCCAAGCACGTCGGAATCAAGGAGATCGACTTCGTCGTCGATCCTGGGCTGGTAGCGGCGCCGAGCGCCGAGGAGAAGGCGACCGACGCCGCCCTGGTCAAGATCGCGTCGTCGCCTCTCCCCACCCTTCTTCTTCAGGGACCCGATGGTGAGGGCCTGACGGGTGTGCAGCGGTTCACCGCCCTGGCGGGTCCTCAGGTCGGGAAGGTCGAGTTCCTGCTGGACAACCGGCTGATCCTCTCGAAAAACCGTCCGCCCTTCGAGATCGAGCTGGACCTCGGCCCGGTGCCTCGGCTCGCCTCGATCGTGGCGGTGGCCTACGACAGCAAGGGCGCGGAGCTGGATCGGCGGCAGCTCGACGTCAACGTCGGGCGCGAGCGCTTCTTCGTCCGCCTGCAACCCGTGGGTCTATCCGACCGCAAGGACGGCAAGGTGCGGGCTCAGGCGACGGTGAACGTGCCCACGGAGCGCAAGCTGGCGAAGGTCGAGCTGTACTGGAACGAGGCGCTCGCGGCGACGCTCTACTCGGCGCCGTTCGACGCCTGGCTGCCGGTCTCCGACGACGGCTCGATCGGCTACCTGCGGGCGCTTGCGGTCCTTGACGACAGCGAGCAGGCTGAGGACGTGCGCTTCGTCAATGCGCCGCAGTTCCTGGCCGACCTGCAGGTGCAGACGGTCGAGCTGCCTGTGACCGTCCTCGACAAGGAGGGCCGTCCGGTCGAGGGCCTGAGCAAGAGCGCCTTCAAGGTCTTCGAGGACGGGCGTCCCCAGGCCGTCTCGCACTTCTCCCGGCAGCAGGAGCTGCCCATCCGCATGGGCATCGTGGTCGACACTTCAGGCTCGATGGAGAAGACCCTTCCCGAGGTCCAGCGCGTCGTCCTCGGCTTCCTCCGCAACCTGCTGCGCCCCAAGGACCGGGCCTTCGTCGTCTCGTTCTCGGACCGTCCGTCCCTGCTCGAGAAGTTCACCGCCGATTTCTCGGGCCTCGAGCGGGCCATGATCGCCCTGCGGTCCGACCGCGGTACCGCCTTCAACGACGCGACCATCTACGGGCTCTTCCAGTTCTCGGGCGTGCGCGGCCGCAAGGCGATGGTGATCCTGACCGACGGCGAGGACAACGCCTCCCGCATGGGCTTCGACCGCGTGCTGGACTACGCCCAGCGCAGCGGCGTCACCACCTACGTCGTCGCCATCGACCTGCCGATCACCAAGGTGATGGTGCGCTCGCAGCTCTCCCGGCTGGCGCGCACCACCGGCGGCGAGGCGTTCTTCCTGTCGGCCAACGCCAACCTCGCGAGCGTCTACGAGACGATCAACCGCGAGCTGCGCTCGCAGTACCTGGTGGCCTACACCTCCGATGCGACGACACCGGCCGAGGTCTTCCGCAAGGTCACGGTGAAGATCGACAAGCCGGGGCTCGAGGTCCGAACGCTCGCCGGCTACTACCCGGGTGGCTAATCCCCACCCCCCGGCCCACCCAGGCAACAGGGTCAAGACCCACCGCCGGCCCTTTCCAAGGAAGGTTCGTTTCAAGGGGGGCGGGGGAGCCTTGAGCCAGCTACACCGGCTCTACCTCGAGCAGCTCCTGGAGCGCCGAGACCCAGCCGGGGTCGAGCGCGCTACCGGCATGCTGAATCAGCCAGGCGGCGACCGACTCCCGGGTCCCGAGGCCCCGGCCACCGCGCAACGTGTGGAGGGTGACGAACGCCACGGCCGTGCTGATCAAGCGAGAGGTCGGATGGGGGTGACGGGGGCGGGGGAGGCGGGGATAGCCGGTGCCGTTGAAGGCCAGGTGATGCTCGTAGACGGCGATGAGCGCAATGGGCGGTAGGTTCCCGGCGCTCAGCAGGGCCTGGAACCCGGTCTTGGGGTGGTCGATGATGAGCTCCAGCTCGTCGCCGCACAGCTCCAGATCTCGGGTCTGCAGGTCGGCAGGCACCAGCAGCTTGCCACAGTCCACGAGCATGGCGGCGAGCCCCAGGTCGCGGCGCAGGGCCGCCGCGACGCCGGCCAGAAGCGCCAGCCCGACGGTCAGAACGCAGGTGTTGTAGGCGCGAACCGCCGGCCAGCGCGCCTCGCCTTCCCAGGGGGCAAGGTGGTGGAGGGGATCGGGGTCGTCCTCGAGGGAGTCGTGTACCGCTTTCACCACCCGCTCGAGGTCGCCGACGGCCAGGCCTGCGCCGCTCGCGAAGCCGGTGAGACAGTCGTCGACAACGGCGATGCGATCGCGGACCGAGGCGAGCTTGCGCCGCTTCTTGCCGCCCGAGGACTCGTCCGGGCCGCCCAGCTCGATCTCGGAGACCTCGACCTTGCCAACCTGGATGTGCGGGCGGTTCTGCACCACGGTGTCGTCGGTGCTCGCCAGCTCCCCGAGGAAGGCGTGAAGCTCGCTCGCCGTCACGCCCGGACGGAACCCCACGTGCTCGAGGCCCCGCCGACGCATCCTGCGGATCACCGACGGCGCCTGTCGGCATGCCCGGGTCACCGGTGTCCCCTGCACGAAGAGCTCCTCGCCGAGGAGAACGAACGCCAGCTCCGGCTCCTGGTCGAGCAGCTCCCCAAGCAGGCTGGTGAGGTGCTCGACAATGACCCCGGCGCGCGGGTGCTCGCCTCCGTAGAGCCCTACCGTGGTCATGCCGGCCGCCAGCTCGGTGATGGCGCCGAGGATGAGCTTCTCCCGCTCGCTCATTCCGGGTCCTCGGCGGTCCGGCGAGGCGCCAGGAGGGCGGCGCGCACCGCTGCAGACAGCTCGGAATCCTTGTCGGATGTCAGATTGCGGGCGAGCTGAGCCGCCTCGTCGCTCGCCAGTTGGGCAATGGCCACGGCCGCCTCGCGCTTGAGCGGCCCCAGTGCGAACCGGTGGCGCCACTGGCTCAGGTCCAGGATCGATTTCAGAACTGGCAGGAAGGCCGGGTCGCCCTGTCGGCCGGCGGCCTGGATGAGCTCGATGGTGATCGGCTCTCGCAGCATGTTGCCGTGGCGTGCGCGCAGGCGATCGGCGAGGGCTCGCGCCACCTGGGGGTGACGGATATGCGAGGCGACCCGCACGGCGGTCACCTGGCGCTCCGGGTCCTCGGAGTCGAGGGTGCGGGTGAGGGCCTGGAACCACTGCGGGTCCTGCAGGGCGACCAGGGTCTTCAGGATCTCCTCGACGACCTGGGGGCGGGCGCGGCCGAGCATCAGGCGGAGCTGGGGAGCGGCCTCGCGATCGCCGAGCCTGCGCAGCAGGAACGCAGCGTTGCGCACCACGTACCAGCGCGAGTCTCCGAGCATCGGCCGGATGTAGGGGAGCGCCGCGCTGCCGTGGCTTCCCACGACCTCGAGGAGGCGCTTGCGCACGCCCATGCTCTCTTCCTCGGCGATCGCGTCGAGGATTGTCGGGATGGCCTTCTCACCGAGTCCGAAGAGGATGCCGGCAAGGGTCTGGTGGCTCTCCTTCTCGAAGACCAGGAGCCCCTGGATTGCGGCCCGGGCCGCGGTGGCGCAGGCGGCCTCGCGGGCCTCAGGATTCCTCATGTTCGCAACCACAGGCACGAGGCGATTGGCGGACTCCAGATCGCCCTCGTCGATGGCCATCACCAGCTCCTCGCCCAGGCGGCGGGAGGCGGCCTCGCCAGTCGGCTCGGCACCCCACACGGTGGCGGCCTCGCGCAGCACGCCGGCGAGGTGCGTGCGCAGGGCAGCCGGGTCGAGGGAGGCCGTGAGCTCCTGGAAGGCGGCCAGGCTCTCGGGCCGCATGATGAGGCCGAACGACTCGTCCTGACTGCGGCGCGGACGGACCTCCTCCAGGGGGATCTGGGCAAGCAGCCGGCGTGCCCGGATCGAGGACTCCTCACTCACCTCTGGGGGGCGTTCGGAGGGCGGAGCCGACATGCGATAGAGCACGCGGTGCACGGCATCCGGGATGGTGGCGCCTTGGGCCAGCATCAGCTCGACGGCATCCATGAGCAGCTCGGCCGCCACCATGGGAGCGATCCCGCGCTCGGGGTCCCCGGCCACCGGGAGGTGACGAAATGCAACGGTGACGGCCAGGCGCGCGCGGTCCGGGTCGAGCAGGCCGACGAGCTCCCCCAGGAACTCGCGGACCTCACCGAGGAGCATGCGCCGCTGTGTCTCGTCGCGAACCCGGACGACCTCGCCGAGCTGCGTGAAGAGGTGCTCGAACAGGCTCTCGGGATCCCGGCTCTCCTGGAGGATCTCGGCCAGCATTCCGGCGGTGAGCTCGCCTTCGTTGATCTGGCCGGCGAGGGCGAAGGCGCCGTCCTGGCTCATGCGCTCGGCCAGCTCGCGCAGCACGTTGCGGGAGCCGCCCTTCTCGATGTCCTCCGCGTCGGCGTCGACCACCTGGACGCCGGAAAGGTCGATGGGAACGATCTCCAGTCCCGGGAAGGCATCGGGTGGATCGAGCAGCGACATCCGCTCGGCCTCGCTCGGTGGCTCCTTGAGCCGCGAGAGGTGCGCCGCCAGCAGGGGCAGACCTTCGGCGGTCTGGTCGAGCTCCAGGCGCAGGGCTCCCACGCCGAGGTTGAACAGGACGCGAATGAGCTGCAGCGCCGGCGAGCTGGCCGGGGCGTTGATCTCCTCCTGGTTCCAGAAGAAGCGATCCGGGCCGATGGCGATCGTCGCCCGGTCGTCGTGCTCGGCGATGGTCGCGACCGAGCCCCGGATGCGCTCGCGGGCCGGCTGCAAGGCGGGGTGAGTCTCCGGGTAAAGCCGCAACGACCGGCGCAGCGTCTCCACGTCGGTGAGCATGCGCAAGATGGCGGCTTCGTTGTCGACGGCCATGCCCGCGGAAGTCTCTTTCCGACTAGGAGTCTAGCATCGTACCAGGGTGACGATGTCGCCCACCGACTCGAGCAGGTGGAGTGCGATGGGAGAACGGGCAGGGAGAGTTGTGGCGGCAGGCACGGCGCAGCGGGAGAACCCCAGCGCCTCCGCCTCGCGCAGCCGCTGGGGACCGTGCCCCACGGAGCGAATCTCACCCAGGAGCCCGACCTCGCCGAAGAACGCCACGTCGGCAGGCACGGGGATGTCGGCAGCCGCCGAGATTACGGCCGCCGCAACGGCCGTGTCGAGGGCCGGCTCGTCAACCGATACGCCGCCCACCAGGTTCACGAAAACGTCCCGGTCGCCAACCCGCGACCCGGCGCGCTTCTCCAGCACCGCCAGCAGCACCGCCAGGCGGCCAGAGTCCATGCCCTGGGCGACCCGCCGCGGCATTGCCAGTGGCGAGCGGGAGACCAGCGCCTGGACCTCCACCAGGAGTGGCGACGAGCCCTCCATGACCACGGCCACGGCCGAGCCCGGAGCGCCGGTCCGGCGGTCGGCGAGCAGGGCCGCCGAGGGGTTGCCGACCTCCTCGAGGCCGCGATCGCCCATCACGAAAAGCGCCAGCTCCTGGGTCGGCCCG
>DAONEV010000257.1:0-6439 GCA_035403265.1 Thermoanaerobaculaceae bacterium | reverse complement strand
TACCCTGCGCGAAGCCATGGCGATGCGAAAACCGGTGGTGTGCACGAATGCCGGGGGCAACCCCGAGCTGGTGCTCGACGGCGTCACGGGAAGGCTCGTGACCCCCGAGAGCGCTGCGTCCGCCGCCGCCGGCATCATCGAGGTCATGCAGGACCCTGCCAGGGCCCGCGCCTGGGGCGAGGCGGGCCGCAAGCGCGTCGAGGAAGGGTTTTCCATGGACGTCCGCATGCGGCGTCTGGAGGCCCTGTACCGCCAGGTCCTGATGGAAAACGGGCGGCTGTAAGCCACCGGCAAGGAGCACGGCATGTCCGAGCAAACCCGTCCAAAGATCCGGGCCGCCCTGGTGGGCTGCGGTCGAATCGGCATCCGTCACGCCAAGATCCTGGCCAGTCTCTCCGACGTCGAGGTGGTGGCCATGGTCGACGTGGACCGGTCGCGGGCGGAGAGGTTCACGGGGGAGTTCGGTGGGCGACCCTACACAGACTTGGGCGACGCATTCGCCCAAGAGAAGCCGGACCTGGCGGACCTCTGCACGCCATCCGGAAGTCACGCTGCCCTGTCGCTGGAGGTGGTTGGCGCGCGGGTCCCGAACCTGGTGGTCGAGAAACCGATGGCGCTCCGCCTTGCCGACGCCGACACCATGATCCGGGCCTGTGATCAGGCCGGCACCCGCCTTTTCGTCGTCAAGCAGAACCGCTACAACCTGCCGATCACCAAGCTCCGCGAGGCGGTGGACGAGGGGCGTTTCGGCAAACTGGTGCTGGGCGCCATCCGGGTACGCTGGTGCCGGCGCCAGGAGTACTACGACCAGGACGCCTGGCGCGGCACCTGGGCACAGGACGGCGGCGTCTTCTCGAACCAGGCTTCCCACCATGTGGACATGCTGAGCTACATGATGGGGCCGGTGCGTTCGCTCTCGGCGATGACCACGACACGCCTGGTGGACGTCGAGGTCGAGGACACCGGTGTCTGCATCCTGAGGTTCTCGAACGACGCCCTGGGCGTGGTCGAGGCCACCACGGCGGCCCGGCCCGTCGACCTCGAGGGCTCGATCTCCATCCTCGGCGAGCACGGCACCGTCGAGGTGGGCGGGTTCGCCATGAACGAGATCAAGGTCTGGCGCTTCGATAACCCTCGCCCTGAAGACGCCGACGTGGTCGAGCGCTACAAGACCAACCCGCCGGACGTCTACGGCTTCGGCCACCACGAGTACCTCAAGGACGTGATCGAGGCGATCAGGACCGACGCCGCTCCTTTCGTCGACGGCCGCGAGGGCCGCAAGTCACTGGAGCTGATCAACGCCATCTACGAGTCCGCGGAGACCGGCCAAGAGGTCCACCTGCCGTTCGAGCCCTGCCACTCCCGTCTTGGCCGCGGATAGTCCGCGGCCAGCAGATCAGCGCATCAGGAGATCAGCAAATCAGTTCCCCCACCCTCCCAGAAGCCCGGCCGAAATCCCGCTTTGCGGGTTGGTATCTGGCTGGTCGGCTACCGAGTTGATCCGCTGAGTTGCTGAATTCTGATTCGCTGACGTGCTGATTCGCTGATCCGCTGACTTGCTGACCCCCTGACCCGCGGTGTAACGTTTCGCGGTCTTGGAGGTCGCATGATCCCGTTGTCGCGCGCTACCGTCACCGAGGAGATGAAGCAGGCCATGCTGGCCGTCGTGGACTCCGGGCGCTTCATCCTGGGCCCCGAGACCAGGGCGTTCGAGCAGGAGATGGCCGCCTACCTGGGCGTCACGCACGCCATCGCCGTGTCCCAGGGGACTTCCGCGATCCAGCTCGCCCTGCTGGCGATCGGCATCCAGCCCGGGGACGAGGTGCTGGTCCCGGCGATGACCGCCTTCCCGACCATCGAGGGGGTCATGCACGCGGGCGCCACGCCGGTGTTCGTGGACGAGGACCGCTACGGCTGCATGGACCCCGGCGACGCCGCGAAACGCATCACGGCGCGCACCGTCGGCATGGTTCCGGTGCACCTGTATGGCGGCCCGGCCGACCTTGGACGCCTGCTCCCGCTAGCTGAGCAGCACGGGCTCTGGGTGATGGAGGACTGCTGCCAGGCGATCGGCGCGATGTGGGGCGACCGCAAGGTCGGGTCGATTGGCCGCGCCGGGGCGTTCTCCTTCTACCCGTCGAAGAACCGTCACGGTCTTCGGTGACGGCGGCATGGTGACGACCAGCGACGACGCCATCGCCGCCACCGTTCGCAAGCTGCGCGACCACGGTCGGGCCGACAAGTACACCCACGACCTGGTGGGCTTCAACCTGCGCTTCAACGACATCCAGGCCGCCGTCGGGCGCCGGCAGCTCGCCCTCATCGAGAGCTTCACGGCGCGCCGCCGCGCCATCGCCGCCCGTTACGCGGCAGGCCTGGCCGCTATTGACGACCTGACCCTTCCGGTGGAGCGCCCGGGCACACGCATGGTCTTCCACCTCTACCCTCTCCGCACTCGGGACCGAGCCACCCGAGACGCACTGGCGGCGCATCTCAAGACGGCCGGCGTCGAGACGGGCGTGCACTATCCCCTGCCCAACCACCGCCAACCGGCCATCCTCAAGCTGATGTCGCCGCCGCCGCTGCCCGCCTCCGAGCTGGCCGGTGCCACTCTGCTGTCGTTGCCGATGTTCCCGGGCCTCCAGGACAGCGAGGCGGATCAGGTCGTCGCCGCCGTGCGCGGCTTCTTCGCAAGCCGTTGACCCTTCACCAGGTAGCCTGACCTTCCCTGGAGGCGAACCACAGAGTAAGCTGGGACCAAGAGGTGACGGGCATGCGCTGGACGCGCGGTGAATCGCAGGAGAACGTCGAGGACCGACGCGGCGAAGGTGGTGGCGGCCTCGGTGGCATTCGTCTCGGTGGAGGGCGCCTGCGCCTTGGATGCGGCGGGATGTTCATCCTCCTCGTGCTGAGCCTCATCTTCCGCAAGAACTTCTTTGCGCTCCTCGACACCGGCCCGACTGCCGACATCTCGAACCCGGGCGGCGCGCAGACACAGCCCGCCCCGGACTCCCCGGCCGAGAAGGAGAAGGTCGAGTTCGTCACCTTCGTCCTCAACGACGCCCAGCGCGCCTGGACCCAGGAGTTCTCGAGCCGCGGCGAGCACTACCGCCCCACGCACCTCGTGCTCTTCTCGAACGCCATCAACTCGGCCTGCGGGTTCGCCCAGGCTGCCTCCGGACCGTTCTACTGCCCGGGCGACGAGAAGGTCTACATCGACCTCGCCTTCTACGACGAGCTCCAGACCCGCTTCGGTGCCGGGGGCGATTTCGCCCAGGCCTACGTCATCGCCCACGAGATCGGCCACCACGTGCAGACCCAGATCGGCATCGACGAGAAGGTCCGGGAGCTGCAGGCGCGGCGGCCCGACCTCCAGAACGACCTCTCGGTACGCATGGAGCTGCAGGCCGACTGCTTCGCCGGCATCTGGGGGCACTCCACGGCCCGCCGCGACATCCTCGAGAAGGGCGACATCGAGGAGGCCATGAACGCTGCGGCCGCGATCGGCGACGATCGGTTGCAGCGCCAGTCCGGGCAACGGGTCAGCCCTGAGAGCTTCACCCACGGCTCCTCGAAACAGCGCGTCGAGTGGTTCAACCGCGGTTTCCAGAGCGGCTCCCTCGAGCAGTGCGACACCTTCCGCTGACGCACGCACCCAGGATCCCAACTCTCAGGCAGCGATCCCATGACGGGCCACTGCTCGGCCACCGCGTTGACGCCGGCGAGAGCCGGAGGCGGGATCGGCGCCTCCGGCCCTCCGGCGGGCTGCCTCCTGGCTAGATGACGAAGGGGATGACGACGTCACCCTTCGCCAGCTTGATCAGCAGCTCGTAGCTGCCCTTCTGGACGCCTCCGGGCAAACGGAAGTAGAGCCGCCCGAGGTCGTCGTGCCGCGAGTCCAGCCAGACGGACTGGAAAACCACCCCCAGGCGCCTATCGGCAAAGAGTCGCATGGGGCGATAGCGGTGGGGAAGCAGGTAGTTCATCGGCTCCCTGGTCACATTCGCGCGCGCGATGCTCGCCGCCAGCAGGTGGTAGTCCTGGTTGAAGTCCTCCTGCGACGCGAGAGGCACGACCTCCCCGGTCGGCGTACGCACCTCGATGGCGCCGCGCACGATCTCGACGGGATCGGCGGCCGAGGTCATGGAAGTGTCCAGAAGCAGCCAGCTCCCCTTCGGGCTGAGCTTGGCGAATCGGTAGGAGACCGCCACGTCGACCTGTGGCCCCTGGTAGACGACCGCTGTCGCGCCAACCTGGCGCAGCTCCGGGGTCGGAGTTGCGCGCGCCGGGACTGCGGGGCCAAGAAGCAGGCCCAGGCCAACCGCCACGACAGCACCTGAACGCCGCAAACAGAGCTTGTTCATCTTTCCTCCCCGTCGGACGACCTCCGTGCTCTCGCCCGACTTGCGGTGGTGTCCTTGACACCACCCACCCCGAGGAAAAGCATAGAACATGCCAACGAGACACGGTCGCAGATCACGAACGCGACCGTCTCCCAACATCTTTTTACACAGTATCTTCGTCCTTACGTCTGGGACGCACAAGACGAGTGGCAACCCCTGTCGCCAGTCGCCAGACCCGTCCCCCCGGGAGCACAGGTCTCGCGGCATCCGGGGTCTCACCCGCCCGTGTCATGCAGCGGCCGTCTGAAGGTGGCCGGAATGGCCGCCGTCGATGCCGGTTGTGTCAAGCTGGATGCACGCAGCCATCCGGCGCTCGCTTCCGCGCTGACCTGGGCTTGAGACGGTCATGAATCGGGAGGAACCATGCGAACCAGCCTTGTCTTGTCGATCTTCATCGCTCTGGCCGCGGGCGGGGCGGCCGCAGCGCCACCCCAGCCGGGCACGTCCGAGACGCCGTCCGAATCCCTCGCGGCCCTTTCGGCGTCGTTCGAGGCCCTCGCGCAGCGCGTGGCGCCCTCGGTCGTCGAGATCTTCACAAATGGGTACACGGTCGGGCCGGGCCAGCCCAACGTGCTCGCCCGGCAGCAAGGCAGCGGCAGCGGCGTCGTCCTGGACACCGAAGGTCACATTGTGACAAATGCCCACGTGGTCGCCGGCGCGCGGCGAATCCAGGTCCTGCTGCCGGTGCTCGAGGACGACCCGGGTGGGAGGAGTGGTGGCGTGAAACCCCGTCCAGGCAAGGTGGACGCTCATCTCGTCGCGCTCGATTCCGCCACCGACCTTGCCGTCCTCAAGATCGCGGAGGCGGGGCTGCACCCGCTCCCGTTCGGCGACTCGGACAAGCTCAGGCAGGGCCAGCTCGTGCTCGCCTTCGGCTCTCCCCTCGGCCTCGGCAGCACCGTGACCCTGGGCGTCGTGAGCGCCGTCGCCAGGCAGCTCGGGCCGGACGACACGATGGTCTACGTCCAGACCGATGCGCCCATCAACCCGGGCAACAGCGGCGGCCCGCTCGTGGACACCCAGGGCCAGGCGGTCGGCCTCAACACCATGATCATGACGCAGTCGGGCGGCAGCGAGGGGATTGGCCTCGCCATCCCGAGCAACACCGTTCGGGCCATCGCGGAGCAGCTCCTGCGCTCCGGACGCGTCCGGCGCGGCGTCATCGGTGTGCAGGTCCAGGCCGTCACGCCGGTGATGGCGGCGGCCATGCACCTGACCCAGGCATGGGGCGTGATCGTCTCGGACATGCTCGACTCCGGGCCGGCGGCGAAGGCCGGCGTGCAGGTCGGAGACCTCGTCGTGAGTGCCGGCGGCAGGGCCGTCGAGGGCGTCGCCCAGTTCGGAGCCGCCGTCCACCAGCACCGAATCGGCGTCCCGATCGCCATTGGCGTCGTGAGGGGCTCCCAGCGGCTCACCTTCAACCCTGATGTCATCGAACGCCAGGATGACATCAACCGCTTCCTGGAGCTCGTCGATCCGGACCGCAACCTCGTTCCCCCGCTCGACATCCTCGGGCTCGAAGTGACCGAAAAGCTCCTCGACGCCCTGCCGGAGCTTCGCATCCGTTCCGGCGTGCTCGTGGTTGCCGTCTCGCCTGACGCGGCACCACCGGGGGATCGCTTCCAACCCGGGGACGTCATCCACGGCATCAATGGGAGCAGCGTCGCGACGCTCGGGGAGTTGCGCGCCGCTCTGGCCGCGCTCAACGACGGCGACCCTCTGGTGGTCCAGATCGAGCGCGACGGCCGTCTCTCCTTCGTCGCCTTCGAGGTCGACTGACCTTCGTGCCCGGCGGACCGGCGCTATCCGGTCGGACCCGGAACGAGCGACTCCGGGGGTTGGTTGGAGAGAAGGGTCCAGCGGCCGTTCGACCAGACGATCGTGCCCGGCCTCAGGCCATCGCCACGCATTCTCCCCGGACCCCACCACTTGACGACGACCCAGACGCGCTGCTTGGACTCCCAGATCGACCTGAACTCGGCGACAGATGGAAACCGCCGAACCCGCTCGGCTTCCGGCAGCCGCTCGATACCGAA
>DAONEV010000256.1:0-6445 GCA_035403265.1 Thermoanaerobaculaceae bacterium | reverse complement strand
GAGCGACTCCGGGGGTTGGTTGGAGAGAAGGGTCCAGCGGCCGTTCGACCAGACCTTCGTCCCCGGCCTCAGGCTGTCACCGCGCATTCTCCCTGGACCCCACCACATGACGACCACCCAGACACGCTGCTCGGACTCCCAGATAGGCCTGAACGCGGCGGCGGACGGGAACCGCCGGACCCGCTCGGCTTCCGGCAGCCGCGCGATGCCGAACTCCAGCTCGTCCTGGCACTCGACCTGGCCCACGGGCCGCTGGAGGTAGGCCCAGAGACACTCCTGCACGGAGCGGTACGTGAAGACCTGGTCGTCGGGTCGCAGTCGAGACCGCAGCGCCTCGACCACCGGCTCGACCGAGCGCTGGCGCCCGACCACCACCCACGCCTCCGCGGTCGCCACGCCCAGCACGAGCGCGGACGCAAACAGGATCTTCACCATCCGCGTTCCGGACTCGCAGGTGGCACCCCAGAGCACCATCGCCGCCGCGACCACGATCAGCACGCCAACTGGTACCAGCACAGGGAGAGAAGCCCCCTCCGCCGTCAGCCACGGGTGCCCGCGCGTCCCAACGACGACAGCGAAGATCCCCCCAGCCGCCACGAGCAGCGCGGCCGCACCCAGGCCCAGCCGCTCCAGCCGTGACGTCCGCAACCGTCCATCGCCCAGGCGGGCCACCAGGCCGCCGACGAGCACGGCAAGGGGCGGCAGGGCAGGTGCGATGTAGGTCGCGAGCTTCGAACGGGACGCCGAGAAGAACAGCAGCGTGAGGCCGAACCAGCTCAGCAGGAAGACCACCTGGGGGTGCTCGGTGGTCAGCACCTTCCACCCACCCCGCGGCACCACGCGGCCGAGCGCCGGAACCAGGCCCGTCCAGGGAAGACAGCCAGCCGCGACGACTGCCAGGAAGAGCCAGGCCGGCGCGCTCCGCCCAGCCTCCGCCGTGGCGAAACGGAGGACATGCTCGTGGATGAAGTAGAACCAGGCGAAATCCGGGTTTCGAAGGGAGGCCACCAGGTGCCATGGCACGGCCACGACAAGGAACAGGCCGGCGCCGGTGGCCCACGGTACGGCCCGAAGCGCCCGCCATTGCCGCGTCGCCAGGAGGTAGGCCCCTGCGACCAGGCCCGGCAGCACCACCCCGATCAACCCCTTGGCCAGCACGGCGAGGGCAGCCGCGAGGAAGGCGCCGTGCCACCAGAGATGGGCTGACCGACCCTCGCCGCGGTGTGCCAGCCACACCGAGACCAGTGTCGCCGTAAGCAGAAAGGTCAGCGTCATGTCGATGACGTTCAGACGCGCCAGGACGACGAACAACGGCCCGCCGCCGAGAGCAGCCGCCGCCCAGGTGGCGGTCGCGACGCCTTCCAGGCGGTACGCCAGGTAGAACGTCAACAACACAGTTGCGAAACCGAAGAGCGCCGACCACAGGCGGACCGTCCACGGCTCCATACCCAGGACCGAGATGCTCGCCGCGTTCAGCCAGTAGTACAGCGGCGGCTTCTCGAAGTAGAGGACGCCGTTCAGACGCGGCGTGACGAGGTCGTGGGCGGCCAGCATCTCGCGTGGGATGGCGCTGTACCGACCCTCGTCGGGCTCATGAAGTGGAGCCGCTCCCAGCCGGAAGACGAAGAGCGCCGCCAGTAGCCCGAGGACGACCATGGCGGTCCGTCGTTCCACTCGTGTCCTCGACTGGTCGCTCACGTCCCCCCCTGATCACACCCCAGGCAGGCGACGCATGGTAGCGGCCGCACCCGGTCTTGCAAAGGCCCAACGGATGGAAGACGGGAGCCGGCTTCGGCAGCGCGGCGATCAGAAAGGACCTCGCCCACCCGGGTCACAGGTGGGCGAGATCCAATGTCCTTCCGCCCCGGCCGCGAGTGGACACCCACTCCGGCCGGTCCGCAGACGGCCGCTACGGGGCCTTCTCGACCTTGCCGAACGGCGTGATCTCGGCCTGTATCTTGGCCACGTCACCGCCGATCACCACGGTCTGGGAGCGCGAGGTGAAGTACTTGTTGCCGGCCTCGCGCACCTTCTCGGCCGTGACGGCGTTGACCTTGGGCACGTACTCCCCCAACGCCGCCGGTGGAAGGCCGAACACCCAGTACCGGGCCAGAGTGCCGGCGACGGCGCCCTGGGTCTGGTTCTGGAGGGTGAAGATCCCCGACAGGAAGCGCTTGGCGCGCGCCAGCTCGTCGGCGGTCGGCAGCGTGGCGCCCATGCGGTCGAGCTCGTAGAAGATCTCGAGCAAAGCACCGCCCGTCACCTCGTTGCGGACCGCGGCCCGGACGCGCAGCAAGCTGCCCTTCTCGGACGGGGAAACGCCGATGCGCGGCGAGTAGGTATAGCCCTTGTCCTCACGGATGTTTTCCACCAGGCGGCTCGAGAAGGCACCGCCGAATATGGTGTTGGCCACCTGCACGGGGAAGTAGTCGGGATCGGCGGGACCCGGCATGGGGCGACCGACCCGGATCTCCGACTGCACCGACCCCGGACGCTCGACAGCCAGGATCTTGGTCGGGCCGAGAGCCGGCGGGGCCGCGGTCGGGCTCACGCCCTCACCCACGCCCTTCCACGTCCCCAGCTCCTTGACGATGGCGACATTGACCTGTCGCGGGTCAGCGGCGCCCACCACCAGCAGGAGAGCCTGCTCGGGGCGGAATCGGCGCTGCCACTCCCTGACCAGGACATCGCGGGTCATGGCGGAGTAGGAGGCTGCCGTGCCGGAAATCACGCCGTAGGGGTGTGCCCCGTAGACGGCGGCGTTGAAAGCCTTGTCGACCGCGAACTCGGGGGTAGACTCGGCGGCCTTGAGGCCCTGCAGCGCGTTGGCGCGCGCGAGCTCGACCTCCTGGACCGGGAAGGTGGCGTTCTGGACGACGTCGGCCAGCACCTTGAGCATGGTGGGAAGCCCCGTGGAGATGCCGTCGAGGGCCACGAACGTGGCGTCCTTGCTCGAGTTGACGCTCAGCTCGGCTCCCACGGACTGAAGCTCCTGAGCGATCCGCTGGGCCGATCGGGTCTTGGTGCCGCCCTTGAGGGCCTCACTGAGGACATCGGAAAGACCGGCGAGATCCTGGGGGTCGGAGGCCGAACCGCCGCGCACGGTCAGCATGGCGGTGACCTTGGGGAACCCCGGTCGCTGCACCACCCATACGGTGAGACCGTTGGGCAGCCTGGACTCGATGACCTGGGGGGTGGGAAGCGGCTTGTCCTGCCCGTACGGCGGCAGGTCCTTGGGCATGACCGGCGGCTTGGCGGCAATCGCCGCGCCTGCCGTGACGAGGGCAGCGAAGATCGTGAGTGCTCGCTTCATGATGTCCCCCTGCTTACTTTCCCGCCTTGGGCGCCGGCTGGCGGTCCACCCAGGTGCGGTTGGCGACGGTGAGATAGGCGGCGGCTGCGCGCTGCAGGTCCGCCGGCTTGACGGCGGCGATGCGGGCCGGGATGAGGTTGGCGCTTGCGGCATCACCGGTGAAAGCCTGGCGCTGGGCGAGCACATCGGCGCGCGAGATCAACGCCTCGACCGAGGAGTAGAAGTCCGAGAGCATCTTGGTCTTGACCCGCTCGAGATCGGCCGCCGGCACGCCCTTCTTGGCGATCCCGTCGATCTCCTCCTGGATGCCGGCCAGCAGCTTGGTGGCGTCGGTACTGGGTTTGTAGATGGCCAGCATGCCGAGCATCCCCGGGCCGTTGAGGCTCCAGGCGTCGGCCAACGGCCAGCCCAGGCCGCCGGAGATCTGCAGCACCGTCTGGTCGGTCTTCACGAATCGCTGGTAGAAGCGGGAGGCCTCGCCATTGAACAGCAGCTCCCCGAGGACCGCGGTCGCCACCCAGTCGGGGCTCGCCGGATCGAGGACCTTGTAACCCACCGCGAGGGCCGGCAGTTGCGCGAACTGGTCGGTCTGCCTGGCCGAGCGCTCGGCCGTGTTGAGCTTCTCGGAAACATCGGGGCGGGGAGGCGTCGGCTGCGCGGGGATCGACCCGAAGAGCCTCTCGACGAGGGCGAAGACCTCCTCCGCCTTGACGTCGCCGGCGATGCCGATGACCGCGTTGTTGGGGGCGTAGTAAGTGCGGTGGAAGGCCGCCACGTCGGTCACGTTGGCGGCATCCAGGTCCTTGAACGAGCCGTAGCCATCGTGGGCGTTCTCCCACTTGTCGAAGGCCAGGCCGGCCACGTCGGTCCAGAAGAACAGGCCGTAGGGCCGATTGAGGACGTTGACGCGGATCTCCTCCTTGACCACGTCCTGCTGGTTCTTGAGGTTGGCCGGCGAGAAATCGAGCATCCGCATGCGATCCGACTCGAGCCAGAGGATCGGCTCGAGGGCCGACACCGGCGCCGACGCGATGTAGTTGGTGAAGTCGTAGCGCGTGGAGCCGTTGTCGATCCCGCCGCCGCCCTGGATGATGCGCGAGAACAGCCCTTTCTCGGTGTTGGGCGTGCCCTGGAACATCATGTGCTCGAACAGATGTGCAAACCCGGTGCGCCCCTTGGGCTCGAGACGGAAGCCCACCTTGTAGACCACGGAGATGCCGAACGTGGGTGTTGAGTGATCCTCCGACACCACCACCGTGAGCCCGTTGCCGAGCTGTTTGACGGCCACCGGGAGCTTGAGCTCCGGCGCCGCCGCCATCGCCGTCCCGGCCAAGGCCAGGCTCGCGACGGCCAATCCCATTGCCTTCCTCATTCCTCGCATTGACTCTCCCCTGCTCCGGCACTCATGGGCCCGAGCACAGACGGCCCCGCATGGCGCGGGTGCCGCGCTGTATACGGCTTCCCATACCAACCGGTTTTCCGCCGCTGCCCTTCCTTCCGAGGGGCCCCGCCAACCACCTTGCCGCATGGCGCACGATCCGTCCGCTTCGACAGCCGGAACCTTCGGAGGACCGGATGCTTTGTCCGAAAATCCGAACACGCGCCGACCTATTCGTCGAGAACTGTTCGGTAGTAGCAAGAAGTGTCAAGTATTGAAAGCTGGCAACGACCTTGCTACTGTCCACCCAGATTCTCGTTGACGCAGTTGGCACCGGGCGGTCGGACCGGCGAATTCACCTGGCTGCCAGATGAATTGAATGGAGGAAGGGAGGGTATCAGCGGAGCGGTCCCGGGGCACGACGCACTTGCAGTGGGCGTATGACAGACGGTTGGTTCTCAGGAGAGGGAGGTTTCATGTCGAAGACTCAAAGGGGTTTGCTGGCGATCCTTGCGACTCTGGTCCTGGCCTGGTCCGGCGTGGCCTTCGCCCAGGAGCAGGTCGGCGCCATCGAAGGCATCGTGGCCGATGCCAACGGCCCGCTTCCCGGCGTCACGGTGGAGGCGTCGGCCCTGCAGGGCGGCAAGATCACCGCTGTCACTGACGCAAACGGCATGTACAGGTTCCCGCGCGTGTCAGCCGGGACGTACAAGCTGACGGCGACCCTCGATGGGTTCGTCACCTCCGAGGCACCCGAGATTCGGGTCGCCCTCGGAAAGAACTCGAAGGTCAACTTCACGATGCGCCCTGGCACCTTCCAGGAAGAGATCACGGTCGTCGCCGGTCAGGCCCAGATCGACCTCAAGGCCGCCCAGAGCGCCACCGTGATCGGTCAGCAGGACCTCCAGCTCCTGCCCCGGGGCCGTGACTTCACCTCGGTGGTGACGCAGGCCGCGGGCGCCGCAAACGAGGCGTTCCTCGGCGGCATCTCGATCGACGGCGCCTCCGGCTCCGAGAACCGCTTCGTCATCGACGGTGTGGACACCACCCACCCGCAGGACGGCGTCTCGGGCCAGAGCATCATCACGGACTTCGTCGAGGAGGTCCAGGTCAAGACGGCCGGCTATACCGCCGAGTTCGGCGGCTCGCTGGGCGGCGTCATCAACGCCGTCACCAAGACCGGCGGTCGCGACTTCACGGGCTCGATCCTCGGCTACTACAACGACTCCAACTGGAACGGCGCCCAGCGCAAGAGCAGCTACGAGTCGAACTGCGGCACGGCGCAGGACTGCCTGATCACCTACAAGAAGGACAAGGTCACCCGCTTCGAGCCGGGCTTCTCCCTGGGCGGCCCGATCTTCAGGGACAACCTGTGGTTCTTCGTGGCCTATCAGCCCTCGACACTGAAGACCGAGCGGACTCCGCTCTACAACGAGACGGGCTCTGGGCCAGCGACGAAGTCCTACAAGCAGACGGTGACCGACGAGTTCCTCACCGCCAACATCAAGGGCAGCATCGGCTCCTCGTTCTTCTACAAGTTCGCGCTCAACTACGGGCCGTCGAAGACCGAGAAGGTCCTCCCGGCTCAGGACGTCCAGCCGGACGCATCGGTCCCCCTGGGCATCACGACCAAGAACCCGTCGGAGAGCTACTCGCTGTACGCCGACTACGTGGCGGGGAGCAACTTCCTGGCCAGCGCGCGCGTCGGCTACTGGCTGGATGACACCAAGGCGAGCGGCAACTTCCCCGACACC
>DAONEV010000255.1:0-6457 GCA_035403265.1 Thermoanaerobaculaceae bacterium | reverse complement strand
GGTCAAGCTGGAGACCAGCAAGGGCGTCATCGTCCTCGAGCTGGACCCCACGAAGGCGCCGATCACCGTCAACAACTTCCTCGAGTATGTGCGTGCGGGTCAGTTCGACGGGACAGTCTTCCACCGTGTCATCCCCGACTTCATGATCCAGGGCGGTGGCTTCACGGCGGAGCTTTCCCAGAAGCCGGCGCGCGACCCGATCGTCAACGAGGCGGCCAACGGGCTGAAGAACCTCAAGGGAAGCATCGCCATGGCACGCACGGGCGAGGTCAACTCGGCCACCGCGCAGTTCTTCATCAACCTGGTGGACAATGCGTTTCTCGATCACCAGAACAACACCGACCAGGGTTTCGGCTACTGCGTGTTTGGCCGTGTGACTGAGGGCATGCAGGTTGTCGAGGCGATCGGCGCCGTACCGACCGGGGCCGCCGGACCATTTGGCAGGGACGTCCCGAAGACGCCGGTTGTCATCAAGAAGGCGACCGTGGTAGGCGCCGGGGTGCCGGCCAGTCGACCGTCACACTGATCGTGGTGCCGGCCAGCTCCATGTGAACCTTCGGTTGCGTGCCGGGGTTGAGGTTGACCAGCAGGCCGGGGAGATGCCTCTCGAAGGCCGCGGCCAGGTTGGCGGCGGCGGCGTGGTCGCGGCCACGCACCGCCAGCGCCAACGCCCAGGTGCCGTCAGGCCGGGCGATGAGCTTGGCTCGGTCACCATCCCATCCCGCAGCGAGCCGGCTCGCCTCGTCGGCCGCCATGCGGAGCTCAAGCCAGCTCGCCAGCGTCCACTCGCCCAGAGTGTCGGCGAACACGGTCGCCCACCCCTCCGGTGTCGGGGGAAGACTCTCGTCCCCCAGGTGGGCAGGAGAGCTGGTCCGGTCCGGGTGGAGAAGCTGGGCGGTCGTGGCTGGCGGGTCGGCGAGGAGGCGGTCGACGGCCGACCACCCGCCGCGCTCGAAGGTGCCGAGAACGGTGGAAAAGCCCTGCGAGTAGGGGAAGACCAGCTCTTTGACGAAGAAGCCCGGTACGCCGGGCGGAGGCGTCAGTGTCTCGGCCCCGGCCGCCAGTTGTCGCTGATTTCGCCGCAGAGCCCCCGGATCCTCGCCACCCTGGGTGAGGACGAGCATGACCAGAATGGCGTCACCCTCCGCGACGGCCGAGGTGGCCCGTTGCCGGTCACCGTCGTCGCGCATCGCCAGAAGTCCGGTGGGCAGCCCGAACCGACGTTCCTGGGCGGCGTGGGCGAGCTCGTGCGCCCAGACCGGGCGGCTGGACACCGAGGCCGGATTGGACTGGCGGAGAAGGACCATTTCGTCCTTTGCCGGCTCGTAGTAGCCGAGGACCTGGCTGGCGTAGAAGTCAAGCAGGTGGGGGTAGACGAGATCCGGCTCGTGATCGATGAGACCCAGCCGCCAGAGCGATTCGATGTAACGCTCCGGAGGCAGTGGCAAATCCCGCCTGAGCTTGACGTCAAGCTCGTCGCGCAGGCTGGCGGGGGAGATGAACCGGCAGGGCGGAAGAAAGGGGGCGGCCACGTGACGGAGCGCCGCGACGTTGTTGGCGATGGTCGCGAGCGAGGGTGGGCAAGGCTCAGCCGCGGCCAGCGTTGCGGCGAGAAGGGCGGTGGCGGTGCTATACTTCAAACGCATGACGCGAGCAGCCCAGTTGCAGCTTCTGTCGCTGTACGAAAACATCGAGCTGGTCGAGCGTGTCCTGAGCGAGATGTGTCACAGCGAGCAGATCGCCGAGGAGACCTGCTACTGGGTCGGGATGGCTGTGCGGGAAGCGCTGGCGAATGCGATCAAGCATGGAAACAAGCTTAACCCGGACAAGCGGGTGTTTGTCGAGGTCCGGCTCACGCCGCAGGACGCGCTGGAGGTGATCATCGAGGATGAGGGCGATGGGTTCGACCCCGAGGCTGTTGCTGATCCCACCGATCCCTCCAACTTGCTGCGGTCGAGCGGGCGTGGCGTCTTCTACATGCGGCAGTTCATGGACGAGGTACACTTCAGCCCAGCCGAGCAGGGCGGAACCCGGCTCAGGCTGCGCAAGAGTCTGACTACGAGGAGGAGCGAATGAAGACCAAGGCTCGTGATGTTGGGGATGTGCGCATTCTGGATCTCGAGGGGAAGATCACCATCGGCGCTGGTGACGTGGAGTTGCGCCAGCGGATCGAGGAATCGGTCGGTGCCGGCTTCAACAAGATCCTGCTCAACTTCGGCGGGGTCACACACATCGACTCCTCTGGGATCGGTGAGCTGGTGGGGTGCTACACGACCCTGTCGCGCCGGGGTGGAAAGATGAAGTTGCTCAACCTCACCCAGAAGATCACCGACATCCTGCATGTCACCCAACTCATCACCGTTTTCGACGTTTTCGACTCCGAGCCCGAGGCTCTCTCGAGCTTCAAGGCCTGATCCTCCATCCGCGCTGGGGCGGTCGGGTACTCCGGGCGCCCCACCTGGGAGCGGCTCCTGAGCGCGGCCCCGGGGTTGGTGGTTGAGACCTCAGGCCAAGGGGGGGATGTGATTCCTGCGAGGGCATTGATCGCGGACGATAGTAGGGTCTTTCGGGCGTGGATGGGGGAACTGCTGCGGGAACGGGGTTTCGAGGTCGTCGAGGCCGGCGACGGTCGCGAGGCCCTGGATCTCACGCTCTCGCAGCGCCCGACTCTCGTGGTGCTGGACGCTCTCATGCCTCTGATGTCCGGTTTTGATGTGCTCACGAAGATGCGGGAGAAGGTCCCCGACTACCGGCCGGTGGTGTTCATGGTGACGGCGGTCTACAAGAGCCGGCGATGGGAAGCCGAGGCCCGGCAACAGCATCAGGTGCAGGAGTACCTGGAGAAGCCGCTGGAAGAGACGACAGTCCTCACGGCGCTGGCCAGGCACCTGCCCGAGCTCTTCCCACCCACCTCCTGAGTCAGCGAGTCAGGGAATCAACACATCAGGCTGCCGACGACTTGTCGTTGGCTGAGGAGTTCGCTGCCCAATCGGAAGGCCCGCAACCCGAAGGGTGCAGGGGAGTTGCCGGGTGCATGCGGCGTTGCTCGTCAGCCACGATGCCCGACATCGCGTGCCTCCTCGCGCCTTGCCTGCACCCGGCAAGCCCCCGGCGCGCGGACCTTCCCATTTCTCCGACAGGCTCCTGGCTCCGGAGAAGCTGACAACCCGGGAGGTTGGCGGTTCGGGAGTTGGGGCTGATCCACCAAGGTGCTGACGACCTGGCCGCCCCGGTGGAGACGGCGGGCCTACGCCTCGTCTTCCTTCTGCATGCGGCGGAGGGTGACCTCGAATGCGGAGAGGATTTTCTCGATGTCCTTCACGCCGTGTGCGTGGGAGATGAACGAGGTGACCGCCGAGCGGGAAGGCAGAAGCACGCCGTTCTCCCGCGCGCCTCTGACAAAGCGGGACCAGGAATCCTGGTCGACGCGGGCGAAGGAGGTGCCGTCACTGACTCCGGTGCGCGAGAAGCAGCACGAGAAGATCGAGCCGACGCGGTTACAGCGCAGGCTGCGCCCGAACTTGTCCGCCAGCGCCTCGACGCCAGTCTGCAACTGCGCACCGCGCTCTTCCAGGCGTTGGTGGATGGACTCGTTGCGCAGGACGGAAAGTGTCGTCGCCGCCGCCAGGACCGCGATCGGCGGTGCGGGCGCCGGTAGCTCGTCACCGGGGGATGCGTGGAGCTCTCGCGGCCAGGTCACCGCGCCGATGGACGACACGCCGCCACCGAGGGCTCCACCCAGCACGACAACGTCGGGTTGCAGCCCGAAGGTCTCTATCGCCCCACCCCTGGCCAGGCGGAAGCCGGTAACCGTCTCGTCGAGAATCAGCCGTGCGCCCGCGGCCCTGGTGCGCTCCTGCACCACCTGCAGGAACTCGGCCTTGGGCCGCAGGACACCGAAGAGACTGGCGATCGGATCCAAGAGGACGGCGGCCGTGTCAACCCCAACCTCCCCCAGGACCTCGACGAAGGTGTCCACGTCACCCCAGGGAACGACCCGCACGGCGCGAGCCAGCTCGGGGTTGATGCCGGCGATCAGGGGCTGTGACATGCCCAGCGGCCCGGCCGCCGAGACCTGCAGCGCCTCCACCGAGCCACGCCGGTTGCCATCGAAGACCACGATCCGCTGCCGCCCGGTGTCCCGGCGGCACCAGCGCAATGCGAGCTCCCAAGCCTCGCTCTCGGCGGGCGTGAGGACCACGGGCCCGTGGGCGGGCAAGATCTCGGAGAGGAGTTCCACGAGCTCAACTTCGGCGGCAGCATGGAAACCCGAGGCCAGACCGAGGGTCGAAGCGCGGCGGACCGCATCAAGTAAGTACTGGTTGCCGTAGCCGAGGAGGTTGGCACCGCCCCCACCAAGCAGGTCGATGAATGCCATGTTGTCGACGTCGAAGACGCGGCACCCCTGGGCCTTGGCAAGCAGCAGCCCCTCCTCGCCACGGCGGGCGGCGAGGGGTGTCAGCACCCGAGCCTGGGCAATCAATTCATCGGCGCGCAGTCCCATGCAGCTACGAACCTCCACCTTTGACGTAGTCTAACACTGCGGTTTCCATCCTAGCTCTCCTCTTCCTCGGCCGAGTCCTCATCGTCCCCGTGGAAGAACAAGATGGCGCAGTTCCTCGAGCAGAAGGTGCGCCCGTATTCAAACACGCCGCACTTTCGGCAGATCGTCTTGCCACAGATCGGACAGGTGGACATGGCCCAGGGTGAGGCGTCCCGTCCGCAGAGCTGGCAACTCAAGCGCAAGGCATCCGGCACGCCCCAGTATCGCCGAGGGCGCCCGGCACCGCAACCCGCCGCGGTCTTGACCCCCGGCGCCGGACCTGTAGAATCACGCAGCCGGTTGTGCCGGCGTAGCTCAGGGGTAGAGCAGGGGTCTCATAAGCCCCGTGTCAGTGGTTCGATTCCACTCGCCGGCACCATGCCCATGAACGTCTCGGGCTTCATCTCATCCTTCCGGTTCCATTTTCCCGATCTCGTCGGTCGACCGGTGCTTGTCGCCCTGTCCGGCGGCGCGGATTCGACCGCTCTGCTGTTGCTCATGGTGTCGGCGAGCGAAGAGCTCGGATGCCGGTTGCACGCGTGCCATGTGAACCACGGCGCTCGCCCGACAGCCGGCGAGGACGCGGCCTTCTGCTTTGAGCTCTGCCGTGCTCACGGCGTCGATCTGGTCGTCGAGGGCCTGGCGGAGCCGCCTCCGCGCGGCGTGTCGCGGGAGTCCTGGTGGCGACAGCAGCGCTACGCGCGCCTGGACGCGGTGCGGGCACGCCTGGGATGTGCGGCGGTGTTGACCGCGCACACCGCCGACGACCAGGCGGAGACCGTGCTGCTCAAGTTGGCTCGCGGTGCCGGACCACGGGGTGTAGCGGGAGTTCGTCTGCGCCGCCCCGGGGTGGGCCGCCCGCTACTCGGCGTGCGTCGGAGCGAGATTCGCGCCTGGCTCGTGGAACGCGGAGCAAGCTGGTGCGAGGACGCCAGCAATGCCGATCTGGCCCAGCCACGAGCCTGGGTGCGGCACGTGCTGCTGCCCTCGTTCGAGAGTCGTTTCCCCCGGACCTGCGAGCACCTCGTCGCCTGGGCCCGGATGCTGGCGGAAGACGAGGACGTGTTTGGCGCTCTGCTCGCGGAGGTACCCCTGCCCGCGCTGGGCCGGTCGGTGGGTGTGGCCTCCGTGGCGGCGCTACTCCCGGCGTTTCGCCACCGGTGGCTGCTCGCGGTCGCGGCGACGCTGCCGCTTGCCGAGCCGCCGGGTCGGCCGCAGCTTGAGGCTGTCAGCGCGATGCTCGACGGGGGCAGGCCAGCGGCGGTCGACCTCGGCCGCCATTGGGTGCTGCGCCGCCGGCGCACCCGCCTTCTCGTATGCCCGCCGCCGGTTTGCCCCTTCGAGCCTCGGGTGGCGGCGGTGCCGAGCCGACACGAGCTCGGGGGCGGCCTTCGGGTCTCGCTTGGCGAGGAGGGGACCTTGTCGGAGCGAGTCGTTCACCGCGGATGGCTGGCGCCCGTCCTGGGCGCGGTGGTCCTGCGCTGGCGGCCGCCAGCGGCCGGCGAAATGGTGACCTGGGAAGGATGCCGAGGGAAGGTGTCCGCGCTCCTGGCCTGTCTCGGCGTGCCGGCCGAGTGGCGGCGGGCGTGGCCCCTGCTCGAGGCCGATGGTACGATGGTCTGGATTCCTGGAGTCGGGACCGACCCGGCATGGACCGGGGAGGTCGGCCGCGGAGTTCTGGCAACACTGGAGGAACCATGGAAACGCCACGTGAGGTGATCCCAATCGAGGTCATCGCTGCTCGCGTGCGCGAGCTGGGCGCGCAGATCGCAGCCGACTACGACGGACGGGAGCTCGTGCTGGTCGGAATGTTGAAGGGCGCAGCAGTTTTCCTCGCCGATCTGTTGCGGGCCATCGGTGGTGAGGTTCGCTTCGAGCTCGTCAACGTCCTCCAGCAGCCCGCGTCGCGAGGCG
>DAONEV010000254.1:0-6474 GCA_035403265.1 Thermoanaerobaculaceae bacterium | reverse complement strand
GAGACTCCCTTCCGGAGAGGTGCTGCGATGTCCGCCGGTCCAGGGCAGACAAGCGCTGCTGTGATCGCCCGCCTGGGCGAAGCCGGTCATCTTTTCGACTTCTTCCAGTTGGTGTACCTGCTCGAGCACTGGCTGGGGCACCGGGCGGCGCTTGGTGGCGTCGGGCCGGTGGCGGAGGAGGGCGTGCGGTTCCGGCCGGACCCCTCGCTGGCATTCTCTCCCTCGGACGTGCGGTGGGTCGAGGTGGCCGGGGAGGATGAGCGGCATCGGGGCGAGCTGTGGGACTACCGGGTCGTGGTGAGCTTCATGGGGCTGTACGGGGTGGCGTCCCCGTCGCCGATCTATTTCTCCGAGCTGATCGGGTTCGAGGACATGGACCCCGACCCTCTGGTCGACTTCCTGGACCTCTTCAACCACCGCCTCATCTCGCTCTACTACCGTGCCTGGCTTCGGTACAGGTACCCCCACCGCTACGAGCCCGGCGCCGCCGATGAGCTTTCTGGCTGTCTCCTGGCCTTTCTGGGACTGGCCGACCCGCTGGCTCGGCCGGGGCTCGGCGTAAGGCCGGAGCGGCTGCTCAAGTACATCGGGCTACTCTCGCTGCACAGCCATCCTCCCGAGGCGATGCGGCGCGTGCTGGCCGACTACCTGGGCGAAACCGAGGTCAGGATCCAGGAGCTCGTGCTGCGGCAGGTCGCCATCGCCCCCTCCAACCTGAACCGGCTCGGTGTCAGCGCCAGCACGCTGGGGTCCGATCTCCTGGTGGGCGCCAGGGTGCCGGACCGGGGCGGCAAGCTGCGTGTGGTCGTCGGTCCCGTGTCGCTGGACCGCTACCTCGATCTGCTGCCCGACCGGGCACCGTTCGGCGAGCTGTGCAGTCTCGTGGATTTTCAGGTCTTCAGACGGTTCGAGTACGACGTGGAGCTGCGCCTGAAGGGACCCGAGGTGCCGGGCCTGCAGGTGGGTGGGGTAGGTGCGGCCCGCCTCGGCTGGACTTCTTTCCTGACCACGGAGCCGGGGCGACGAGAGGACGGCGTCGTGTGGCTGCAGCCGGCACGACGAACCGGCAGCGGGGAGGCGCGAGCATGATCACCAGGGACGTTCGTTCGCTGTTGGGCAAGGCCAACCAGTACATGGCGCGACAGCTCGAGGCGGCGGCCGGGTTCACGATTGCCCGCAGTCACTACGAGGTCACGCTCGAGCATCTCTTCTGCAAGCTGCTGGAGGACGGACGCGGTGACCTCGTGCGCATCCTGCGCCACTTCGGGGTCGACCCCGGGGGGTTGCAGGGGCGGCTGCTCGCCTCGGTCGAGCAGATGCGCTTCGGCAACACGGGCCGGCCCAGCCTCTCGCCGCCCCTGCTCGACGCCCTGGAGCACGCCTTCCTGCTCGGCTCCCTCGAGTACGGCCAGGAGCAGATCCGCTCGGGGACGGTGTTGGCGGCGGCGTTGACAACCGCTGGGGGTTCATCGTTCCGTGCCTATTTGGACCTGCTGGAGCCGATCCGTCTCGACGAGCTGAAGGGCAGCTTCGCGGCCATCGTCGAAGGCTCCGAGGAGGAGAAGCCGGCCACCGGGCGCTTCGGGGCGCCTCGGCCCGAGCGGGTCGCCCAGCCCGGGCAGCGGGGTGACAGCGCTCTCGCCCAGTTCTGCATCGACGTCACCCAGCGGGTGCGGGACGGCGCGATCGACCCGGTGCTGGGCCGCGACGAGGAGATCCGCCAGATGGTGGACATCCTGGTGCGGCGCCGCAAGAACAACCCGATCCTGGTGGGTGAGGCCGGCGTCGGCAAGACGGCGCTGGTCGAGGGCCTGGCGCTGCGCATCGTCGCCGACGACGTGCCCGGGCCGCTCAAGAACACCCGCATTCTCAACCTCGACCTGGGGCTTCTCCAGGCCGGGGCCGGAGTGAAGGGCGAGTTCGAGAACCGGCTCAAGTCGGTGATCGCCGAGATCAACGAGGCCAAGGCGGAGGGCGAGAGGATCATCACCTTCATCGACGAGGCGCACACCCTGATCGGCGCCGGCGGCCCGGCCGGCGGCGGGGACGCCGCCAACCTGCTCAAGCCGGCGCTGGCGCGCGGCGAGCTGCGCACCATCGCTGCCACCACCTGGTCGGAGTACAAGAAGTACTTCGAGAAGGACGCCGCCCTGGCGCGGCGCTTCCAGCTCGTCAAGGTGGACGAGCCCGACGAAGGACGGGCGGTTACGATGCTGCGCGGCGTGTCGGGAAAGTTCGAGGAAACCCATAAGGTGCGGATCCTGGACAGCGCCGTGGTGGCTGCCGTGCAGCTTTCGCAGCGGTACATCTCGGGACGACAACTGCCCGACAAGTGCGTGGACGTCCTGGACACGGCCTCCTCGCGGGTCAAGATCGGCCTCGACGCCAAGCCGGCCGCGATGGACCGCGTCGAGCGGCGGATCATGTACGCCGAGATGGCCCTGGCGGCGCGTCAGCGCGACGTCGCCGGCGGCACCTTCAAGGACGACGGGGAGATCGGCCGCCTTGAGGCCGGAATCGCCACGGCCCGGGAGGAGCTGGCGGTGATCGCAACGGTCTGGGAGCGCGAGAAGGAGGCGGTGGCCAAGGTCGAGGCAGCGCGCGGCGAGGGCGGCACTTCCGAGGCGCTGCAGACCTCGCTCGCCGAGCTGGCTGTGGTCCAGGGCACGAGCCCTCTCATCCCGCTGGAGGTCACACCGGACGTTGTGGCCTCGGTGGTCGCGGACTGGACCGGGATTCCGGTTGGCAAGATGGTGCGCGACCAGGCCGGTGTCGTGCTCGAGCTGGAGAAGCACCTGATGACGCGGATCATCGGTCAGGACCACGCCCTGGCGGTGCTCGGCGAGCGCATCCGCGCGGCCCGCGCCGGCCTCGGCAATCCCAACGCGCCCCAGGGGGTGTTCCTGATGGTCGGACCGTCGGGGGTGGGCAAGACCGAGACCGGACTGGCGCTGGCGGACCTTCTGTACGGCGGGGAGCGCTTCCTCACCACCGTCAACATGTCCGAGTACCAGGAGGCTCACACCGTGTCGCGGCTCATCGGCTCGCCACCCGGGTACGTGGGCTACGGCGAGGGCGGAATCCTGACCGAGGCGGTACGGCAGCGACCGTACAGCGTGGTGCTCTTGGACGAGGTCGAGAAGTCCCACGCCGACGTCATGAACCTCTTCTACCAGGTGTTCGACAAGGGCATGCTGTCGGACGGAGAGGGCCGGGAGATCGACTTCAAGAACACGCTGCTGATCCTCACCTCCAACCTGGCTTCGGACGCCATCATGGAAATGGCCGCCGGAGGCGCCACTCCGGAGGATCTCCTGGAGGGCATTCGGCCAGCCCTGCGCGAGCGCTTCAAGCCGGCACTGCTGGCGCGCATGACGATCGTGCCGTACCTTCCGATCAGCCCCGAGAACATGCGTCGGATCGTCGACCTCAAGCTGGCCAAGGTGGCCGAACGTCTCGCGGGCAACGCCCGGGTCGCATTGGAGACGACACCGGCGCTCGGGGACTGGATCGCCGAGCGCTGCACCGTGGAGGAGACCGGCGCCCGCAATGTCGATCAGGTCATTGCCGGCCAGGTGCTGCCGCGCATCTCGACCGAGATCCTCTCGCGCATGGCCAGGGAGGAGCCGGTCGGCCGTATTCGCGTCGACGCCAACGAGGGCGGCGAGCTGACGTTCGCGTTCGAGTAGGAGGTAGGAAGCATGGCAGATCCTCCGCCGGGACAGGGCGATCGCAACTTCTTCGTGGAACAGATGAAGACCGCCCTCGGGGTGACGAATATCGCGCTCACCAACGGCCAGCCGGCGGCGGACGACCTGCGCGCCTATTTCAAGACGCTGGCCGACAAGCCCTTCGATTCGTGGCAGCAGTACGACCGCTACGCCAAGGCGTTCTACGTCCACATCGACATGCTTCCGGACACCACTCCGGCCATCAACTGGCGCCCGGCCCAGAGCAGGGTGCCGCTGGGCCTGAGGACCTGCGACTCCTGGGATCAGATCGTCGGCCGGACCCGCATGGGCGACGGGAGCAACCGGCGCATCATCGACTGTCGTGGTTTCTCCTTCATCGCCGCCGACCTGCTGGGTACCGCGGACTGGCAGGTCAAGGGCTACCGGACCTTCTTCGTGCCCAGGCGTCGGGACATTCCGTGGCACGTGACCGTCGAGCTGCACTGGACGAAGAGCCAGGGGATGAACGACATGCTCGTGGGTACCCAGGAGGCATCGAACGGCGGCTACTCCGACGAGAAGAGAAAAGGCTACACCAAGCACTCTGAGGTCATCGGCTCGGTGATCGTCACGGACCCTCCGCGCGCCACCCAGGCGCAGGCGTTCCAGGCAGCCCTCGACCAGGATCCGCAGCCCGGTGACCCCAGCCTGGCCATGGTGGGGCCCTTCCCGGCCCGACAGCCAGCCGGGTCGTTTCCTCCCCGGTTCGTGCCGGGATCGAGGTGGGGGTAGGCAATGCGGGCGCCCTGGCGAGATGCGCGTGAAGGCGTCCGGATCGAGAGGTGGTGAGCATGGCGGAGATACCTTCGAACGTGGCCCAGTACTCCTGCAAGATAGGCGGGCAAACCTTCCAGGTCCTGGGGATGCAGGGATACGAGGAGATTTCCCAGCTCTTCCGGTTCAGTCTCATGCTCTGGCTCGACAACGCCTCCGTAGACATTGCCGGCCTCGTCCGGAAGGCAGTGGAGGTCAAGGTAAAGTGGGGTGAGAAGGAGAGGAAGTACTTCGGGATCGTCTCCTCGATGACCCAGACCGGCGCGGGCAAGCCGGGGCTCGGCGGTGTGGAGAAGGAGTGGGGCGAGTACTCCGTGGAGGTGGTGCCAACCCTCTGGCTGCTATCGCAGAAGACCAACTCGCGCATCTTCCAGGAGAAGTCGGCCAAGGACATCATCCAGAAGGTCCTCGACGAGCGCGGGATGGCTGGCAAGTACGAGTTGAGGCTCTCGAAGAGCTATCCCGTGCGCGAGTACTGCGTACAGTATCGCGAGAACGACGTGGCGTTTATCAGCCGGCTGATGGAGGAGGAAGGGATCTTCTACTTCTTCACCCACGACGGGGGCGAGCTGATGGTGCTTGGGGACACCACCTCGGCGTACGGGACCTGCGCGCCGGATGCCGAGGTCAAGTTCAAGGGCGGCTCGGGGGAGCTGTCGACCTCCGAGGAGTACCTCTTCGATCTACGATACAGCGAGAACGCGTACATCGGCAAGGTCGTGTTCAAGGACTTCGACTACCGGGATCCCGACAAGCCGCTCAAGGTGGACAAGTCGGCCCCCAAGAACACCGACCTCGAGATCTACGACTACCATCCGGACCGTTATCGGGACGACGGTCGCGGTCGCGACCTTGCCCAGGTGCTGGTGGAGGCCGAGTCGGTGTGGCGGAAAACCCTCGCCGCCTCCGGGACCTACCGATCGGCCTCCGTGGGTTGCAAGATGACGCTTTCCAAGGCGTTTCGAGGCGACCTCGACGGCGACTGGCTCGTCGTCCAGGTCAACCACTCGGCGACCCAGCGGGGCGACACCGGCGTGCAGTACGGCGTGTCGATCTATGCCATCCCGGCCGACTTGGGGCCACGGATCGTGCCGCGCACCCCCAAGCCTGCCCTCAACCCCCAGACGGCCACCGTGGTCGGCCCTTCCGGCGAGCAGGTGTTCATGGACGACCACGGCCGCGCCAAGGTTCAGTTCCACTGGGACCTGGAGGGCAAGAAGGACGAGAACAGCTCGTGCTGGCTGCGGGTCTCCCAACCCTACGCCGGGATCGACCGGGACACCCAGAAGAAGCACGGCTTCCAGTGGCACCCCCTGATCGGGGACGAGGTGGTGGTCGACTTCCTCGAAGGCGATCCCGACCGGCCACTCATCGTCGGGTCGGTCTACAACTACGTCAACATGCAGCCCATCAAGCCCGACGAGCTCATCCGCAACATGGTCCTGACCCGCTATCAGCACCGCCTGCTGATGGACGACAAGAACACCGCCATCACCCTCAACACCGGGGGTGGGGAGCGCATCTACCTGGAGGACGGGGACGCGGGCCGCAGCGACTACGGCAACAACATCAAGTACTCGACCGCGGATGGTCACGTCATCCACTTTGCCGAGGGACAGGGCGCCCGCGGCATCCGTCTGGAGTCGGCAGGCGGGCACGAGGTGGTGCTGGACGACAAGGAGGAGAACATCCACGCCAGGACGACGGGCGGGCACCAGCTCGTGATGGATGACCGCAACCGGCGCATCCTCATCCAGAGCACGGGCGGTCACACCATCCAGATCGACGATCGTGCCAACACCATCACGGTGCGGGACAGCTCGTCGTCCCACTCCCTGACCATCGACGCGGCCGGGTCGAGCATCAGCGTGCAGACAGCGGGATCGCTCAGCATGACGGTGGGGACGAACATGACCCTGAACGTCGGGGGCAGCCTCTCGGTGAGCGTGGGCGGCGACACCTCGCTCAC
>DAONEV010000253.1:0-6488 GCA_035403265.1 Thermoanaerobaculaceae bacterium | reverse complement strand
GAGAAGAAGGTGTCAGCCAACGAAACGGCCTATCTGGTGGGTTTCTCGGAGCCCAGTGCGTTCTCGCGCGCATTCAAGCGCTGGACTGGGAGCAGCCCGGGCAGGATGGCGAGGCGGGAGAGAACCGACGTGCGCCGTTTCGGTTCATCCGGGGAATGACCGAGGTTGGCTCGCTCATCCTGCGGCGGCACCTCCGAGGCCGGCGGCCGGACCGTTCGGTTGCCACCTGCGTTCCCAAGGCACGCAGGCCACGGTGCGCGCGCTGAAACGACGGGCGGGGCCGCAGCCCCGCCCGTTGGAATGCCACGCCTTGGGCGAGTCAGCGAACGTCCGCCGAAGTGCCCTTGATCTCCTTCCACGGCTCGACGCGGCCACCGAGCTGCTGGCCGAGGAACTCGTCGACGCGGCCGTAGAAGTCGAGCCGGTTGTCGGGTCGGGCGAACCCGTGTCCCTCGTCGGTGTAGACGACGTACGTCACGGCCAGCCCCTTGTCGCGCATCGCCTTGACCATCTGATCCGCTTCCCGGATGTTGACGCGCGGGTCGTTGGCGCCCTGGGCGATGATCAACGGCACCCGCACCTTGTCGGCGTGAAAGAGCGGCGAGATCCTCTGGTTGAGGGCCTCGTCCACCTCGACGTCACCGACGCGCTTGATGAAATCTGACTTGATCGGCGCCCAGTACGGCGGGATCGAAGCGAACAGCGTCTTGATGTTGGACGGACCGACGATGTCGACGCCGCAGGAGTAGAGCTCCGGCGTGAAGACGAGCCCCGCGAGCGTCGCATAGCCACCGTACGAGCCACCGTAGATGCACACTTTCTTCGGGTTGGCGATCCCCTTGGCGATCGCCCACTTCACCGCGTCGGTGAGGTCATGCTGCATGGCGCCGACGCCCCACTCCCCGTTGCCGGCATTCAGGAACTTCTTGCCGAACCCGGTGGAGCCACGGAAGTTCACCTGCAGCGTGGCGTACCCGCGGTTGGCAAACCACTGCGCCTCGGGGTCGTACCCCCAGGCGTCGCGCCCCCACGGGCCGCCGTGCACGTTGAGCACGAGCGGAAGGTTCTTGGCCTCCACGCCGACCGGCACCGTCAGGTAGCTCACCAGCTCGAAGCCGTCGCGCGCCTTGATCACAACCGGCTCCATCTTCGCGAGCTGGTACTTCGAAAGCTCGGGCTGGTTGACGAACAGGAGCTCGGCCTTCTTCGTGTCGCGGTTGTACGCGTACCACGCGATCGGACCATCGTCGGTCTGATAGGTGACGATCCAGTTCCTGTCCGCGCGGTCGCGCGTCCCCAGGTAGAACTCGCCGCGCTGCACCTTCGCGAGCGCCTCGAAATCGGCCCGGATCGACGGGTCGAGCACCGTCCACTCGTTCTTCAGGTAATTGAAGCCGACCGCCTGCACGACCTTGGTGTCGTCGTTGATGATGGTGCCGCCGACGTCCGCCTTCGGGTTCGAGGCGATCGTCTCGAGCTCCTTGCCCGATGCCGCGTCCACCTTCACCAGCCTGGTCGTGTCGGCGCCGATCGAGGTTTCGACGTACAACGCCTTGCCGTCGGCGGTGAAGTCGTCGGCGCCGCCGTTCTCACCGAACGGCCATGCCAGCAGATCGCGCCAGGGCTTGTCCCTGGCGTCGCGCACGCGCAGCACGGTCGAGGCATCCTTGGGGTTCTGCGCCATCGCGGCACGAATCTGGAAGTCGGGGTCGGTGAGCCAGCCGACCACGTCGCCCGGGTTTTGGGTATCGAGCACGATCGCGCCGGTGGTGAGGTCAACGCGGTGCATGTCGAAGACACGGCGGTCGCGCAGGTTCAGGCCAACGAGCATCTCGTTGGGGTGCTTCTTGTCGAGGACGACGCCCTGGGCGCGGATCCCCTGGAACGGGGTCAGGTCGCGAACCACCCGGCTCTCGAGATCGACCGAGTAGACGTGGAAGTTCTCGTCGCCACCGATGTCCTGCAGGTAGAAGAGGTGCTTCCCATCCTCCGCCCAGAAATGGTTGCGGATGCCGCGGTGCGTGTCGTTGGTGACCTGAACGTCGTCCGCCTTCCCGATCGTCCGCACCCAGACGTTGAGCACGCCCGCTTCCGACGGCGCGCGATAGGCCAGACGCGTCCCGTCCGGCGAGATCTGCGGACCCGCCTTCACCGGGTTGCCAACCAGCAAGTCGCGTGGGATCAGGGGCACCTCGGCCCACAGGGGCGCTGCCGCCGCCACCACGAGGGCCACCGCCAGAAGTCTCACTCTCGCATTCTTCATGCTCGCCTTCCTCCTCTGCACAGCCCGTGCACTCTTGCGTATACGCACGGAGCGCCGCTCCGGTTCGAGCTCGGCACCTGGTCCGCCACTCTTGGTACTTCTGCTTGATCGGACGTGGTGCCTTGAATCAGGCCACCGTCGCCTCAGTACCAGTCGAGCAGTGACACGCCGAGACCCACGTGGGTGGCGTTGTGGTTGTAGTCGATCATGCTCTCGCCGTAGCCCTTGAACAGCTCGAGGTAGCCGCGGAAGTTGCCGCCCATCGGAAAGCTCCACGTGAGCTGGGCCGCGCCATGGTTGTGGGTGCCCCCGCGTAAGGAGTGACGCAGCATCAGGCCGAATTCCTGGCGGCCCGACTCGTGGACGATCTGCACCTCGCCCCGGCCCATGTAGTCGCTGATGTCCGGGTTGTCGTCGTCCTCGCGCTGCTCGGCGATGCGCCACCACGGACGCACCATCACCGTCCAGCCAGTGCGCTCGAAACCGACGTCGGCGATGATGCGGTTCCAACTGCGCGACAGCGGGTTGGAGCGGCCGTTGGATTGGTGATTGACGCCGATACCGAGCAGCCGTCCCTGCCAGCCGAGCACCTCGTAGCGGGTGTCAAACACCAGCATGGCCTCGGGCTCGTAGTTGGTCTCGCGGAAGGGACGCGACTCGGCCGCGTTGTAGACCTGCCAGCGCGACGACTGGGTGTAGGCGACCCACAGGTCGCCATCGTGGCCGAAGACACCCTGCCACACCTTGGCCTTCAGACTGAGCTGGAACTTGGCCTCCAGGTCGTCCAGGCTCTCCGGGGTGTCGACTGTGTTGTCCGGGTTGGGACTCTGGGGGCGTACGTTCCGGTCGTCGGTGACAAAGGCGGGCATGAGGTAGATCGGCTTGTAGCCACGCACGTTGTACGTGCCCAGCTTCGATCTGCGCGACAGCTCCCAGCGGCTGTCCAGCAGCGAGCTGGCTCTCGTCGCGTCGCCGGGGACAGCTCTGGTGGGCCCGCTGTCGAGCTGGAACACCTCCGACGGCGGGGCAACTTCCGTGACCTTCTTCTGGGCGGTCGGCAGGCTGGCCCGGCCGGCGGCCCTGTCGTAGCAGGCCAGCCGCTGCGCGTCGCTCTCGATCGCCGTGCAGGGACGGACGTCGATCGGCTTGGGGTCCTGCGCGGGCGTCGGCCGTGAGGCGATGGCGGCGCACAGGGCGAGGATCACGGTGACGCTGGTTCGCATCATGGGGGATGCTCCTCTCAGGGTCTGCGGGGCACACTGGGGCGGCAGTCTAGCGGCTTTCGGTCCCTGGCCTGGCATTCCTGCGCTCGAGCTCGATCCAGCGCCGGGGTTTGTGGCGGCCGACCCCCCACCTCGGAACGCAATCGCCACCTGACCAGCCGCGCGACATGGCCCTGGTAGACTGGAACGTGCGGCGGCCGGACGACACCGCGCGGCGCCCGTAGGTGGAGATGGATCAAGAAGATCTCGCACATCTGGAAGGCGCGGTCGGGGCGCTCGAGCGACCGACCTGGGCGATGCGCATCGTCAACCTCGTCGGCGTGCCGATCGAGGCGGCAACGAACCTGCTCCCGGCCAGGACCGGTGCGCTGGTGTCGAGGGCGGCCAACACGGCCGTCCGCAAGGCTCTCGTCGCCGCGGTCTCGACCATGGGCGCGAAGCATCGGCGCGCCCCATCCAGGTGGCTTCACCGTGCGGCGGTGGCCGGGAGCGGTGGCGTGGGGGGGTTCTTCGGCCTCCCGGGCCTTGCGGTCGAGCTGCCGATCTCGACCGTGATCATGCTCCGTGCGATCGCTGACATCGCCCGCAGCGAGGGCGAGGACGTCGGGAGCCTCGACGGCCAGCTCGCGTGCGTCCAGGTCTTCGCCCTCGGTGGGCCGGGCCCGGCGGACGACTCCTCGGAGACGGCCTACTACGCCGTCCGGATTGCCCTCGCGAAGGCGCTGACCGAGGCGGCCGAGCACATTGCAGCCCGGGGGATGGCCGAGGAAGGGGCGCCCGTCGTCCTCCGGCTGATCGCCAGGATCGCGGCGCGCTTCAACGTCGTCGTCAGCGAGAAGGTGGCGGCCCAGGCCGTGCCGGTCGTCGGCGCCGCCAGCGGGGCAGCGATCAACCTGCTCTTCGTGAACGGCTTCCAGAGGGTTGCGGCCGGCCATTTCGTGGTCCGACGGCTGGAGCGGAAGTACGGCCCCGACATCGTCAAGGGCGCGTACGAGTCGATTGCAACGCGCCGCGGCTACCTCAAGGACTAGCGATCTGCAGGGACGCTGCACGGTCGGTTCGTCCGGCACCTCTATACTCGCCCTGCGATGAGGCCCTTGCCTGGCTCGCTCCGTGTCGCGCCGGCGCCTCCCGGCGGCCGCGGCCCCTGGCGCGCACCTGCCGGTCCGTCCCTCGGCGGGCGTGGTGCCGGTGTGGGGGCCGCGTGAGCATCCTCTGGCGCTATCTCCGGCCGCATCGCGGGCTCGTCGCGTTGACGTTGCTCCTCGCCGGCATCGCACAAATACTGGCCCTCGTCGATCCGCTGATCTTCGGGAAGATCGTCGACGAGTACGTGCTCAATCCCGGCGGGCGCCCCGAGGCGGACCTGGCCCGCGGCGTGCTCGGCTGGCTGGCCGTGGCCGTGGCCGTGGCGCTCGCTGCCCGCATCGCGACCACCTTCCAGGAGTACTTGCTGCGGCTCGTCGTCGGCAGGTCCGGCATGGAGATGTTCAACGACGGCGTCAAGCAGACGCTGCGGCTGTCGTTCCCCGAGCTCGAGGACCGCAGCAGCGGCGAGACGATGGGGCTGCTGCAGAAGGTGCGCACCGACACGGAGCGCTTCATCGACGCGGCCGTCACCATCCTCTTCTCGTCGTGCGTGGGGATCGGCTTTGTCGTCTGGTACGGCGTGACCCAGAGCTGGCTGCTGATCCCGGTGTTCGGGCTCGGCGTCGTGGTCCTGGGTGGCCTGACGGGCCTGCTCAGCCAGAAGATCAAGGTCGTCCAGCGGTCGATCGTGCGCGAGACCGCTCGTCTGTCCGGCGCGATCACCGAGTCGCTCCGCAACATCGAGCTCGTGAAGAGCCTGGGGCTCACCTGGCCCGAGATCCGGCGGCTGCAGGGCACCACCAGGCGGATCCTCGACCTCGAAATGGAGAAGGTCCGCAAGGTGCGGAGCCTCTCGTTCCTCCAGGGGACCCTCATCAACATCCTCCGGCAGTCGATCCTGTTCATCCTGCTGTGGCTCATCTTCCACAAGACCCTCTCGGCCGGGGATTTGATCTCGTTCCAGCTCATCCTCAACACGATCTTCGGCCCGCTCCAGCAGCTCGGGAGGGTCATCCTGAGCTACCGCGAGTCCGAGGCCTCGCTGCAGGCATTCGACCGGCTCATGCAGACGCCGATCGAGAAGCGGCCGGACGAGCCCGTCGAGATTGGCGAGATCGAACGGTTTCGGTTCGACGACGTGGTCTTCCGCTACCGGGGAGCGGCCGAGAACGCGATCGACCACGTCTCGTTCGAGGTGCGGCGTGGTGACACCATCGCCTTCGCCGGCCCGTCAGGCTGCGGCAAGTCGACGCTGGTGAAGCTGCTCCTCGGGCTCTACGCCCCGACCAGCGGCGTCGTCTCCGTCGACGGGGTGCCGATCAACGAGCTGCGCTACAACCGCGTCCGGCGGCAGATCGGCTTCGTTGCGCAGGACTCGCAACTGTTCTCGGGCACGATCAGGGAGAACCTGCAGCTCGTGAAGCCGGAGGCCACCGACGAGGAGATGCTCGACGTGTTGCGCCGCGCCTCCGCAACCCCGCTGCTCGAGCGGTCGGGCCAGGGACTCGAGACCCGTCTGGGCGAGAGCGGCCTGCGCGTCTCGGGCGGGGAGCGGCAGCGGCTCTCCATCGCCCGCGCGCTGCTGCGGGAGCCCCGGTTGTTCATCTTCGACGAGGCGACCTCGGCTCTCGACTCACTGACAGAGCGGGAGATCACGACCGCCGTGCGCGAGGTGTCGCACAGCCGGCAGCACATGGTGATCCTGATCGCGCACCGCTTGAGCACGATCGCGCACGCCGACGTGATCCACGTGCTCGAGCGCGGCCGCGTCGTCGAGAGCGGCACCCACGAGACCCTGGTCTCGGCGCGGGGGCTGTACTACGCGATGTGGCGGCAGCAGGTCGGCGAGCGCGATTCGGGTGCCTCTATAAGAAATCAAGGGGGGTGGGGCTCGCTGCGTCCCGTCGTCGAGG
>DAONEV010000252.1:0-6522 GCA_035403265.1 Thermoanaerobaculaceae bacterium | reverse complement strand
GATACTTGAAGTCGGAGCCCAGGAAGGGGCCGCTGCCCGAGACGTCGAGGCTGGCGAACATGCCTCGAATGCCGAGCACCGGGTCCTCGCGGGTGTCGCGGAGGAGCTGGGCGCCGAGGTAGGGGTGCCTGATGCGCAGGTCGAACGGGAAGAACGGGTCCGGGACCTCCTCCGAGACGTGCACGTCGCTGTAGCGGCCGTAGAGCTGGGCCCGGAGCGCGCGGCCGAGGGGCCGAGAGAGCTGCAGGGTTGCCGTGGTCGTGTCGGTGATGAGACCATCCTTGAGGGTTCGGCGGCTCTCCGCGAAGGTCTCGACGTTCGAGCCGCCGCCGAGAAGCTGCGGCGCTGCCAGGTACAGCCGCCCGGAGCGATCGTTCGGCTCCCAGCGCGCCCGCACGCCCGCGACCAGCGCGCGGCCGAGCAGGTTCCGATCGACGAAGTCCACGACGCCGCTCCAGCCCACGGCGCTCTCCCAGCGTGCCCCGTAGGCGATGCTGAAGCGGGGCTTCTCCTGCAGGGTGAAGGTGACGTCGGCGCCGCCGTCGGGGCGGATGGCAGTCGAGGTCGTGACCGAGGCGAAGAGGTTGGTGCGCAGCAGCCGATTGCGCGCCTCGACCAGCCGCTGGGGGTCGAGGGCCTCGCCGGGCTGGAGGCCGATGGCTCGCTGGAGCCAGCCCTCTCGCGAAGCCCGCTGGCCGGTGATTTGGATCGCCGCAAGGCGTTCGGGCCGACCGGCTCGCGCGACGTAACGAACTGCCTCGACCCCGGGCGCCGTGGTCGACCGGACGGTCCGCACCCGAACGTCGGTGTACCCAAGCTCCTGGAGCGCCACCTCGATCTGGAATGCGCCCTCGGCCACGAGGTCCTGGCGGGCCGGGGAGCCGGCTCGCACCGGCAGCCTCGCGGTCACCGACTCGAGGACTGAGGCATCCACGCCCTCGACGTCGACGCTGGCGAGCCGGTCCTGGGTGCCGGGCGCGAGCTCCACCTCCATGCGCTTGCCGTCCCGGCTCAGTTGCTGTGCGACCAGGCGGCCGTTGGGGTAGCCAAGGGCGCGCAACGACTCCTCGACCCGTCTCGTGGCGTCGGGCAGCCCTGCCGCCAGCTCGGTGCGCTCCGTGGGGCCGGCGAACCGCCGCGCGAGCAGCACGGTCTCCTCGGGCGGCAGCCCTGAGAATGCCACCTCGTCGATGCCGACCCGCGCACCGCCGATCGAGGTGACGGCCACGGTGCGGGGCTCGCCTGGGAGCACGGTCACCTGGACGCGCGGGTCGAGGAAGCCTTCCGAGCGCAGAGCGCGTACCGCGGCCACCCGCATCTCCTCACGGGACACGGCCTCGTAGGCGTCGACCCGGTAGAGCCCGGCGATCGACCTGCGCGTCACCGAAGGGGGACGATCGCCCTCGAACTTCACCAGCACCCGCGGTCCCGGGGCCAGGGTCACGACCAGCTCGACATGCTCGGGGTGCTTCGGTGCCGGCCGCGTCGAGACCGTGGCCCCGGCGTCGGGGTAGCCGCCGTCACGAAGCGCCTGCATCACCTCCACCTCGATGTCGAAGAGGGAGTCCTCGGGAAGGGGGGCGCCGCGCGCCACGCGGACCGCGCGGCGAGCTATCCTGGTGACAGCCTTCCCGCCTCCCTCGACGACGATGCGGTCGACCTCGGGGCCGGTGACCGGCTTCCCGCGGGACCCGCCCAGCTCCAACACCTGCTGGATCGTCGCTCCCTGGTGGTTGTCGTCGTTCGAGAACCCCTGCACGACGAACCGAGGCAGCTTCCGGAAGCCATGCAGGTCGAGGAGGTAGGTCTGCCGCTGGGAGCTGCGGAGGTCCACCGAGGCCGACATGAGGACGTGGCGGGAGAACTCCCGGGTGAGGGTCAAGCGGGCACTCGGGTCGGTCTCGCCAAAAACCAGGACCTGCCGGATGGAGACCTGGCTCAGACCGAGCTTTTCACCGACCCCCTTCGTGAGCCGCTCTCCGAAGTACCCCGCCAGCCCCTGAAGACCTCCCGAACCGGTGCTCGCGGCCTGCAGCTCGTCGAGCGAGCTGCTTCCCCCGAGGACGCCGTTGGCGTTGGTGAGCTCGCGCGACGTGGAGAGATCGAGTCGGGGGTCGTTCACAGGATCCCCGGTGAAGGTGGCGACGGCGCGGTCGAGGAGGATGGTCTGCCCGTAGGCGAAGACCTTCCCACCCGGCTCGACCTCGATGTCTCCCTTGATGGCCGGGTTCCAGACCGTGCCGGTGATCGACAGAGGCTTCCAGGTGGCGCGCAGGTCCGCGAGGTTGTTGGTGACGCGGAGGCCGTCGACGGTCGCCAGGGTGACATCCATGTCGATGGTGTCGAGCACGTGGGCGCCAGTGCCGGTGGTCTGCACCGGGGCGAGAAAGCGCGGCAACACCTCCCGTTCGAGGTCGAGGTCCCGAGTCAGCAGGCCCCGGTCCAGCACGACCTCACCAGCCAGCAGGCCTCGTGCCGCTGGATCGAGTGCGAAGTCGAGGTTGCCGGACAACCGGGCCATCACGCCGTAGTCCAGTCGATAGGAGAGCCTGGCGAACGAGCTGTGCATCTCCAGAAAGCCGTCGGCATAGCGCTTCCCGGAGAGCTGCACCTCGCCGCCGTTGAGGTGGAGGAGGCCATTCTCGACGGCCAGTTCGCCGTTCGCGAACAGGAAGTCGGCGGACGGCGCCTCGATCCGGGTCGAATAGGGGGTGGGCCAGAAGAGCGACACGTCGGGGCCTTCCAGCCGCGCCGCAGCGCGCAACGCGGTGGGCGGGCCGCTCGCCCGGGCCTGGAGAAGCAGGTTGCCTCTGGCCACGCCGCCGAACAGGTAAGGTCCGAGCAGCTCGCTCGGTATCTGGCCGTCGGCCCGCAGCCGGAGGTCGGGGACGAGAGAGGCAAGCGCGTCCGATCCCGGCTGCCACCCGGGTTGCAGCGAGATCTCGCCACTCGTCTCGAAACGCGTGCCGGCCTCCAGGAGCGCCGCCGGTTGCAGCTCGATGCGGTGCGCGAAAGCGTCGAGCCGCACGGCGTCGAGGGTCGCCGCGTCACCGGAACCGGTTGAAAGGCGGAGCCCCCCGATCTCGAGCGACCCGGTCAGCCCGGTGAGGTCGGCAGGATCGATCCAGACCTCGGTCGCGAGACCGAAGGTCGCACGCTCCGGCCGCTCGGGAAGCCCCATGGCCTGTTGGATGTCGCAGGTGTCCACCCCGGGCGCCCAGAGCTGGAGGTGGACCGGTCCATCGACCATGACGAGCGGCGCGCCACGCATGAGGTCGGCGAGGCGGGGCACGCGGGCGAGGGCACCGAGGGGGACCTCCAGCCTGGCGGCCACGGGCCCGGCGGCGGTCTCGCCGTGGGGTAGCTCGACGGCCAGCTCGCCGCGTCGCAGCGCCAGATGGACCGTGGCGGCGCGAACGCCGGTGGCAGGCTCCTCCAGCTCGGCGTCCAGGGTCGCGTCGGCGATCGGGAGCCGGAGGCTGGACCGACCGTGCGCCGAGAGCCGGCGTGGACCCACCTTTGCTTCCAGCGCGCCGATGACCAGCTCCCGTCCGTCGGTGGAGGCTTCCAGCCGCAGCGTGTCGACGCGGGGCGAACCGGTGCTCAGCGCGAGGTCACGGCCCTGCAGGGATGCCTGCGCCTCGAACGCTCGCGGGGAGCCTTCCGCTCTCGCCGTGCCCGCCAGCACGCCGGTGGCTCCGAGCCGGATAAGGGCGGCGGGAACGGCGGTCAGGGTGAGGGTCGCCCTGCCGGCGAGGGCCGCCGGCTGGCCGTCGGCGCTCAGCTCGACACGACCGCCCGCCGCCGGCAGCCAGGCGGCCCCGATCGTGGTGTGAGGCGACAGGAGCGGTCCTTCCGCGGTCACAGTCGCCTCCAACGCACCGGCCAGGGACAGGCCCTCCGGCAGCGCCGGAACCAGGTTCGGGAACCTCCTGGCCAGCTCGCCGTGCAGCGCAACCAGGTCCGGCACCCCCAGGTGCGCCTCGGCGTCGCGCAGGCGCCCGCCCACGAGGTCCCGCGAGGCCGCCGCCACCACCGTGCCGCTGGCCGTGCGCCGGCCCGGGAGGGCGGGCAGCACCTCGGCGCGGAAAGCCACCCTGATGCCCACGGGGCCGGCCTCGGGGTCTGGGGCCACCTCGACGCTGGCCGTGGCCAGGACCTCGTCGCCGCGCCGGAGTGTCGCGGCGCCGTCGGCGGCGGGCTGCATCAGCTTGCCCGCCTCGACCTTGATGTGGACCTGCAGGTCGGCCCCACAACCGCCCAGGTCGAACCGATCGAGATCGACCCTGGGGAAGAAGCGCTGCAGGTCGTCGAGGTGCAGATCCCCGGCGGTCAGGGTGGCCTCGCCCGCCGGCCCTGGAAGCGAGCCCTCGGCGGAGAGGTGGATCCGGCCACCACCGGCCAGGTCGGGCAGGAGCTGTCTGGCGTCGAGGTCGGCCGTCACGTTGCCGTGGAGCTCGAGCGCCGGCTGGGTGTGGCCCGAGGCGGCGCCGGTCACGGTCAGGCCGTCCGCGCTGATGGCGAGGTCGCGCAGCGAGAATTCGCCGGTGATCGAGGCCTGGACGGCTGCCCGGCCGGCCAGGTGGACGGCGGGAACACCCGGTCGCTCCACCGCCACGTCGGCCACACGGAGGTTCGCGTCGATGGTGTCCTCGACGAAGCTCCCCTCGATCTCGATCCCGCTCGCGGCCACCGCGGATGCGAATGACGCGAGGTCCGGAGGCAGCGGAAGGGACCGCACGACGCCATCGGAGATCACGAACCGCTGGACCGTGATCGTCCGCCCGGGTCCAGCCTGGCCGCCGGCTGGTCGCAGCCTTGGCGGCGGGGCCTTTGGATTGAGCACCGGCCGGACCAGACGGAGCTCCCGGATGAGGAGATGCCGACTGGTCAGGCTTGCCAGGTCGGCCTCGAGGATCAGGGCGTCGGCTCGCAAGAGGGGAGGCATGCCGGGCATGCCGATCGCGAGCCGGCGCAGTTCGATCCGTCCCCGGCGGAGCTCGAGCGTGAGGTCGTCGACGCGCAGCTCGACGCCCGCCTCGCCTGCGGCGAGGACGACCCGGTCGAGGATGCGGCGGTGTCCCGCCTCGGTCCGGAGTAGCCACACCGCTCCACCGGCCACGAGCACGAGAATCGCCAGGAGGGCCGCGACGCAGGCCAGAAGGAGACGGCGTGCCCGGGATCTGGGCAGCCGTGCGGGCTCGGCAGGCTCCGGCATCGTTCCGATGATAGCGCCTCGCCCGCTCGGCCCGGTCGGCTGTTGACCGCGTCGGCGGGAGAGGCCGGCGCGGTGGTAGGCTTGGGACGTGAACGGGATCATCGCCGAGGTGGCGCGTCGGGGACGGATGACGTGCTCCGAGTACATGGAGCTGGCGCTCTACGATCCCGAACTCGGGTACTACACGCGCACTCGCCGGGGTGCTGGTCCGGCTGGAGGTGGCGGAGACTTCCTTACCGCACCGAGCGCCTCGCCGGTGCTGGCGCGCACGCTTGCGGGTCTCCTGCGGCGCCTCGCGGAGACGACGGGCGAAGCGCTGTGCCTGGCGGAGCTTGGGGCCGGGGAAGGCCTGCTACTGGCGGAGCTGCTCGCGACGCTGGGCGAGACGCGGGGCTCGACCCTGTCGAGGGTCGTGGCCGTGGAGCGTGGCGAGTGGGCACGCCAGCGCCTGGCCGAGCGCTGCCCGGGGGTCGAGACGGTCGCCGAGCTGGCCGAGGTGTCCCGTCCGGGAGACCCTGCCGTCCTCTTTGCCTCCGAGCTCTACGACGCGTTGCCCGTGCACCGGGTAGTCATGTCCCGGGATGGCGATCGCCTGGAGCTGCACGAGCTTCTCGTCGAGGCCCACGCCGGCGCCTTGCGCTGGGTGGAGGGGCCGCCGAGCGATCCCGCCATCACCGCCTACCTCGAAAGTCACGGCATCAGCCTCTGCGAGGCCCAGCGGGCCGAGGTCCGTTTGCTGACGGCGCCGCTCCACACCCGCCACCTGGAATGGTGCGGGCTCCAGGGGCTCGCTCTCATCGTCGACTACGGCCATCCGGCCGGCCGCCTCTATGATCCCCGCCTGCGTCGCGACGGAACCCTCGTGGGCTACCAGGGGCACCGGGTCGTGTGGGACGTGCTGCGGGAGCCCGGGGACTGCGATATCACGGCCCACGTCAACTTCGACGACCTCGCGGCCTGCGCCCTCGAGTGCGGCTGGGAGAATGCGCCAATGCGCCCACTGGGGCTGTTCCTCGCCATGGCCGGTGCCGCGGAGCACCTCCCCCCGGCCGTGGCGCGGGGCGACCCGCTCACGCCCCGGGAGTGGGCGGAGCTGGCGGCGTTCAAGCGGGTGCTCGCCCCCTCGGGCATGGGCTCGGACCTCAAGGTGTTGGCACAGGGCAGAGGCAGGGTTTGGAGCGCCTATCAGGCGCTTGCAACCATGCCGCCTTCGGAGGCGTAGGAGGGCGTAATGAGGCGGACGTGGGGCTGGCTGGTGGCGGCGGGGCTGGTAGCACTGGTGCTCGGAGTTCTGGGCTCGGGGT
>DAONEV010000251.1:0-6548 GCA_035403265.1 Thermoanaerobaculaceae bacterium | reverse complement strand
CGAGCACCGGCAGTGGCCGCAAGAACCCCGGCCACGGCGTCAGCACCGCTGCCACCGGGTTCCAGGGGAAGATCCAGGGCGGCAGGTGTTGCACCACCTCGAAACAGACCAGCAGCAGCGGCAGCAGCCACCCCCGCCACCCCTCGGGCGCTCGCGCCGCCAGCCAGCCGGCGAGCCCCCACATCAGGCCCAGGATGCCGCTCATCAGGACGAGCGCCAGGATCGACAGCGGCCAGCCGAGCCCGCCGTACCGGGTGAGCACGACGAGCACCCACGCCACGCCCACAACCCACTCGGACGCGCCGCCGACCCACCCCACCGCGAACGCCCGCCGCGGGCTCAGGCCGTCGAACGCCCGCCGCAGGAGGCCCGGCGTAAGCAGGACCAGGGGCGCCACGCCGAGCCCCGGCATGGCGAGCGCCAGGCACACCCCCGCCCCGGCCGCCAGAACCCACGGACGCCATCGCTCCCATCGCACCCGCAAAGCCTAGCAGACCGGACAGGCAGGAACACGCGCCGCAAGAAGGGCAAGCTGTGGCATCATCGGAGCCGTTGTGGCCCTGTTTCCACTCGTCACCGTGGTCATTCCGGTGCGCGACGACGCGGCGCGACTCGGGCTTTGCCTGGACCGCCTGGCGGCGCAGAGCTGGCCGCAGGACGCCATCGAGGTCATCGTCGTGGACGACGGCTCGCAAGACGACCCCTCCGCCGTGTGCCGCGGACGCGCCGGGGTGAGGTGCATCCGCCAGCCCCGGGCCGGCGTCGACGCCGCGCGGAACCTGGCCCTGGCGTCGGCGCGGGGGGACGTCCTCGCTTTCACCGATGCCGACTGCCTGCCGGGCCCGGACTGGATCCGCGAAGGGGTGCGGTGTCTGCAGGTGAACCCTGGCGCCGGGCTGGTGGCCGGACACATCGAGATGGTGCCCGCCGACCCGGCCCACGTCACGGCGGTCGAATGGGCCGACATCCTCGCGGGGTTCAACCAACGTCGGCGGGTGGACGACCTGCACTTCGGCGCCACGGCCAACGTCTTCACGACGCGCGCCGTCCTCGATGACGTGGGCCCGTTCGACGGCGCCCTGGAGTCCGGAGGCGATCTCGAGTTCGGACAGCGGGTGTGGCGATCCGGCCACGCTGTCGTCTATTGCCTCGGGGCGGTTGTGGCGCACCCCACCCGGAGAACCTGGCGCGGCCTGCTCGGACGGATCGGGCGCACGGCTCGCGGCCAGCACGCGCTGGCCGTCCGCCATGGGATCGGGCGGGCGGGTTTCTGGTTTGCTCTCGGCCGCCTCCTCCGCTTGCCCCTGCGGACCATCTGGCGGTCGACGAGGGACCCGCGCATCGACGGCCAGACAACCCGCGCAGGCGTTGCAGTCGGTCTTCTGGCGATCCACCTCGTGACCTGGTGGACCCGCCTTCGCCTGACCGCCGCAGGAGCGACAATCCTGTTCAGCGGCGAAAGCGCGTAAGTGCTTCCTCGGCGCGAAAGGAGGAGCGAACGAAGGGGCCGGCCACCACGTCCAGACCGAGGGTCTGGCCGAAAGCCTCGAGGGCGGCGAACTCCTCCGGGGTCCAGTAGGACACCACCTCCGCCTGTTCACGGGAAGGCCGGAGGTACTGGCCGACCGTGACGATCCGGCAGCCCACCTCGCGCAGGTCGCGCAGCGTCTCCTCGACCTCCTCGCGCGACTCGCCGAGGCCGACCAGCAGCCCGGACTTGATGACCATCCGTGTCGCGGCGCGCCCCACATGGGCAAGAACCTCCAGCGCCCAGGTGTACCGGCCCGCGGAGCGGACAACCGGATAGAGGCGGCGCACCGTCTCGATGTTGTGGTTGTAAACATCCGGAGCGGAGGCGACGACCGCGTCCACCGCCGCCAGGTCGCCGCGGAAGTCAGGGGTCAGGACCTCGATGGTCGGTTGCGGGTCCAGGGCACGGAGCGCCCCGACCGTGGCGGCGAAATGACCCGCCCCGCCGTCCGGCAGGTCGTCGCGGTCGACCGAGGTGACGACCACGTGCCTGAGCGCGAGCTTTCTGGCGGCGTCAGCGAGCAGGCGAGGCTCGTCGGGATCGAGCGGCCCCGGACGGCCGTGCGCGACGGCGCAGTACCTGCACGCGCGCGTGCACGTCTCCCCCATGATGAGGAAGGTGGCGGTGCCGCGGCCGAAGCAGTCCGAGCGGTTCGGGCACCGCGCCTCGTCACAGACGGTGTGGAGCTTGCCCTGCGCCATCAGCCGACGGACGTCGTGCAGGCTGCCGAGCTGCAGCTTGCGGGCGCGGATCCACTCGGGAAGCGAGGCGCCGCTCATTCCTTGACGATGAAGGGCTTCTCGAACCCGGCTTCCTGGAGCCGCGCCACCACCCGGCCGGCGCTTTCCAGGTCCGGGAACGCCCCCAGCCGCACCTTGAACAACCCGTTGGGCGTGGTGACCACATGCAGTTGGTCGGGCTTGAACCCGAACGCCACGACTCGCTGCTTGACGCCGTCCGCGAGGTCGGGCCGGGACACCGCCGCCACCTGCACCCACACGCTCCCGACCGCCGGAACGGCCGGCTCCGGGGTCTCGGCCCGGGCAGTCGGTGCGGGAGGCGGCGCTTCCGTGGAGGCTGGCGCGAGGGTCGGAGGCGCGGGCTTCGCGGTGGGCGGCACCACCTCCGCGGCCGTGGCCATGGGCACCGGCGCCGTCTCCAGTGCGGTCGCGGCGGGCGCTGGCGACGGAGTCGGGACCTGCGGCTCGGGACCCGGCAGAGACGCGGGCGGTGGCACGGCCGTGACGGCGACCGCGCCACCAACCGGCGCCGGTTCCAGCAACTGCACGGCCACGCCGAGGCCGAACGCCGCGAGCACCAGGATGACCACACCGGCCACCAGGGCAGCCATCTGGCGGCCGGTGATGATCACCTCGTAGTAGCGGTCGGACATTGCGTTGCCGCCTCCGTCTTACTTCGTGATCGGCGGCTCGCCCACCCGCTTCACCATGTTCATGAACTGCGTGATCGTGTCGATGGGCAGCGGGAAGATGATCGTCGAGTTCTTCTCGGTGGCGATCTCGGTGAGGGTCTGCAGGTAGCGGAGCTGCAGGGTGGCCGGCTCCTTCTGCATCACGCCGGCCGCCTCGGAGAGGCGCTGGGCGGCCAGGAACTCGCCCTCGGCGTGGATGATCTTGGCGCGCTTCTCGCGCTCCGCCTCGGCCTGGCGGGCCATGGCACGCTGCATCGACTCGGGCAGGTCCACCTGCTTGACCTCGACGAGCGAGACCTTGACGCCCCACGGGTCGGTGTGGCGATCGATGACCTCCTGGAGACGCTGGTTGAGCTTCTCCCGCTCGGCCAGCAGGTCGTCGAGCACAACCTCGCCTAGCATCGAGCGGAGCGTCGTCTGGGAGAGCTGGGAGGTCGCGTACATGTAGTTCTCGACCTCGATGATGCACCGCACCGGGCTCATGACGCGGAAGTACACGACCGCGTTGACCTTCACCGAGACGTTGTCGCGCGTGATGACGTCCTGGGGCGGCACGTCGAGCACCACGGTCCGCAGGCTGACCTTGACCATGCGGTCGATGGGCCAGAACACGAAGACGAAGCCGGGGCCCTTCGGCTGGCCGAGCACGCGTCCGAGGCGGAAGATCACGCCCCGCTCGTACTCGTTCAGGATGTTGATCCACTTCATCACCAGGATGAAGCCGATGAAGACAGCCACGATGAGGCCAAAGTTGATCTGCGGTGCCATTCCGTCCTCCTAGGCCGAGGGCCAGGCCGATGTCGTCGGCGTCCCCTCAACAGGCTCGACAATCAAGTATTTCCCGCTCACGCGAACGACCCGGGCGCGGCTCCCGACCGCCAGCGCCGAGGTCGACTCGGCCTCCCAGTACTCTCCGTGCACGAAAACCTTGCCGCGCGGCGCCACGTCCAGGACGACGTCGGCGACCTCGCCGACCAGTCCCTCGGCGCCGGTGAGCGGCACCTGGCGGTGCACACGCAGCACCCGCGTGAGCAGGAAGATGACGATGGCCGCCACCATCACCGCCGCCGGCAGCACCACCCCCAGACCGACACGCAAGGCGGGGATCGGGGAATCGACGAGCATGAGCGAACCGATCACGAAGCTGATCAGGCCGGCCACGGTCAGCAGGCCATAACTGGTCACCTTGACCTCCGCAATGAAGAAACCGATTGCAAGGGCGATCAACAGCGCGCCGACGTAGTTGACCGGCAGCACCGAAAGCGCGAAGAGAGCCAGCAGCAAGGATATCCCTCCGAGGACGCCGGGGAAGATGGCGCCCGGGTGCGAGAGCTCGAAGTAGATTCCGACGATGCCCGCCAGCAAGAGCAGATAGGCGATGTTCGGGTGAGCTATGGCCGAGAGCAGCTTGTCTGAAGCGTTGGGCTCGATGGAGACGACCTCGGGCGCGCCAAGCTTCAGGGTCTCCTCGTGGCCGTCGAAGCGCTTGACGATTCGACCTTCCAGGGCCTTGAGCAGCTCCGCCCGGTCGTTGGCCACGAGGTCGATGAGCTTCTTCTCGAGCGACTCCCGCTCGGTGTAGGAGGCCGACTCCCGGACCGCCTTCTCGGCCGCCTCGGTGTTCCGCCCACGCTGGGTGGCCAGCGACCGCACCAGGGCCGCCGCGTCGTTGGTCGCCTTCTCGCCCATCGTTGCGGCGAGGTCCTCGCCCTGTCCGCCCACCGGGTGGGCCGCCCCGGTATTGGTGCCCGGCGCCATCGCCGCCACATCGGCCGCCATGAGCAGGAAGAAACCGGCACTCGCCGCCTGGGCGCCGGTGGGTGTGACGAACACCACGACCGGCCGTGTCGCCGAGGTGATGGCGGTGGTCATCTCGCGCAGCGACGACAGCAGGCCTCCAGGCGTGTTGAGCTCGATGACGGTGACCGCGGCGCCGCTCGACTCCGCCGCCTTGAAGCCCCGCTCCAAGTAGCGCAGGGAAGCGGGTTGGATCGAGTCTTTCAGGGTTAGAATCACGACTCGCTCTCCGGCCGAGCCGGAGGATGCGAGGGCCAAGAGGAGGCCGCAGGACGCCACGATGCGTGACAGCATAGGAGCCATCTTACGACCAGGGTCCGGGGGCCGCAAGGGACGCCTGCGGGTGGCGGAGGGTGGGCTCGTCGTCGCCCTCCTCCTCATGGCCGCCATCGCCTGGTCGCCGTTCTCGCCTTTGCCGTTCGCGGCCGGCCTGCGCTTCGTGCTGGTTGCCGCCGGCCTCGCGGCGGTGGCGCTGCTGCTCGGCGAGCAGCCAGGTGGCGTCCGCTACTGGCTTCGCGAGCTCCTGCCGACGCCGTTCATCCCCTACACGTTCCTGAGCCTTGGCGTCCTCATTCCGAGCGTCAACCCGCGCGTCGCCGATGCGCTCCTGATGGGCTGGGACGAGCGCTTGCTGGGCCGGGAGCTGCAGACGGCGCTGTACTCCATGCCCCTGCCGTCATGGTCCGTCGACATCCTCAGCCTCGCCTACTCCTCGTTCTTCTTCCTGCCCCTGACCCTGGTCGTGGTCCTGGCCTGGCGGCGTGATCCCCAGATCGCGCGGGTGTCGGCGACCATCGTCCTAACGTTCATGGTGTCCTACACGGGTTACTTCCTTGTCCCTGCTTACGGGCCACGCACCACCGTGGCGAAGCACCGCTGGGAGTCACTTCCCCACGGCCTGGTCGGCGGCCGCCTGCGCATGCTGCTGGACGAGATGGAGTCGACCAAGACCGACGCTTTTCCCTCCGGCCACACGATGGTGACCCTGGCGACGCTCCTGTGCGCGCGGCGGCGAGCCCGGGACGTCTTCGATGCCCTGCTGCCCATCGGCTCGCTCCTGATCGCCGCCACCGTGCTGCTTACCTACCACTACCTGGTGGACCTGCTGGCCGCCGTGCCGTTCCTCGTCGCCTCGTGGTGGCTATCCGCCTGGCTCGCCGGCCCCGTGTCACCGCGGGTCGCCTCCGAGCCCTCGTCGGCCTGACGAGCCCCCAACGCAGTTGCAGGAGCGACACTCCTGTCGCGACCGATCCCGATCAACTACGTGTTCGGCTCGGTCGGGCAGGACTGCTCCTCTTGCGAACGTCCCATCCCCCACCCACTTGAGGCATGATGGAGGAGCGCGGCCCGGGAGGTACGAGATGCCCCATGTGCTCGGCGACGACTTCGAGGCATGTTTGAAGCCCTTCGATGGAGCCGCTCCCTTCGGCGAAGACCCCAAGGGCGACTCCACCTTCTTCGACCTGCGAGCGGAGATCCAGAAGCTGACCGCGCTCTCGTCCACCCAGGGTGGTGTGGACTGGAAGGCCGTCAAGGCCTGGTCCCTGGAGATCCTCTCCAAGAGGTCCAAGGACATGACCACGGCGTCCTATCTGTGCCTGGCCCTGTTCATCACGGACGGCTACAAGGGCCTGGCCGACGGCCTCGCCATTCTCGCGGGCCTCGCCGGCGACCACTGGGATGGCATCTTCCCTCCCGTCGCCCGGCCCAGGACCCGCGTCACCGCACTCGAGTGGCTGGTCGCCCGCCTGTCGCCTCTCGTGGAGGACCGCCCCCCTGCCCCCGATG
>DAONEV010000250.1:982-6588 GCA_035403265.1 Thermoanaerobaculaceae bacterium | reverse complement strand
CCCAGCACCCGTAGGCCGGGCCACGACGGGCGAGCTCCGGGGCGGCCCACCTCGAGGACGGGGCTCCGTGTCCTGGGATCACGAGGTCACCAGCACCGACTCGGAATGACCACGTCGCGGCGTGTGCGTGGCTCGCTGCCAGATCTGGAGCTGATTCGCGGCTACTTCGGCGCGTCCGCGGGCGCGGCCGGGGCCTCGGACCGGGTGACCGGGTTGTGCTCGACGAAGGGCTGGACCGCCGCGAAGAGACGATCCTCCTCGGCCCGCTTGCGGGCCTGCCAACGCCCGAGCTTCGCCTTCTCCTGCTCGACGCCCGCCCGGTTGCCATCCATGAGCTTGCCGTTGCGGACGGTGAGCTCGTCGATCTCCTGCTGCAGGGCCTTGTTCTTCTCCTCGACCTCTTTCGCGAGCCGCGTCACGCGGTCAGAGAGGAAGCGCTCGAAGGCATCGAGGGCACGATCGCGGACTGCGGCGTCGCGGACGATGTCATCCACCTCCACGGCCCCGGTCGGGAGCCGCCGCAGCATCCCGCGGATGACCCTGGCCCGGGTAGGCTCATCGAGCCCGCGGAACTCCTCCGCTTCGAGCATCTCGATCAGCCGGTAGACCGTGAAGCCGTTGGCGGGCGCCTGAATCCCGGCACTGGCGTAGACCTGCTCCAGCGCCCACTCGTCGCTGCCCGGCGCCCGCTCGATCGCGGCCGTGTCGAGCTTGACCTCCGGGACCGGTAGCCCAGCAGGGACCTTCGCCGGGGAACCCGAGGCGGCGTTGGAGGCCAACATGGGCGTGGACTCCGCCTCACCGGGCTGAGCCGCCGAGGAGTCCGGCTCCCCGCCATACACCAGGCCCAACTTCTCGAGCAGACCGATGACTCTGACCATGCCTGGATGGTAGGCGGAAACCCCCACGCCGGCAACCACCACGACCTGAAGGGGGGCTGGCTCGCCCCGACCCGCCCGAACCCACGCTCCGGCTCAGGGTTGCAGAGTCGGCCGGACCGCCGACGGGGCCCTGGCGAGGTGTCGGCGAATCGGCAGTGCCGGTCGGAGCACCGGAGTGACGATCACGTTGTCGACGAGAAAGTTCGACGCCACCAATGGCCCCGGAGGGATGACGATCTCGACAAAGTCGAACGGCTGGCCAGCCGAGTCGAAGGCAAGCGTGCCCTCGGGCATCGTGTCGGTTCCGTAGGTCCCGTGCGCCGTCGCCGAGCCCACGGCAGGGGTCCCGGTCGACCCCAGGTACGCGGTCAGTTGGATGGTCGTCGGCACCTCGGCTTGCTGGAAGTCGGCGGTCGCAAACGTAAGCGTGATCCCCGTGAGCCGGCGGCCAAAGCCGATCGTCAACTTGTCGATCGCCAGTGTTCTTGGATACAGGTATTTACCTGAGAAGGCCGATAGGTGAATGCCCGCGGTGCCGTCAGTCTGGACGGAGAATGGCCCGCTGAACTGCGCCGAGACCCCTCCAGTCGACTGATCGAGAGGCAGGCTCTGGCCGGTCGCGAGCACCGGCGTGGCGGTGTCGAAGTCGAACGTCACTGCCTGGACCGCGGCGAAACCCGGACGCAACCCCAGCGCAACGACGCAGACAGCAACGGTGCGAATCCGGCCTCTCATCTCCCCGCCTCCATTTCCGCCAGCACGGACCGTCGACACGCGTCCCTGCCAACCGATCCCGAGCTGCAGCCAGGCGAAGGCGCCACCTTCCGCCTCCGCCGAGGTCTAACCCATGGGCTCGTCGCCCGAGGGTCCGTAGATCGACGGGACCTTGCCACCCATGGGACGAAGATACGTCGAAAGCTGGCCCCGGTGGTGGATGGCGTCGAACAGAAAGCCCCAGAGCATCTCGCCCAGGGGCGCCGTCCAGCCGACCTGGCCGCCCATGAGCATCTGGGCCTCCTTCGCCCACGCCGCGTCATCGACCCCCGCCAGGAGCTCGAGCAGTCTCGCCTGCGCCTGCTCAAAGGCCTCCGCGGCACCCTCCAGGCCCCGAGCGCTCGTCGACTCGTCCCACTCGGCCCGGTGGGTTTCGACCAGCGCGACGGCACCCTGCACCTCGCCGGCGAGCACCCACGCCAGCTCGGCCGCCGAGCGCGACCGCGGGTGTGGCCGGTAGTCCCCGCGGGCGAGCGGCAGCGCCCGAATCACCTTGCTGAAGGCCGGAGCTTCTGCCTTCACGCGTGCACTGTAGAACTCACGATTGCTCATGGTCACCTCCGGTCCGCCGTACCAATCAGCCGTGACAACCGTCTGCAAGCCCCCGGGGATTCCAGGCGCTCGAAGCCTGTGGCCGCCCGAACCGTCATGGCCGTTCGGCGGCACTTGCCGCCACGGCCCCGTCACCCGGCGCAGCGGATCACGAGCGGATGTCGTCTTCCCTCCCGCCCTCGTCGGACCTGGCATCAGGCGCTACCAGGGACCACAATGACCTCACGATCGGAGCGCACGTATGGACGACGTGTACACGCGGCTCGCCCGCAAGCTCGACAGGCTCCCCCACGGCTTCCCGCCTTCCCCCAGCGGAGTCGAGCTGCGGATCCTGCGCAAGCTGTTCTCCCCTCTCGACGCCGCCTGGGCGCTACAGATCAAGCCCTTCCCGGAGACCGCCGGGACCGTGGCCCACCGGCTCGGGCAGCCTCTGGCCGAGGTGCAGTCCAGGCTCGACGACATGGCGGCCCGCGGTTTGATCGGGGCGTTCCGCCAGGACGGCACGCTTTGCTACGCGCTGGTGCCCTTTGTCATCGGCATCTACGAGTTCCAGGTCGGCCGCCTCGACCGGGAGCTGGCGGGAATGGTCGAGGAGTACTTCCCCACCCTGATGCAGGAGCTGGGAGGTCGCCAGCCGGCGCTTGCGCGGGTGATCCCGGTCGGCAGGCACATCGAGGCTCGCGCCCAGGTGCTTCCCTACGACGACCTGCGGGCGGCCATCGACCGGGCGGGAGCGTTCCGGGTGTCGCCCTGCATCTGTCGCGAGGAACAGGCCTTGCTCGGACACCCTTGCCACCACCCGGCGGAGACCTGCATGTCCATGGCCAAGGAGCCCGACGCCTACCGGGACGTGCCGAGCTGGGGGCGCGTCATCAGCCGGGAGGAGGCGCATGCGGTACTGGACCTCGCCGAACGCGAAGGGCTCGTTCACTGCACCTACAACGCTCAGGGGGACCCGTTCTTCGTCTGCAACTGCTGCTCGTGCTGCTGCGGCTTCTTGCGTGGCGTCCGGGAGTTCGCCGCTCCCCAGATGCTGGTCCGGAGCAACTACGCGGCCCGCATCGCGCCGGAAGCGTGCTCAGGCTGCGGTCTCTGTGCGACCGAGCGCTGCCCGATGTCGGCCATCGCCGAGAACGGCGAGTTCTATGCCGTCAACACGGACCGCTGCATCGGATGCGGCGTCTGCGCGATCACCTGCCCTTCGGAGGCCATCGAGCTGGTCCCCAGACCCCAGGCGGACCGCTCCATCCCGCCGAGCTCGATCGTGCACTGGAGCGTCGCCCGCATCACCCGGCGCGACGGCAGAGCCCGCGGCGTGGCCGTCGCGGCGTGGGTCGCGTGGCAAGCCGCTCGCATGAAGATCCGCCACTGGCGGTCCGCGTCCTGATTCCAGCCCACCGGCACTCGTCCCGGCAACCGTTCGTCAGGAGGATGGCGGCTGGGGTCCAGCAGTGGGCAGCGCCGCCGGTGGCGTGGCAACTCCAGGCAGCCCCTTCGGCACGCCTCCGGCTTTGGAACCCCCGGCAAGACCAGGAAGCCCGGCCTTCTTGACTCCCGGAGCTCCGCCGCCCGGCAAACCGGGAGCTCCGGCGATACCGGGTTTGGGGCCCGCCGCACCCGGCAAGCCTGGACCGCCTGCAATCCCTGCCAGGGGCGTCAGCGCTCCCGGTCCGCCCAGAGGCGTGCCGGTCCCCGGCACTCCGAGCGCGCCCGGACCGCCGGGGTCTGCCACCCCGGATGGCAGACCGGGGGGAGCCCCTGGCACCCCGCCTGTCGGCAGCCCCGTCATGCCAGCGCCGGGTCCCACGCCCGAAATGCCACCACCCACCGGCAACCCGAGCCCCGAGGGAGCCCCGTGCGCCAGTCCCGGTGCTCCCGGCAGCCCACCGGGCATGCCTGAAGGGAGCCCCCCTGGCACGGCGCCGAGCTGGCCTCCCGGCATTGGGCCCGGACCGCCACGCAGGCCAGGCGCCCGAACCAGGCCGTCGAGCTGGCCGGCGAGTCGGTCGAACGCAGCCAGGACGGCCAGGTTCCTCCCCACGGCCGGACCGCCCCGACCGTTTTGCAGCGCGCCCCGGGCTTGCCGGAGCATCCGCGACAGCTCGCCGGCGCGATGCAGGCGCGCCGCGTGGTCGCTGGCGGACAGCGGGCGCCCTTCCTCGACGGCGAAGGCATGGATCCAGCCCAGCAGCTCGGCGAGCGCCACCTGCCGTCCGCCCAGGTCGAGCCGGGTCGCGCCCCGGGCCACCGGTCCGAGGGCGTTCGCATCGAGCACGCTGGTGACATCCAGCAGCGAGGCGTCAAGCCCTCCCCCAGGCGGCGGAGGCACTCCTCCCGCCGGGAGCGGCTGGGGCACCCCGACCTCAGGCACGAGAAGGAGAACGACAATCGCCGCGATCCGGCCAATCCGGGCGGCCTGGCGGGCAAGGGGCGTCGTGGTGGTCATGTGCCAAGTATAGGCTCGCGTCGAGGGCAGGGCGCCGGTCGGCGGGAGCCTGTACGATGGAGCCTGGGGGCCGCATGCTCCACCGACTGATCTACGCCGACTGGGAGGACCCGCCCGAGGCCATGGCATTTGAGCTCGGCTATCGGGAAGCCCTGAGAGTCGTCCAGGATCGACTGGCTACCGTGCAGAGCGGGACGGTAGCCGCACTCGCTGCCCCGTCAGCCGCCCCCGCGGCGTTTTGGGATGCCTGTCTGGACCTCTACCTGCTGACGCCGGCCCTCGTCAACGTGGCCCTGAACTACAAGGTCTGCATCGAGCACGGCCTCCCGCTCCACCCCACCCACTACTTCGAGGTCAGCGAGCGGACAAGAGGCCAGATCGCCTATCCATCGAGCCTCCTCGATGGCGCCCAGAGCTTCTTCCTCGAGGCCATCGAGGCCTGCCTCGCGGTTTTCCGCCTCGACGACTCGGCCCGGCCGCGGCTGGCGGCCCTGGCGTCGGGCATCCCGGTCGGGGTAGGCGACTTCGTCTACACCAGCACCAGGGACAAGTACACCTGGCGTGCCTCCGAGCCGGCCAAGATCCGAGACCTCACCGACGAGATCCGGAGCCGCGTCCGGCCCGTGATCATCGTTGGCGCCGCGCACGGCTCGATCACTTCGGCCCTGGTCCTGGCAACCCTGCTGGAGGCTCCCCTCTACTTCATCCGCTTCTCGATGTTCAAGCGCAACGACGAGCAACCGGTGATCGGCCCCACCGACCTGCACCACCTGGGACGGCACCGCCGGGGTCCCGCCCTTCTCTTCGACGAGGACGTCGCCAAGGGAACTACCCTCTCGCAGTTCACCCTCCACTTGCGCCCGCTGTTCGAGGAGTCCTACTCGGCCGGCGTCCTGCGGCACGGCTACGCCAGCTTCCATCCGGACTTCGTCGGTCGGGTCTGGTACGACTGA
>DAONEV010000250.1:0-972 GCA_035403265.1 Thermoanaerobaculaceae bacterium | reverse complement strand
GAAGGCGTCAGACTAAAGCAAGTTGACGAGGGCACCGAGGCGCTCGACGTGCTGCTTCACGGCGAGGCGACCCTTCCCGCCGGGCAGCGAGCCGCTCTCCAGCAGCGTGCGCACCACCTCTTCGAGCTCGCGCGCGGCGTCACCCACGGCCGGAAAGCCGAACGAGCCGGCGCTTCCCGCGAGATCGTGCGCCCGCCGGGCGAGGTCCTCCCACAGGCTGGTCTCGCGCCCTCCCGCCGCTGTCGCCCAGACGTGCTCGATCTCGGCGAGCGTGGCAGGGAGGGCGGCGGCGAACCGGCGGTGCATCGCGGCCAGGCGCTCGTCGAAATGCGACTCGGTAGGCGTCGGTTTCGGCACGCCGCGGCGAGGCGGAACCAGATCCGCCAGCGTCGCGTCGATGTCAATGGTGGGCTCCGGGCGCTGGCGACGGGGCGGCTCCGGGGGACCGGATTCAGGCCACGCCGCGGCTGCATTCGTGGAGATGGGGCTGGAAACCGGCTCCGGCCCCATCGGCACCAGGGTCCGCTGCAGCCCGTTGGCGGCCTGGTCCGGAGGCTCCGGATCGCGGTTGCCACTCGGAGGCGGGGGTCCACCGCTCACGGCCCTCCTGCGAGATGCCGGCCTTGTGACCGGGAGCAGGCTCTCCAGCCGGAGGGCCAGGTCCTCGAGATCCAGCGGCTTGCTCACGAAGTCGTCGGCCCCAGCCTCGGTCGCGTCGTTCCGGTACCGGGACTTGGTGTACACGGCGGTCATCAGAATCACCCGCGTTCCCTGGAGGGTGGAGTCCGCCTTGATGCGGCGACAGAGCTCCCAGCCGATCAGACGGGGCAGGAGGACATCGGACAGCACCAGCTCCGGCTTCTCCCGCCGCGCGATCTCCAGGCCCTTGTCGCCGTCGTGGGCGACCAGGACCGTGAAACCCCTCTCGACCAGGAACACCTTGACGAGCTCAGCCAGCTTCGGCTCGTCCTT
>DAONEV010000249.1:0-6589 GCA_035403265.1 Thermoanaerobaculaceae bacterium | reverse complement strand
CTGCCGGTGGTCGTCGTCGATGGGCTAAAGCTCCGAGGCAGGCAGCGGTACGAGATCTACTGCTCGCCGTGCCACGGGCTTTCCGGGTTCGGCGACGGCCCGGTCTCGAAGCGCGCCGAGGCACTCGCCGAAGGCACCTGGGTGCCGCCCAGCTCCCTGCATACGGACCAGAGCCGTGGCCTCGCCCTCGGGCAGATCTTCGACACCATCTTCCACGGTGTTCGCAACATGCCCTCGTACGGCGCCCAGATCGACGTGCACGACCGCTGGGCGATCGTCGCCTACGTGCGTGCCCTGCAGCGCAGCCAGCATGCGTCCCTCGGCGACGTGCCGCCGGCCGAGCGCGCGAACCTCAGGTAGGGATCGTGATGAGCACACCGGACATCGTGCAGGACGAGCGGCGGCTGGGAGCCGGGGCGGAGCGACTGTGGCGGGTGGCGGCCGGCGTCGGGCTGGCGGGGATCGTGGTCAGCGTCGCCCTCGCGGCCTTCACGAGCGATGGCTTCAAGCGCCTGGCGTTCGCGTACCTCACGAGCTTCGCCTGGGGGCTGTCACTTGCCCTGGGGGCTCTGTTCTTCGTCATCCTCCAGCACCTGACCCGAGCCGGTTGGTCGGTGGTCGTGCGGCGCCTGGCCGAGGGTGTGGCGTCCACCCTGCCGTTCTGGGCCGTCATGGCCGTGCCTGTGCTCGCCTTCATGCCCATGCTCTACCCCTGGGTCCGCCGGGACGTGGTGGCTGCGGATCCGCTCCTGCAGGTGAAGTCCGCCTACCTCAACGTGCCGTTCTTCGTCGTGCGCCTCGTCCTGTTTTTCGTCGTGTGGGTGCTCCTGGCCAGGTTCTTTGCCGGTCGCTCGCACCTGCAGGACGAGACGGGAGACCCTGGGCTGTCCCTGCTCATGCAGCGGCGCGCGGCACCCGCCATGATCGCCTTCGCCCTGACCCTCACCTTCGCCTCCTTCGACCTGTTGATGTCCCTCGACCCGCACTGGTTCTCGACCATCTTTGGGGTCTACTACTTCTCGGGGGCGCTGGTGGGGTTCGTGGCGTTACTGACCGTGATCGCGTTACTCGTGCAGCGGGCCGGACTGCTGCGCCGCGCCATCACCGTCGAGCACTACCACGACCTGGGCAAGCTGCTCTTCGCGTTCACCGTCTTCTGGGCGTACATCGCGTTCTCCCAGTACATGCTCTACTGGTACGCGGCGATCCCCGAGGAGACCGGCTGGTTCGTGCGCCGGCAGAGCCACGGCTGGGGGTGGGTCGGGCTGAAGCTGGTGTTCGGGCAGTTCCTGCTGCCCTTCCTGGCGCTGCTCTCGCGTACGCCCAAGCGCCGCCCCCGCACGCTCGCCGTGGCCGCGGTGTGGATCCTCCTCGTGCACTGGGTGGACCTCTACTGGCTGGTGATGCCCGAGGTGAGCCCCGGGAGCGCCATGCCGCAGCTCGTGGATTTCACGGTCTTGGTGGCCGTTGCCGCGCTGGGCGTCGCCGCGACGGTCCTCGCCCTGCGCCGACATTCCCTGCTCGCCGAGCGTGACCCGCGCCTGACCGAATCGCTCGCCTTCGAAAACGCCTGACCGCCCACCGGGACAGGCTCAAGCCTGCAGGCTCAAGGCGCAAGGACCCCCACCCGGCAGATCAGCGGATCAGGAGATCAGCGAATCAACTCCACCCGCCCACCCGCATCTCAGGAGCTACCGCACTGACGTGACACGATGGGGTGGGGGCTCGGTACCAGCCCGGTGTCAGCCCGGTGCCAGCCCGGTGCCAGCTTCCACACTCTCCTCGTCCAGCCGCTTCCTGGTGCTAGCCAGCGTCGAGGTCGTCCTCCCAGAAATGACGGACGCCATTGGTGAGTGTGGAACCTGGCTCCGATGAAGGGGGAGCGCGCCACACGGTGGATCTTCCGTTGAACGAGGAGCGCGCCCCGGAGAAGAGTCAGCTCCCGATGCTCTGGAGGAAGCCCAGCGCGAGGGCTGCCGCGTCGTCGGTGGTGGCGTAGGTGGCGCGCTGGACGCCTGGAAGGCCGGTGAGGAGGCGGGAGACGACGGCGCCCTCACGGTGGATGACGAGTACCGGCTTGCCGACGTGCACCGCGTGCGTGACTTCGACGCCGACGCCGTGGGACGGGGTCGTCACCTCGGCCACGACCGCATCCGCAGCCTCGAGCCAGGCGAGGTCGCGAGCCGCCAGCTCATGGTCGGAGAGACCGAGGTCCAACTCGCGGGCGTTGTGGGCGGCAATGTGGCGGGTCGGGACCTGGTGGCCGGCCTGCTCGACGGCGGCGAGCAGAGCGGTGATGTCGGCCAGTCTGCGGTCGGCGTTCGTCATGGCGGCACAGAGGTAGACGCGCATGGGCGCAGGTTAGCACTGCGGGGGCCGTCGTCTCTCTGAGGTAAACTCCTCCCAATGAGCGTGCGGCCACTGATTGTCGCGATTGACGGGCCGGCGGGGGCGGGCAAATCCGCGACCGCCCGCGAGGTGGCGATGCGCCTCGGGGTGCCGTACCTGGACACCGGCGCGATGTACCGCGCCGTTGGTGTCGCGGCGATGGGACGCTGTATCCGGCCCCCGCTCAAGCCAGCTTGCGAGGAGCAGGTCATCGAGCTGGCCTCTCTCATCCGCATCACGTTCGCGGACGATCCCCGGGCCCAGCGGGTGCTGGTCGATGGCGCGGACGTCACGGACGAGCTGCGTACGCCGGAGGCATCGGTCATGGCCTCGGTCGTCTCCGCGGTTCCGGGCGTGCGGCGGGAGATGGTTCGGCAGCAGCGTCAACTGGCCGCGGCGACCGGCGGTGTCATCGAAGGGCGGGACATCGGGACGGTGGTCTTCCCCGACGCGGACCTGAAGGTCTTCCTCACGGCATCACCCGAGGTGCGCGCGCAGCGGCGTTTCGACGAGCTGCAGCGCAAGGGCGTGAAGTCGACCTGGGAGCAGGTGCTGGACGAGCAGCGCCAGCGCGACCTGCGCGACTCCACCCGTGCCGACTCCCCGCTCAAGCCCGCCCCCGACGCCGTTGTCCTGGACACCTCGGGGCTCGACCTGGCGGCGGTCGTCGAGCGTGTGCTCGCGCTCCTGACCGGTCGATCGTTGTCGAGACTGAGCTGATCTCAACGACACCGGTTGTGCCCTCGCGGCCATCCCCGTGCGTCCAGACCCCTTGACAGCGGCCCCTCATGATTCGTATATTGTGCGGCTTGTGGAACATGCGGCGAGATGCCCGGTTCCGGGCATCGCGAGGAGGCTCAGTGGTTAACAGTCAGGACAAGGAACACAACCCGCCAACCCAACCCCAGAACGCGGACTCTGCCCGCTCGCAACTGCGCGAGCTTGTGGAGGAGTCCTTCCACACCCTGCGCGAAGGGGAAGTGGTGCGTGGCACTGTCGTCGCCGTCACCGAATCCGACGTGGTGGTCGACATCGGCTTCAAGTCCGAAGGGATGATCCCGCGCGGGGAGTTCCTGGATCGTGAAGGCAAGGTCACGGTGAAGCCGGGCGACGAGGTGGACGTCCTCGTCGAGCGCTTCGACGAGATGATGGGTGAGATCAGGCTGTCGCGCGAGCGCGCCGCCAAGATGCGCGTCTGGGACGTCCTCGAGACGGCCTTCCGCCAGGGCGCGCCGGTCCGCGGCAAGGTGGTGGAGCGCGTCAAGGGTGGCCTCGCTGTCGACATCGGCGTGCGGGCATTCCTGCCCGGCTCCCTGGTCGATGTGCGACCGGTCCGGCGCCTGGAGGACTACCTGGGTGAGGAGGTCGAGGCCCGGATCATCAACTTCGACCAGCGGCGCGCGAATGTCGTGCTCTCCCGCAAGGCCCTCGTCGAGGAGAGCCTCTCGGTCCAGAAGGACGAGACCCTCGGCCGCCTGGAAGAGGGGACCATCGTCACCGGCACGGTCAAGAACATCACGGACTACGGGGTGTTCATCGACCTGGGCGGCATCGACGGCCTGCTGCACGTGACCGACATCTCCTGGGGCCGCGTCGGCCATCCCAACGAGTATTTCAAGGTTGGTGACGAGGTGAAGGTCGTGGTGCTACGCGTCGACAAGGACAAGGAGCGGGTGTCGCTGGGATACCGGCAACGCTTCGAGGATCCATGGACGCACGTCGAGGCCCGCTACCCGGTCTCCAAGAAGGTCTCGGGCCGCATCACCAACGTCGTCGACTACGGCGCCTTCGTCGAGCTGGAGGAGGGCGTCGAGGGCCTCATCCACGTGTCCGAGATGTCATGGACCAAGAAGGTCAAGAACCCGAGGTCCATCGTCCAGGGCAACCAGACCGTCGACGTCATCATCACCGAGGTCGACGTCGAGAAGCGGCGCCTCTCCCTGTCCTTGCGGCAGGCCGAGCCCAACCCCTGGGAGGACTTCGCGACCCGCTTCCGCGTTGGGAGCAAGGTCAAGGGCGTGGTCCGGAACCTGACCGACTTCGGCGCCTTCGTCGAGCTCGAGCCGGGTGTGGACGGGCTCGTGCATGTCTCCGACATGGCCTGGACGCGGCGCATCTCCCACCCCTCCGAGGTCGTGCAGAAGGGCCAGGAGGTCGAGGCGGTGATCACGGCCATGGACGTTCCGGCGCAGCGTATCTCGCTGTCCATGAAGGAGCTCCTGCCCAACGAATGGGAGGAGTTCGCGTCCACGCAGCAGGTCGGCGACGAGGTGGAAGGATTTGTCACGAACGTCACGGACTTCGGGCTGTTCGTGGAGCTGGCGCCAGGCGTCGAGGGGTTGTGTCACATCTCCGAGGTGGAGCGGCACGGCACCCAGACCCTGGCGGGCGCCTTCGAGCGCGGCCAGAAGGTCCGCACGAGGTTGATCCGCGTCGACTGGAACGAGCGGCGGATCGGTCTCTCGCTGCGCGGCATTGCCCAGCCCGAGAGCGAGCCCGGCGCCGAGGTCCCCCCGGTGGTAGAGGCCGAGGAGGTCGTGGTGGATCAACTGCCGGAGCAGGAAATCGAGAAACTCGACGAGACACCCGCGGCTGAGCCGACCGACGACACGCCGGAAGTGTCAGCCAGCGGGCCTGAGCTTGAGGAGGAGTCGGAATGACCAAGGCTGACATCATCAAGGTGCTTGCCGACGAGGTAGGGCTGACGCGGCGCGAGGCGGCAGAGACCCTCAGGATCGTGCTGGATGGCGTGGTCGCGGCGATCCGCGACGGCGAGAAGGTTGAGCTGCGAGGCTTCGGCTCGTTCCGGACCCGCCAGCGGCAGGCCCGTACCGGGCGCAACCCACGCACCGGAGCGAAGGTAAAGGTGGCGCCCAAGCTGGTGCCGTACTTCAAGCCGGGGAAGCAGCTCCGCGCGGTTCTTGGCGGTAAGTGAGGGGCTGTTGCAGCGGTTGTTCGCTCCGTGGCGGTACGCCTACGTGTCGGGGGCCAGTGCGGCCCCCGGCTGTGTGCTGTGCCAGGCCGCGGGCGGTGAGTCGGAAACGCTGACCCTGTGCCATGGCGCACGGGCGTTTGCGCTCCTCAACCGGTTCCCATACACCTCCGGGCACGCGATGGTGGCGCCGTTCGAGCACGTGGCCGACTTCACGGCCCTCGATCCCGCCACCATGGCGGATCTCATGGAGGTGGCGCAGCGGGTGGTGCGAGGGCTCGAAAGCCTCTACCATCCCCACGGCTTCAACCTGGGCATGAACCTCGGGGAATCGGCCGGGGCTGGGATCGCCGACCACCTTCACCTGCACATCGTGCCGCGCTGGCGCGGTGACACGAACTTCATGACGGTGGCCGGCGAGGTGCGGGTGCTGCCCGAGGACCTCCCCACGACCTGGGCGCGACTGCGCGAGGTACTGGACGGGCGCCATGACTGAACAACCTGCCACGAGCCATCCACAGCCTCTCTTCCGCCTGCCGCTGCCGCTCCTGCTGGCGCTGGCGTGGCTGATACCGGGGCTGGGCCACTTCCTGCTGGGCCGGCGGCTGCGCGCCTCGGTGTTCTTCGTGGTGATCGCGATCGCCTTCGTGGTCGGGCTGGTCCTGCAGGGCGAGCTCATCCTGCCGACCGCGGGGGACCCGCTCTCCTACCTGGCGGCCATCGCCAGCATCGGCAACGGCACGCTGTTCTTCGTCGCCAAGTCCCTCGGGCTGGGGCAGGGCGTCGTGACGTCCGCCTCCTTTGAGTACGGCAACACCTTCCTGCTCACCGCCGGAATGATGAACCTGCTGCTGCTGCTGGACGTCCACGACATCGTCCAGGGCCACAAGGAGTGGTGATGGTGGATCATCTCTCCCTGATGACCCTTCACGCCCTGCTGGTGGCGATCTACTTCTCCTTCCTGTGGAAGCACGGCCGCCGTGAGCGCTGGTTCTACTTCTGGAAGGTGTTTGGCGCCCTGATGGTCGGGGCGGTGGCGTTGGGATGGCTGATGTACTTCTTCCCTCGCCCCTGAGCAGGCTTCGATGTTCCCCTTGACAGGTCGCCGCGCCGCCATCGCCTGGCTGGTTGCCACACTGGTGGTGTCGTTCGCCTTCATGTTCCTGGGCATCCGGCCGCGCATCCCGAGGGCGCTGCGACAGTTCTCCGACGTGGTGCTGCATGGCGGCGCCTACCTGATGCTCGCGGTCCTGGCGGCGCGCACCGCCC
>DAONEV010000248.1:0-6605 GCA_035403265.1 Thermoanaerobaculaceae bacterium | reverse complement strand
AGGTCGGCCTGGACGATCCCGTCCACCGACGCCTTCGTCGCCAATCGGTTGAGCCAGAAGCCCTCACCGTAAAGCAGGCGGTTCCACTCTCGGCCCTCGATGTCGGCTGTCTCGTCGTTGCGCCGCTTGAGGTCGGAGATCAGGTCCTCCTTGGCCTTCGCCAGCCGATCGGCCTCGAAGCGCGGCTTCTGGAGCACGAGCATCAACAAGTGGAGGCCCCGGTCTACATCTTTGGAAAGCAGGTTCAGGTTGACCGAGCCGGTCACGTCCCCAACGGATGTCGAGAGCTGCGCGGCGAGCTCGTCCAGCTCCTCGTCGAGGGCCTTGGGGTCGAGATCTCCCGCCCCACCGGTGCGCCACACCGTGCCGGTCAGGCTGGCAACACCTTCCTTGCCGGCCGGCTCGAGGTAGCGACCGCCGCGGAATTGCACCTGGATGCTCACCAGAGGCAGCATCCGGTCCTCGGCCAGGTACACCGCCACACCGTTGGCCAGGACAGCGCGCATGGCGCCGGCGTCTGGGATCTTCCAGTCAAGGCCGGGATAGGTGAGCTGCTCGGGTCGGGTCGGGATCTGGGCCGCCGCCACGGCGGCCATGCACAGGGCGATCAAGGCCACTGCAGGGAGTGCGCGGCGCATCGTCAGTTCTCCTTTCCGCCCTGGGGCTGCGCGGGAGGCTTCATGCCCCCTGGGGCCGCAGCGCCCAGCGCTTCCAGGCGCGCCTGGAGCTTCTTGATGAGGATGTTGAGTGCGGGCCGCACCTGTGGGGGAGCCTGACCGGCGCCCTGCTGGTACTGCGCCAGCATCTGCTCGAGCTGCGCCTTGTCGGTCATCTCGGCGATCGCCGCGGCCTGCTTCTGAACCATCGGCTTCATCTGTGGGGGAAGGGAGGCGATCTCCGGGTCCTCCGGGGCACTGCCGGCCTTGCGTGTGAACACGAGGACGCTTCTCTTGTCGGCCGACAGATAGGCCTTGACGACACGCTGCACATCCTCCGCCGTCACCGCCTGCAGCCTGGCAGGGCTGTCGTTGAGGTAGTGCCAGTCGCCCCAGGAGTCGTAGAGGAGAAGCTGAAGCAGCAGGTAGAAGTTGGACTGCAGCCGCCGGAACGAGTCGGCGAGCATCTGGTTCTTGACCTTCTTGAGCTCCCGCTCGCCCACCGGCTCCTTGCCCAGCCGGTCCAGCTCGGCCATCAGCCCGTCCTCGACCGACTTCGGGTCGACACCGTCCTTGATCTCGGCCGAAAGCTCGAAGTACCCCTCGTACTTCATGTCCCGGGCAAACCCGGTGGGCTCTCCCACGGCCAGCTTCTTGTCCTCCACCAACGCCTTGTAGAGTCGCCCGGTGCGGCGGTTGAGGAGGCTCGAGAGCACCTCAAGAGCAAAGCTGTCCTTGTGGTTGAAGGCGACGGTGTGGAAGCGGATGGTGACCTCGGGGTTGGTCTCGGCCGCGGATGCCATGCGCTTCTCGGCGATCGGCCTGGGCTCAGTCGTGACCATCTCCGGCGGCGGCACCTGACCCCGCGGGATGCGTCCGAAGTACCGGTGCGCCAGCTCCATGGCCTGGTCCGGCTTGAAGTCGCCGACCAGCACCGCCGTCAGGTTGTTGGGCGCGTAGTAGGTCGCCACGTACCGTTCGGCTTGCTGGCGGGTCACCGACTCGATGTCCGACGGCCAGCCGATCACCGGGTGGGAGTACGGCGAGGACTGCCAGAACATGGCGTCGAACGCCTCTTCCTGCTGACCCGTCGGCGTGGACTCGACAGACAGACGGCGCTCCTCCCGCACCACGTCGCGTTCGGAGTAGAACTCGCGCATCACGGGGTTCGACAGGCGGTCCGACTCCATCCAGAACCACAGCTCCAGCTTGTTGGTCGGCAGCGTGATGAAGTAGAACGTCTGGTCCTCGGAGGTTCCCGCGTTGAGGCCAGATGCACCCTGCTGGGTGTAGATCTGATCAAGCTCATCCTTGACGATGACGTCCTTCTCGGCTGCGGCCAGCTTTTCGTACTGGTCCTTCAGCTCCTTGAGCCGGGGCGTGGCGTTGGCCGGGTCGTAGATGGAGCCGGAGATTTCGCCTCGCCGCAGCTTCCCTCTCAGGACGGTAAGCTCCTTCTCCATCTCGGCCCGCACCTCGTCCTGCTGCTTGATGATGGCCTCGTCGCGAGCCCAGTCGGAGGTGCCAATGGTCCTGGTGCCCTTGAACATCATGTGCTCGAGCAGGTGGGTGAGCCCGGTGATGCCCTGGGGCTCGTTGACCGCCCCGACCTTCGCCACGAAGCCGCAGCTCACGGTGGGTGCGTCTTGCCGTTCCACAAGCAGGAAGCGCATTCCATTGGGAAGCATCTCCTCGCGCACCTGCACCTGCTGGGCGCCGGCCGCCACCGCTACGAGGAGCGCTGGCAGGACGACGGCAAGCGATCTTCGCTTCATACATCCCCCTTTCATCCAGCCACGGAGTCTTCCACGCCTCTCGCGCCGGGTCAATCGCCCGTCATCGCCCGACATGGAGGCACGACCTGCCGTAAACGATCTCTCCCAAGCCACGGCCCTGCGCGACACGCGGTGCCCGGGCCTGGCTGCGCGGCGGCCTCCGCATCGACACCCTTCCTGCCCGGGAACAGGCTGCGGGTCGAGGCGCATCCTTCTCCCAGCCCGAGCCTTGACAGTCCAGGGGTGCCGCCCAATACTCTGTGATGAGATCCGGGACATGACGATTCCGAACCTACCGCTGGCCGCCCGCCGCCTCACGAGGAAACGGCGATGAGCCTGCCCGCGGCCCGGATGACCGACTTTCACGCCTGCCCGCTCGTCACCGTCCTGGTTCCTCATGTCGGCGGGCCTATCCTCCCTCCGGGCAAACCCACGGTGCTCATCGGGAACCTGCCGGCCGCCACCATCAGCGCTCAGGCCGTCTGCGTGGGGCCGATCGACGTGATCCTGCCCCCCGGTGCACCCACCGTCCTGATCGGCGGCCTGCCCGCCGCGAGGGTGACCGACATGACCGCGCACGGTGGCACGATCATGCTGGGCTGTTTCACGGTCCTCATCGGCTCGGGTGGCGACTCGGGTGGCGGCGGAGGCGCCGACGGGGCCGGGGGTGGCTCTGGCGGTCCGGGGTCGTGCATGCAGGCTGCCCGCCGTTCCGGTTCACCGCTCGTTGCCATGCGCTAGCCATGAGCGGCATCGTCTCGCGACCGACGACCCGTCAGGACCTCGATGCCCTCGTCGTCGGCGGCCGGCTGTGGGCGATCCTGGACGCCTGCGACGAGCCCGGGGTACCGAAACGTGCCCGGGCCCTTGGGCCGGATCGCGCCTGCTGCCTTTGGGAGGCGCCACGGCGCGAGGAGGATCTGGCCGTCGCACCCTTCCTGTTCCACCTCGATGCATCGACGCTCGATTGGCTCGTGTGCGACCTGTGGGCCAAGCCCTGGGGAATCCTCGCCGTCGGCCAGACCGACCTCCGATCGCTCCGGCGGCATTTCCGGCGGCTGCTCACGGTCCACGACCCGGACGACAGGCCGGTCACCTTCCGCTTCTACGATCCCCGCGTGCTCGCCCCGTTTCTGGACGCCTGCACCCGCAAGGAGATCGCCGAGGTCTTCGGTCCCTGCCAGGCGCTTGGGGTCGCCGCATCCGCGCCCGGCACGGCGCTGCTCCTACTGCCCTGACCCCGAGCCACTGGTGGGATGCCGCGCATCATAGTCGGCGCCGTAGTAGTCGGGGTAGCTCTGCGCTTGCCCGTCCGCGCCGGTGGTGGTGTAGGCCCCGCGGTCGAAACCCGCCCGAACCTCTTCCTCACCGCCCCTGCGACCCGCAGCCTCGCGGTCCTCCTGGACGGGCGGATCCTCATCCGCCTCATTGTGGTCGGCGTCGTACTGGCCTTCCCCGGCGCTTTGCCCGAGCGCATAGTCCTCGGCCCCCGGATAGGCGACATCCCGCATCTCGGAGTGTCCGGAGCCGATCAGCTCCTCGCGAGTCCGGATGGCCGCAACCGTGGAGTCCGCCTCCTCCTGGACCATCCCGTTCACGTATGTGCCCCTGGAATCGTGCAGGACATCGGGACGGCCATCTTGCCCGACACGACTCTTGTGGCCCGTCTCGTGAACGAGGGCCAGGGCCGCCCGCTGCACACCTTCTTGGCGATCGAGGTAGATGCGGTTGTCACTGGCGGAGTACCGGGAGCCCCGCCCATCGCTGACGACGACGACGCGCACATTGTTGTCACGCAGGTAGTCCAGGGTCTCGCGCCCGGTCGCCGAGTCTCCCAGAAGGTCGTAGACCTGGTCGCGAAACTCCTGGCAACCTTCGCCACCGCATTCCTGGGTGGCGCTCGCGACCGGGTTGGTGCCGGTACTGGCCTCGGCGTCGGCCTCAGCCTCCTCGACTCTCCGGTGACACCCGGACAGCCCGATCACAGCGAGCGCGGCGATGACCAGCGGAACGAGCCAACCCACGCGGCTAGCCCCTTCCTCTCGTCCCGGCCGGAGTCGGCTCGACGAGCGAACTCTTGGCGGCCGCCATGAGCGTGTTGGTGCGCAGCGTCGAACCGGCCGTCTGCGGGTCACCGAGCACCTGAGCGGCCCATGGACACGCCGGGTCGCGGTCGAAATCGACCCCGAACACGCACATCAGGTCGAGGTAGCGGAGCACGTCGCACTCGAGATCGATGCCGTGGGAGCGGGCCCGCTCGATGCCGAACCGGACGAGCTCCAGCATCTGGTCGTCGGACGCCTTGCCGACGACCTCCGGGAAACACCGCCGCAGGTGGGCCGTCGCCCGCAACTCAAAGCTCCCGAGCATGGTGGCATCGAGCGCCCGTACGTGCTCGCGGCGCAGCTTGAAGACCATCAGCGCTCCACTCCAGGCAGTCGCAGCCCGGCGGCGATCTCGGCCTGGACCTTGTCGACCACGTCCAGGTCGCTCCCCTGCACGAGGCACGAGTAGAGGGCCTGGTCCGCCACCCACCAGAGTCCCCGCACCCGGGTCGGCCCACCCATGAATCCACGTCCGGTCAGACGCACCGACAAGGCCTCGACCCCGCGCAACGGACCCCGACTCGCCTTCTCTTCGTCGATCCGCTCCAGATTCTGCCTGGCATTCCCAAGCAGCGCCTCGGCCAGAACGCCGAGTGAAGAGGGGCTTGGTTGAGCCAGCACGCTGAGCGTCACAACCCGGTCCGCCACCAGCAGGTATGCGCCGGGGGCCGGGTTGTGCCACGGCCCGTCGAGGACCAGGCGCAGCCACCCTTCCGTGGCGCGCATCCGCCAGCACTCCGAGGGAAGGGGCCGGTTTCCGGCGACGAGCGTCAGGTGGGTCGGGCGGGTCTCCTCCAGCCGGGCCGGCTCGACCGACAACCGAAAGACCACCGGCACCGGTTCGCCGGAGAAGACCTCCAGGACCTGCCGCCGCGCCCCGCTCTGCCAGGTGCGCCGGGTGCGGTCGTCAAGCAGGAGCGCCGCCAGCGTATGCCCCTCGTCGTCCTCCCACTGCCCGCTTCCGAGCACCAGCTCACCATCCCTCGCGGCACCCCCCATGCGGGCAGCAACCCACTCGGAGACGTCGCCGTCACAGGCCATCACCCGTTGCACCGCGAGCTCGGCCCCGTGGGCACGGAACAACGCGCCGTCACCGCCGTCGGCGACCTCCCACCCGGTCGGCACCGCCAGGCTCCTCCCGAGGAACGGGAGGTCCTGCCTCGGCCCATCCGGGGCGCCCGCGGACCCGCCCCTCGGCCCGAACGTGATCGGACTGGCCCCGGCACAGAACTCGACGCCGCGGAGTCGCAGCGAGCCGACGATCGAATCGATCAACCGATCCGGACAGGAGGCGCTGCCATCCGGTAGCCCGGCCACCAGCTCGCAAACGTACGGTCCGGATGTAGCGTAGACCCGCCGCTGCAATCTGAGATCGCCATCCTCGTCCCGGTAGCGTAGGGCGAGCCCGAAGCCCTCCCGGCCTTCAGCCAGCGCGACCGGTCCCTGCCGTTCGAGCCAGCACTCCTCGAAGAGGTCAGGGAAACCCTGCAGCACCTCTCGGGCGGCCTCCGCCGGGCTCGAGGGAAAAGGGAGGAAGCGCTCGAACGCGAGCACCGTCGCCCGCTCGTCGGCGGCCATGGGCTCGCCCGCCCCGCAGGGCGGCTCGGGAAGCCAGCTCTCGGGAACCTCGAACGAGCAGAAGCGACCTCGAACCTCGCTCAATTGATCTTCACCAACGCGCCCTTGACGATCGCGATGCCCGACGCCTTGACGGAGACCATGGTGCCAACGACGTCGACCTTCGTTCCATCGAGCTTGATGGTGGTGCCCTTGACCGTCACCGTCCCCGCCTGGACGCTTACCGACGACGCCTTGATCTTGTGGGCGCCTCCCGAGTCCTCCGTGTTCTTCCCGCCGACCTTCAAGTTGCGGGCGGTCCCGACCATGGTCAGGTCGGAGCCCGCCACCTTCGTTTGTCGTTTGCCGCCGATCGTCTCCTTCTGCGAGCTGCCGACGGCGTGTGTTTCCTTGCCGCCGATTGTCGTGCTGAGGCTGCTGCCGGTCATGTGGGTCTCGCTGCCACCAATGGTCTCGTCCAGTTTCGACGCGAAGGTGAGCGAGGTGTCGCT
>DAONEV010000247.1:0-6632 GCA_035403265.1 Thermoanaerobaculaceae bacterium | reverse complement strand
CGAGCACGCCGGAGCCGAAGGTGTCCACCATCACCGAGACCGGGTCGGGTACCCCGATCGCATAGGCAAGCTGCACCAGTGCCTCGCGGGCGAGCCCCGCCGCCACCAGGTTCTTGGCCACGTGACGGGCCATGTAGGTCGCGGAGCGGTCCACCTTGGTCGGGTCCTTGCCCGAGAAGGCGCCGCCGCCGTGAGGCGCCCAGCCGCCGTAGGTGTCGACGATGATCTTGCGGCCGGTCATGCCGGTGTCCGACTGCGGGCCGCCGATCACGAACTTGCCGGTCGGATTGACGAGGAAGCGCGTGCGGGCGTCCACCAGCTCGGCGGGCAGCACGGCCATGCCGACCTTGTCGACGATCTCGGCGCGCGCCGCCTCGGTGATGGACTTGCCGCTGGGGTCGAGGATGTCCTCGGTGTGCTGGGACGAGATGACCACGGTGTCGAGGCGAACCGGCTTCCCGTCGTGGTACTCGACCGTCACCTGGGACTTCCCGTCGGGGCCGAGGAAGGGCAGCAGACCCGAGCGGCGCACCTCGGCAAGGCGGCGGGTGAGCCGGTGGGCGAGCACGATTGGCATCGGCATGAGCTCCGCGGTCTGGTCGCAGGCGTAGCCCACCATCAGACCCTGGTCGCCGGCCCCTCCAATGTCGACGCCCTGGGCGATGTCCGGGGACTGGCGGCCGATGGCGTTGAGGATCCCGCAGGTCGAGTGGTTGAATCCGTACTTGGCGTCGGTGTACCCGATGTCACGCACCACGGTGCGCACGAGATCCTGGACGTCCACCCAGCCCTCGGTGGTGATCTCGCCACCCACGACCACGAGGCCGACGGTGATGAAGCTCTCGCATGCGACGCGGCCGCTGCCGGCCTGGCCGTGCACGACGTCGTAGCGCAGTACCTCGTCCAGGACGGCGTCGGAAAGCTGGTCGCACACCTTGTCGGGATGCCCCTCGGTCACCGACTCCGAGGTGAAGACATGGTTCCCACGCGTGTTCATCGTCACATCCCTCCCAGCCAGATCTGCAACAGCCTGCTCTGGCCGCCGAATTTCGCGAATCCTAGCAGATCGGCGAATCAGCGAATCAGGCAGTCCGCCTGTCCGCTCCCCCATCCCGCCGCACCTGACTGGGACGCTGATTCAATCCAGCGCGCGCTCGGCCTCCGCGGCCGGCGCCCAGGTGGGGTCGAGGAGGGTGCGGAGGCGCTGGCGCAGGCGGCCCACCTCGAGCCCGTAGACCCGCGCCGCCTCGGCATCGAGAGCGGTGACCCGTTCCTTCTTGATGGCCAGCTCGTGCAGCATCCGGTTGAGGGCCCGGCGCTCGTCGCGGCGCGGCCACCACTTCGGGCTGGACCTCCGCACCGGGCTCGCCGCCAGCACCGGGAGCCATGCCGGGAGGACCCCGAAGGCGGCCTCCTCCTCCAGGCGTCGCCGCACCAGGCGGAGCTCATGGCGCAGCATCACCCAGCCAAATCCACTTACCGCCAGCACCGGCAGCAAGAGGAGCATGGCCACGAGGGCGGCCCATCCCCAGCGTGTCGGATGCCACCGCATCCCGGCCACCAGTGCCGCGCCACCGGGGGGCAGCATCAGGCACACCAGCGCCACCACCATCCCCGTGACCACCGCCAGGAGCTGGCACCCCATCCCGACCCGGAGCCGCGCCCAGCCGACTCCGAGCCCGACGGCCACTCCTGCCGACAGGGCGGTGACGACGCCGACCCACACCTCAAGCGGTCCATCCTGGGCCCATGCCCCCGCGACGACGAGGCCTCCCAGGGCAAGGCCGCCGCCGGCCGCAACGCCGGACACGAGCCCGTCCAGCGGGCTGTCCAGGTGGCTTCGGCGCGACCACAGGCCGACGACGCCCAGCAGCGCCAGCACCTCGAGGACGCCCCGCCGAGCCAGGCCGACCCAGACGCCGGGCGGCAGCGGGGTGGCGGCCCCGAGCTGCAGGGCGCGCGTCCAACCCGGTACCGGCACCTGCACGAGAGCGAGGCCCGCGGTGGTTGCCAGGAGCGCTGTCAGCACGTAGCGCGGAAGCGGCTCGCAGTCGAAGCGATCGAGCCACCACAGCGCATATGCGGCACCCACCACGAGCACGACCAGCGCCCCTGGCACCGCCAGCCACGCGCTCATCGCCGCACCAGCTCGTTCTCCGCGAGGTCCGCCTGCAGGAAGTACAGCCGGGCTGCCTCGACATCGCGGCGGATCTGCGCCACGAGCTCCATGGACGACCCGAACACCCGCTCGTCCCGCAGCCGCTGGAAGAAGAAGAGCCGGACGTCCTCCCGATAGACATCGGCGGTGAAGTCCAGCACGTGGCACTCCACGACCACCGTTGAGCGCTGGTAGACCGTGGGCCGCACCCCGATGTTGGTCACCGAGTGGAAGATGCGTCCGAACGACGGAATGTGGACTCCGGTCACGTAGACGCCGTGGGCCGGCATGAGCTCGTTCTCGACCTCGATGTTGATAGTGGGGAAGCCCAGCCGGCGACCCATGCGGAACCCGACGGCAACCTTGCCGTCGACGAAGAATGGCCGACCGAGAAGCCTCCAGGCCTCGACGACGTGGCCGCGTGCCACCTCCCGCCGCACCCGCGTCGAGGAGATCGGCTCGTTCCCGTCCATGACCGCCGGCACCCCCAGGACACCGAACTCCAGCTCCCTACCCTGGACCGAGAGGAGGTCGAGATCGCCCTCGCGGTTCGAACCGAACCGGAAGTTGCTCCCCAGCCAGACCTCGCGGGGCGCCAGCCGACGGTGCACGAAGTCGCGCACGAACGCCATCGCGGAGATCGCCGCGAACCGCCGGTCGAAGCCAATCTCCACCAGGGAGTCCACCCCCAGCCTCTCGATGAGCTGCGCCCGCTGGGTCCGGGTCGAGAGCAGCCGCAGCTCTGACTCCGGCCGCAGCGCCTTCTCCGGATGGGGGTAGAACGTCAGCACGACCGACGGCACCTCCAGCTCGCGGGCACGGGAGACCGCAGCCTCGAGGATCGACCGGTGCCCCCGGTGCACGCCGTCGAAGTTGCCGATCGTCACCACCCCGCCGCGGGGCAGGTCTGAGTTGGGGCCCGGATCGCGCAGGTACTCCATCTACGCGTCTCCAGCCGCCGCCGTCCGCCCCAGCGACGGCAGCATCGCGAGCCTCGGCGGCGCCGGAGACACGGTCTCCAGGATCTGGCCCACGAGGTCGTGGGCCGAGGCGCGCCGGATCCGCACGCGGACCAGGTCGCCGGCCCGCGCTCCGCCCTCGGAAAAGACGACCCGCGCGTCCACCTCCGGCGCCTGACGTTCCAGTCGGCCTTGCAGGAGCAGCTCTGACTCGGGCGAGGCTCCCTCGACCAGCGCCACCAGCTCGCGACCTCGCAGCCCGCGGTGGATCTCGCGGGAAATGCGCTCCTGCTGCCGCATGAGGGTGCGCAGGCGCTGCATCTTCACCCGCCGCGGCACCGGGTCGCCGAGGTCGGCCCCGGGATTCTCCTCCTGCCAGGAGTAGGCGAACACACCCATCGCGTCGAAGCGCATCTCGCCCACGAACCGCTGCAACTCGGCGAACTCGGCCTCGCCTTCCCCGGGAAAACCGACGATGAACGTGGTGCGCACCGCCAGGGAGGGAACCATCTCCCGCGCCCGGGCGATCAGCCTGGCGAACTCGCTACCGGAACCGCCGCGCCGCATCGCCCGCAGCACCAAGCCCGACGCATGCTGGAGAGGCAGGTCGAGGTAGGGCACGACCCGCGGCTCCCGCGCCATGAGATCGAAAACGCCCTCGTCCAGTGTCGTCGGGTAGGCGTACATGACACGCAACCACGGGATCGAGGTTCCGGCAAGCAGCGCCTCCAGCAGGCGCCGCAGACCGGTGCGACGCAATCCCAGGTCCTCGCCGTAGCGCGTCGTGTCCTGGGCGATGAGCACGAGCTCCCGCACCCCGGCCGACTCCAGCCGCTGCGCCTCGGCCACCAAAGAGGCCAGCGGCCGCGACCGGAATGCACCGCGCATGCGCGGGATCGAGCAGAAGCTGCACGGGTTGTTGCAGCCCTCGGCCACCTTCAGGAAGGCGAACACGCCGCCAGTCGCGAGGAGGCGTGGCGCCGTGTGGTCATACAGCCGCAGCGCCCCGTGCTGGTCGGGCATGTGCCCCTGGTCCAGCTCGCCCAGCACCGCCTGGGGGACGCGATCGAGCTCGTCGAGGCCCAGGAACGCATCGATCTCGGGGATCTCCGCCCCCAGCTCGCGGGCGAAGCGCTGCGCCATGCACCCGGCCACCACCAGCCGCCGCAACCGGCCGTTCCCCTTGCGCGCCGCCACCTCGAGGATCGCCTCGATGGACTCGCGCTTGGCTTCCTCGACGAAACCGCAGGTGTTGACCACCACCACGTTGGCCGCGTCGAGATCGGCGGTGATCTCGGCGCCGTGCTCGGCCAGGTGTCCAAGCATGACCTCCCCGTCCACCAGGTTCTTGGCGCAACCCAGGGAGATCATGCCCACACGCACCGGCGGTGCGTCCCCACCCTTCTTGCCCACGGCGGCGGATTCTAGCACCCGGGCGATAACCACCTCCCGACCAGAGGTCAGGAACGCGGTCGTGGTCGTGGAGGTGGATGGATCGCACAAGCCGGCCCTTGACGAGAGACGCGGCACCCTCGATTGTCTCCGTCCTCTGAAAGCGTCGCTGAATGGGGTCGGGCATTGTCCACGTCTGCGGCCACGTCGACGTCCACATCACCGTTCAAGTCGGGCTCTGGAAGCCGGTCGGAGGAGTCGGGCAGCCCGTACTGCCACTCCCCCTTGACAAGCTCCAACTCAGCGGATATATTCATGCTGTGAGGTGTTGAGGTGCTCTCCCAAACCGCCCGCTACGCCCTGAGGACTCTTGGAGTGCTGGCCAACCGGCCCGACGAGTGGGTCCTTGGCAAGGACATGGCGTCCCAGACCGGGATTCCGGCCAACTACCTCTCCAAGATCCTCAACCAGCTCCGCAAGCGGGGCCTGGTTCAGAGCCAGAAGGGCTGGGGCGGCGGCTTCCTCCTGCAAGATCACGCCCTCTCCGTCCCGATCCGGGAGGTGGTCGAGCTCTTCGACGGCCCCCGGGAAACCGGGCAGTGCGTGTTCGAGCTGCAGCCGTGCGACGCTGACCATCCGTGCCCGCTCCACCAACGCTGGGAGCGTGTCCGTCACGAATTCCAGAGCATGCTCACCACCCTCACGATCGGCGATCTTGGAAGGCGAATCGAGCCATGAGCCGGCCGGTCGCCACATTCGTCAGCCGACCCGCGTCAAGTCAACGGAGTTTATCATCCATAGAGCCTTTGAAAAGGGAGGTCATCATGAGCAACAACCAGCCCGAAGCCATCGCCACCCTCATGCACGAGCACCGCGTCATCGAGCAGGTGCTCGACGCACTGGAGCGCTGCGCCAGCGCCATCGCCAGCGGTCAGGAGGTGCCCCGCGCCACGGTGCGGGACTTCGCGGAGTTCTTCCGCAACTTCGCCGACCGCTGCCATCACGGCAAGGAGGAGGACCGGCTCTTCACCACCATGGTCGAGCTGGGCTTCCCACGCGACCACGGCCCCATCGCGGTGATGCTCACCGAGCACGAGCTGGGGCGCGAGCAGGTGCGCGCCCTCGCCGCCCTCGGCGTCGGCGACAACCCTCTTTCCGAGAAGGAGCGGCGCCAGGTGTGTGCCCACGCGGGCGCCTTCATTCCCCTGCTCCGCACCCACATCATGAGGGAGGACGAGGTCCTCTACCCCATGGCCATCCGGGCGTTGACTTCCGAGCACCTCGCGAGGTTGGCCCGGGAGTTCGAGACCTTCGAGGCGACCGTCATGGGAGAGGGCGAGCACCAGCGCTACCACGCCCTCGCCGATCGGTTGATTGCCGCCTGGACCCTGAAGTCCAACGCCACCCCCGTCTGCTGCCACCACACGAGCCCGGCCTGACCGCCGATCCCCGAGGCACGCTCCGCGTCGCTGATATCATCGGCCCAGGATGCCGGCGCAACTCGAGGACCGATCGCCCGAGCTCGTGCGCGGCCTCGGCATGTGGGATGGCGTGCTGCTGGTCGTCGGCAGCGTCATCGGCACCGGCGTCTTCATCACCGGCGGCGACATGGCCAGGGTTCTGCCGCACGGCGGCCTCCTCCTCCTGGCCTGGCTGGTGGGCGGCCTCCTCACCCTGGCGGGCGCCCTCACCTATGCCGAGCTGGGCGTCATGCTGCCCGGGGCTGGTGGGATCTTCCATTTTCTCAAGGAGGCGTACGGCCCTTTCCCGGCGTTTCTGTATGGCTGGTCCTGCTTCCTGGTCGTCTTCTCCGGAGGCATCGCCGCCATCGCCGTGGGGTTCGCCGAGTACCTGGGGGCGTTCGTGCCGGCGTGCTCGACCACCAATATTCTCTGTCGGGTGAGCGTGGCGGGGTTCGACTGGCAGCTCAGCGGCGGCCAGCTCGCGGCCGTGGCGGCGATTCCGGGCAAAACAGTTTCCGGTACGGTAAAACAACGCCCGGATTACGTGTCCGAAATCGAGTGGCAGGTGCTTCAAAACGTAACCAAAAACCAGCCGGACAGTGATAAGAAATTAACCGACCTCGTCAACAAAATGCTGTTTATCAAAAAAAAGCAGGCCTG
>DAONEV010000246.1:0-6639 GCA_035403265.1 Thermoanaerobaculaceae bacterium | reverse complement strand
CACCATTGGCGCGTTGCTCTCGGCCATTGGCATTGCCGGAATGGACCGCCTGATCCGGGCCAACGTCGTCGCCACCTCGGGCCGCGCCGTCGAGGCGGCCGGTGACGTGGACGTCCTGCTGCTCGACAAGACCGGCACGATCACTCTCGGCAACCGGCAGGCGACCGCCTTCCACCCGGGCGGCGGCGTGAGCGAGGAATCGCTGGCCGACGCAGCGCAGCTCGCCTCGCTCGCCGACGAGACACCCGAGGGCCGCTCGATCGTCGTCCTCGCCAAGGAGCGTTTCGGCTTTCGCGGTCGTGATCTCGGGGTACTGGGCGCCACGCTCGTTCCGTTTTCCGCTCACACCCGCATGAGCGGCGTCGACCTTGGCGGGCGACGGATCCGCAAGGGCGCCACGGACTCCATCGAGGCGTGGGTGCGCTCCCAGGGCGGGAGCATGCAGGTGGATGTCCGGGAGTGGGCCGAGCGGGTGGCGGGGGAGGGTGGCACGCCGCTCGTCGTCGCCGAGGGCGCGCGGACGCTTGGCGTCGTGCGCCTCAAGGACGTGGTCAAGGGCGGCATCCGCTCGCGCTTCACCGAGCTCCGGCGCATGGGTATCCGCACCATCATGATCACCGGCGACAACCCGCTCACGGCCGCTGCCATCGCCGCCGAGGCCGGGGTCGACGACTTCCTGGCCGAGGCGACCCCCGAGGCCAAGCTGCGGCTCATCCGCGAGCACCAGGCCGCCGGCCGGCTGGTGGCGATGACCGGGGACGGCACCAACGACGCGCCGGCGCTGGCGCAGGCCGACGTGGCCGTCGCCATGAACACCGGCACCCAGGCGGCCAAGGAGGCGGGCAACATGGTCGACCTCGACTCCAACCCCACCAAGTTGCTGGAGATCGTCGAGATCGGCAAGCAACTGCTGATGACGCGCGGCGCCCTCACGACGTTCTCGATCGCCAACGACGTGGCCAAGTACTTCGCGATCGTGCCGGCGATGTTCCTCGCCACCTACCCGGCGCTCGGTGCGCTCAACGTCATGCATCTGGCGACGCCGACCTCCGCGGTGCTCTCGGCGGTGATCTTCAACGCACTCATCATCGTGGCGCTGATCCCCCTGGCCCTCAAGGGCGTGCGGTACAGGCCGATCGGTGCCCCGGCATTGCTGCGGCGCAACCTGCTGATCTACGGGCTCGGCGGCGTGCTGCTGCCGTTCCCGGGCATCAAGCTCATCGACCTGGCCCTCGTGGCGCTCGGCCTCGTGTAGGGGAAAGACATGCTCGCACACCTCCGTCCTGCGATTCTCCTGCTGGCGCTGCTGTCGCTGCTCTGCGGAATCGTCTACCCGGCGCTCATCACCGGGCTCGCCGCGCTCGCCTTCCCGTATGAGGCGCAGGGTAGCCTGCTCCTCAGGGATGGCCGGGTCGTCGGCTCGGAGCTCATCGGCCAGCCGTTCGCCTCGCCCCGGTTCTTCTGGGGGCGGCCCTCGGCCACATCCCCTCCGTACAATGCCGCGGCCTCCTCGGGCTCGAACCTCGGCCCTTCCAACCCGATGCTCCACGAGGGTGTGCGGGCTCGCATCGCCGCCTTGCGCACTGCCGACCCGACGCACACGGGGCCGGTGCCGGTCGATCTGGTCACCACCTCCGGCAGCGGCCTCGACCCCCACATCTCGGTGGCCGCGGCGCTCGTCCAGGTGCCGCGGGTGGCGAGGGCGCGGGGGCTGTCCAGCGAGGTCCTCCGCGGCCTCGTCGCAGGCCACACCGAGCCGAGGTCGCTCGGCGTGCTGGGCGAGCCGCGAGTCAACGTGCTCGACCTGAATCTCGACCTCGATGGCGTACGATAGGCCCATGGATCCAGGGCGGCCCGACCCCGACGCGCTGCTGAGGGGCCTGCAGGCCGAGGCGGCGCAGGAGGCCAGGGGAAGGCTGAAGGTCTTCTTCGGCGCGTGCGCCGGAGTCGGCAAGACCTACGCCATGCTCGAGGCGGCACGGATCCGCAGGAACGCCGGCGTCGACGTGGTGGTCGGTTGGGTGGAGACCCACGGCCGAGCCGAGACGGAAGCGCTCCTCGAAGGACTCGATCGGCTGCAACCCCGGAGCCTCTCGTATCGCGGAGTGGAGCTTGCCGAGCTCGACCTCGACGGTGCCCTGGAGCGGCGTCCAGCACTCCTGTTGGTCGACGAGCTGGCGCACACCAACGCTCCCGGCTCCCGGCACGCCAAGCGCTGGCAGGACGTGTTGGAGCTGCTGGCGGCCGGGATCGACGTCTACACCACCCTCAACGTGCAGCACGTCGAGAGCCTCAACGACGTCGTCGCCCAGATCACGGGCATCACGGTGCACGAGATGGTTCCCGACCGCGTGCTCGAGCAGGCCGACGCCGTCGAGCTCGTGGACCTGCCTCCTGACGAGCTGCTGCAGCGCCTGCGGGAGGGCAGGGTCTACGTGCCGGAGCAGGCCGCCGAGGCGGTGGAGCGGTTCTTCCGGCGCGGTAACCTCATCGCCCTGCGCGAGCTGGCGCTGCGCCACACGGCGGTGGGCGTGGATGCGCAGATGCAGCGCTACCGCCAGCGGCACGCCATCGCCAAGCCCTGGCCCGCGGTGCCGCGCTTCCTGGTGCTGGTGGCGCCGAGCCCGTACGCGGCGCGACTGGTGCGGGCGGCACGGCGCCTGGCCGGCCTCAGCGGTGCCGAGTGGATCGCCCTCCACGTCGAGACGGAGCTGGACCGGCGCCTGCCGGACTCCGACCGCGCCCAGCTCGAGCGCACGCTGCAGCTAGCCGAGCGCCTTGGTGGCGAAGCGGTGACGGTCCAGGGGGAGGACGTCGTCGGCGAGGCGCTGGCCTACGCCCGCTCGCGCAACGTGACCGGGATCGTCGTCGGCAACCCTCCGGTCCGCTCGTTCCGGCGCCGGACCAGCTCGGTGGTGGATCGGCTGCTTGCCGAGGCCGGCGGGCTCGACGTGCATGTCCTCCACAGTCAGCCCGAGGCTCCGGCGGCGGCCTTGCGCCCGGTGCCGCGGCTCGCCCGATGGTGGCCGGCCACCATCTGGACCGTCGCTGTCATTGCTGCCTGCACCGGCGTGGCCAAGCTGCTGCATGGCAGGTTCGCCGATGCCAACCTGATGATGGTCTACCTCGTCGGGGTGATGCTGGTGGCCACCCGGCTGCCTCGCCGCCAGGCCGTGCTGGCCTCGCTGCTGGCGGTCGGGGCGTTTGACTTCTTCTTCGTTCCGCCCTTCTTGACCTTTGCCGTCGCCGAGACGCAATACCTCTTCACTTTCCTGGTGATGCTGGCGGCGGCGCTGGTGATCTCGGGGATGGCGGCCCGGGTGCGCCAGCAGGTCGAGGCCGGACGGTCCCGCGAGCGGCGGACCGCGGCGTTGCTGGCGCTGGTGCGGGATCTCTCGGAGGCAAGCGGCGAGGCCGCGATGGCTCGCGCGGCGGTGCGCCGGACAGGGGAGACCCTGGACGCCGGCGCGGTGCTGATGGCAGCGAACCCGACCGGCGGGCTCGAGGTGCTCGCAGTGCATGGTCAGGTGGATCTGGACCCCAACGAGCTGTCGGTGGCGCGGTGGGTGATCGATCACGGGCAGCCGGCCGGCCGTTGGACCGAGACGCTGCCTGGCGCGACGGTGCTGCACATGCCCCTGCAGGGTGCGGCCGGGCCGGTCGGGGTGCTGGGTGTCGACCTGACCGCCGCCCCGTCGGGTGACCAGGTTCACCTCCTGGAGGCCCTGGCGACGCAGACCGCGCTCGCGATCGAGCGCGCGCGGCTGGAAGCTTCGGCCCGCGAGGCAGAGGTGCAGGTCGGAGCCGAGCGCCTCCGCAACGCCGTGCTGTCCGCGGTCTCTCACGATCTGCGCACGCCTCTGGCTGCGATTGCGGGAGCGGCCTCGTCGCTGCTCGATCCCGAGCTCGGAGATGCCACGCGGCGCGAGCTGGCCGGCACCGTCGTCGACGAGAGCGCGCGTCTCAACCGGCTCATTGGTAACATCCTGCAGGTCACTCGACTGGAGAGCGGTGCAACCGTGGTCGAGAAGGAATGGCAGCCAATCGAGGAGGCGGCGGGTGCCGCTCTCACCCGGGCCGACGAGCTCCTCGGGGAGCGACCGGTTGCCGTCGAGCTGCCGGCCGACCTGCCCCTGGTCCAGGTGGACGGGCTGCTGCTCGAGCAGGTGTTCTTTAACCTGCTCGAGAACGCCGCCAAGTACACGGCACCGGACACGCCGGTGATGGTGCGGGCCTGGACCTCGCCCGGGTGGGTCGAGGTCGAGGTCGCCGACCGTGGCCCGGGTCTTCCCGCCGGCGAGGAGGGCCATGTCTTCGACAAGTTTGTCCGCCTGTCCGCAGGCGGGCAGGGTGTCGGGCTCGGGCTGACGGTGTGCCGGGGCATCATCGCCGCCCATGGCGGTACCATCTGGGCGGAAAACCGGCCTGGCGGCGGCGTCGCCTTTCGCTTCCGGCTGCCGTGGGAGACGCCGCCACCCGGCCCGGCGGCGGAGCTGGAGGAGAAGGGAGCACTCGCATGACCACTCCCACGCCGCTCGTGCTCGTCGTCGAGGACGACGCCCCGATCCGGCGCTTCCTGCGCGCCGCCCTGGCCGAGAGTGGCTTCCGGGTCGAAGAGGCGACATCCGCCACCGATGCGATGGCCGGGCTCGTCAACCACCCGCCGGACCTCGTGCTGCTCGACCTCGGTCTTCCCGACCGGGACGGTCTCGACCTGCTCCGCGAGCTGCGCGGCTGGTCGCGGGTGCCGGTCATCGTCCTCTCCGCGCGCGACCGCGAGCACGACAAGGTCGTCGCGCTCGACGCCGGCGCCGACGACTACCTGAGCAAGCCGTTCGGGATTGCGGAGCTGCGCGCACGCATGCGGGTGGCGCTCCGCCACGCCGCGGCCACGGGAGCCGAGGGTGCGGCGACGACGTTCGCCGTGGGCGACCTCGTCGTCGACCTGGCGGCGCGCCGGGTGATCATCGCGGGGCGCGAGCCGCACCTCACCCCGCATGAGTTCAAGCTCCTCTCGCTGCTCGTCAAGAACGCAGGCAAGGTCCTCACCCACAGGCAGTTGCTGCACGAGGTCTGGGGCCCGGAGTACGGCGACGAGAATCACTACGTGCGCGTGTACATGGCCCAGCTCCGCCGCAAGATCGAGGCCGACCCGGCCCGTCCGCGCTACATCCGCACGGAGCCCGGGGTCGGCTACCGGCTCGTGGACCAGTAGCCCGCCCGGCGCCTCCGGCGGGGCCGCGTCGAGGACGCAAAGCTCACACAACTGCACACTTGTCGACGACTCGCGGGGATATTGGCCGCCACGGGATGGATGCGGAATCGCAACGGAAGCGATCCCCAACGTCTCCCCGTCGCAGACGGAAGGACGTGCACGGGCCGGTGACCCAGAGTGGCAGTGTCGGGTCGGCAACCTGGACCCGGCAGCGTTTCATCCTTCTTCCTTCCGATCCGCCCCGTGGGCAGCGGGGCGGATCATCTATTTCACGTCCTTCGGGCCGGAGCCGTGCGACACCGGAGTCGGAGCGCATCCGTCCGGGCGCGCCGGACCGGACCTCGACGCGGATGCGGGCGTGACCGCGCACCTGGATTGAAGTCGTCCCTCCGTGGAGCGCGGGCCCGAGGAGCCGAAAGGGACCTCGAGCGAGCTGCATGGCCGCGACTCTGTGGGGTCATGCGTGCCCCGGGTCCACCTGACCAGGCCCCCACCCACCTCGATGTTCACGTCCAGGTCCACCGCCGCACCCAGGTCGGGACCGGGTTGGTGTTGGCGGGCGGGGAGGCCGTGCGTGCGGTCGACGGCCGCGAGGCCTCCGCAGCGACCACGACAAACCATGACACTGCTTGAATACCGTGCGGGTGTCCGGACGTTCCGTTCGCGTCCCCGGGCGATTCCCTCCCCCCGGTCGGTTTCAGACGGGACCAAACCTGGCAAGCCGATTGCTTGGGAAGTGGCCGGCCTCGCTCCACTGCCCAGGCGCGATGGTCGGGAAGGGGTGCTGCAAGCGCCTGGGCGGAATCACAAGCTCTCACGACAGATCAATGACGTGGTGTGGCACCGGGAACCTGTCAGCGGCTCTTGCCTGGTGACAGGACGGATCTCACCCGCATTGCCGGATCGCAACCAGTTGTGAACCTGGTCCGGCTTGACGTGCCCGGGGTGTGCCGGGCGCAAGGAGGAGGCAACGATGCGAAGCAAGCGTTTTCTCGTGATGTGCGTACTGGCCGTCGGGTTCCTCGGAGGCCTGGCCTGGGCGCAGGTACCTACCGGGACGCTCACCGGCCGGGTCACCGACGGCCGCGAGGCGCTGCCAGGCGTGACGGTCGTGCTGACGGCGCCGACGCTCCAGGGCAACCGCGCGACCATCAGCGAGGTCTCGGGCGACTTCATTTTCAGGTTCCTGCCGCCGGGCGATTACAAGGCCAGGTTCGAGCTCCAGGGCTTTCAGACCCTCGAGGCATCGCTGAAGATCACGGCCGCCCAGACGGCCACGCTCGACGCCGTGATGCCGATCGCCCAGGTGACCGAGGAGGTCACGGTGACCGGGAACCTCGAGACCATCTCCACCTCCGGACAGGTGGCGACGACCTTCGAGCAGAGCCTGGTCGATGCGCTGCCGGTGGGACGCAACCTCGTCG
>DAONEV010000245.1:0-6697 GCA_035403265.1 Thermoanaerobaculaceae bacterium | reverse complement strand
GACCAGGCGGCGCTCTTCGGCGAGCTACTGGCAGCGCTCAGACCCGGCGCTCCCCTGCTCGTGATCGAGCCGAAGGGCCACGTCTCGGAGGCCGCCTTCGGGGCATCGCTGCAGGCTGCCGCCAGCGCGGGCTTCGAGCTGTCCGCGCAGACGGTGGCCGGCAAACCCCGTTCCGCCGTCCTGCGCCGGCCGGCCCGCTATCCGAACAGGCCCAGGACGTAGTCGCCGTCGCGCATCAGAGGGAGACGTGAACCGTCGGCCATGATCAGGTCGACGGTCGGCACGGCGATGGCGGGCTGGGTGCCAGGGACGTAGACGCGGTCGATGTGGACGACGGCCTCGGGGGCCGAGAAGTGGCGCGGTGCAACCTGGCCGCCGAAGTGGTCGCTGCGGCCGAAAGCGATGTGGAGCCCCAGCTTCTCGTCGAGAAGCACCTCGCCGATCGGCGTCACGCCGAAGGCGGCGAGCACGCCGAGGCCCAGCTCCGCGAGGTTGCCGTAGGCGGGCTCCCGTCCCAGCGCCTCGGCCTCGGCCACCGCCGCGGCACCACCCGGCAACACCTCCACGGCGCGGTTGTCCTCGATCCGGTAGGTCACGATTTCGTCGCCAAACTGGACCGGTAGCAGGCCCGCCGAGGAGCTCGGCTCGCCCTCCCGCTCGCCCTCGTAGGGCACGATGTACGCCTCGCCCGAAGGCAGATTCCCGGCCACGCCGTTGGTCGGGAGAAGACCTCCCGAAGCGTGGGCGCTGCGGTATCGCAGGTCGAGGAGAAGCGCCGCCTCGCCTCCTGGGTGGCGAAAGACGAGGTCGGCGGCCTCCGCCCGATCGAGCAGGTCCTTGAGGATGCCGACCCGCCGGTTGACCTCCTGATAGTCGAGACGCAGGGCCGGGATCATGTCCGCCGAGAAGCCCGGCATGGTGGCGGCGCGAATGGGAAAGCTGCGGGCGGCGACCTTGAGCGGCGCCGTGGCTGAGAACTCCGTCACGGCGATGAGCATGGAGTGCCCCGTGAAGATCCAGGGGAAGGGCACCTGCTGTGTGGGATCGAGTGCCTCTGCACCAGACGGGAGTGGTCCGCCGCGATGCACCCAGGCGGATGCCGGGAGGTCGCCGTTGTTGGTGCGGACGTTCCGGTACAGGACGAGGTGGGTGTCAAACCCCAGGTCGTCGCGCCTCGCGGACAGCTCCGCGGCCCACGCCGCCGCGATCTCACGCCGTTCTCTCCACGCCGGCCCATCCGCGACCTGCGCGTCGGGAAGGTCCACAAGTATCGCCAGGCCGGGTTCGTCCGGCTGGGGCTGGAACACCCGCTGCACCAGCGCCGCCAGCTCCTCGCCACGCAACTGCTCGGTCATGGTCACCTCCACGGCGAGATGGTGCCCGATAACGGGCGGCCTGTCGAGGTAACCGCCGACCCGCGCGGTCGAGGCGCCCGCCCCGCGTTGGCACCACACCGCACTGCGGGACCCACCTCAACAGATCGGCGGGACGGACCGTATTCCGTTCGAATGATCGACCTTTCGGACGACGTCGAGACCCCGAGGAGCAGACCCCGCGCCGCACGCCGTGACGGCGTGACCGGTCCCCGACACGCGCCTGGGGAGTCCAGGAACTTGTGGGCTTGCGGGGCCGCGTGGTTGAATGCCGGCGTGGACCGGGGTCGAGGGGAGCCGGGATGATCGCAAGGGACAAGGTCACGCTCTGGCGGCGCGGCGCCGCCACGCTTCTCCTCCTGCTCCTGCTCGGCTTCTACTCCCACTTCCGGCAGCGCTGGGTCGGTGCTTGCGACTGGTACGGCTACTTCGCCGAGGCCCAGCTCTTCGCGCAGGGTCGTCTGGACATGCCCCTGAAGCTCGACGTCGCCCGCTACCCAGCCGCAGCCCCGCTGTCATTCGAGTCCTTCAACGGTCGGGCGGTTTCACAGTACCCGCCCGGCTTTCCCCTCCTGCTGGCGGCGGGGATGCAGGTCGGCGCCGAGCTCTTCGTGGCGCCCCTGTGCGCCGTGCTTTCCGTCTGGCTGCTCTACCTCCTGCTCGCCAGACGAGTCTCCCGCCTTACGGCCGGGCTGTTCTCGGTCATGTGGGCCGTTTCGCCGATCGTGGTATGGAGCGCCGGCAGCATCATGAGCGACCTGCCCGCGGCGCTGGGCCTGATGGCCACCATCTACTTCTTCGACCGCGAGAAGCCCACTGCAGCGGGGCTGGCTTTCGCCCTCGCGGTGGCGATCCGACCGACCAACGCGCTGTTTGGCCTGCTGCTCCTGACCCAGTTCCGACAATGGCGCACCTTCTCCCGCTTCGCCATTCCCGCCGCGCTCGGCGGGTCGGTGTACGGGCTGTACAACTGGCACCTCTTCGGCGCCCCGTGGCGCACCGGCTACTCCTACGCGACCTCGGCCCTCGGGCTGTCGGTCTTCGGGCACCACTTCGCGTTCTACGGCATCGAAACTCTGCGCCAGGTCAGCCCGCTCATCCTTCTGCCGGCGCTCTGGGCGGTCATCCGGAAGAAGAACCGCAGCCTGTTCCTGCTCGGCTGGTTCCTCCTCTTCTGGCTCTTCTACTCGTTCTGGGAACCCGGCGCCGACGCCTGGTGGTACACCCGCTTCCTGCTCCCCGGCTTCCCAGCCCTGTTTCTCCTGGGGGCCCAGGGCTGGGAGGAGATCCGCGCCACCGTGGAGCGCGCCGCGCCCCGTCTGGCTGCCGGCGTTCGGGTCGCCATGGTGCTGCTCGCGGCCAGCCTCGTGGTCTTCTACGTACGCTTCGACCGCCACGAGCGTCTCTTCTCGGGTCAGACCGGAAAAGCGTACTGGGAGGCCGCCCAGAGTGCCCTGGGAAAGATTCCACCAGAGGCCCTCGTCGGCTCATTCGAGACCAGCGGCGCCCTGCGGCTCTACGGCGGCTTCGAGACCTTCCGTGTGATCTACCCGGGCGCCGACGTGCTCGTCAGGGACGCACTCGCCGGCGGCCGTCGGGTCTTCATCGTCGTCGAGCCCGGGATCAGGCGAAACCCCATGATGGTGGACATGCTGGCGGCCTATGAGACCGCTCCCCCGATTCCTCTCGATGGCTGGGCCGGCCTCTTCGCAGTCGAGCTGCGTGGGGCGAGACGGAAGCTCCCGGTCGCCTGATCGACTGCTGTCCCTGTCCGGCGCGCACCGCCGCCGCTCACCGTCGCGCAGGCAAGGTGGCGCAACCCGGTGTCAGCGGAGGCGCGCGACCGGCCTCCCCTCCAACGCCGCGACACGTCGGGCGAGCTCCCCGATGCGGTCTGCCTGGCTCGCGAGCGCCGCGCCAAGCTGCTGGATCGCCGTCTGCTGCCGTCCGATCAGGTCCTGCTGTGCCTTGATCTCCTCCTGCTGCTCCTGCACCGCCTTGACAAGCGGGGCGATGAGGTCGCCCCGCCGCAGGGAGAGCGTCCTCTCGGGGTCCTCGCCGATGCCGAGGAGGTTGAACCCATCACCCAGCACCGCCTCGATGTCCTGGGCGATGAATCCCATGTCGATCCGCCCGTTGCCGTCCCGCAGGCGGTACTGGACGGGTCTGAGCTGCGTCACGAGGTCCAGGCCAAACGGGAGGTCACCGACGTCCTTTTTCTGGCGGAGGTCGGAGGGAAAGCTCCAGTCCACTTTGCCCTCGATCACGGTGACGCTGGTGTTGCCGATGCGCACCTTGTTCGAGGCATCGACGCGGGCGCCCGAGCCGAGCGCCATGGCGTTGGAGAGCAGGTCCACGCTCGCGTCGGCGTCGTAGCCGAGAAAGGTGTTGTTGGTGCCGGTCAAGGAGTCTCCGGCCGCGGCGCCCACCGCGGTATTCCGACGGCCCACGGAGGTGGACGTGGGCTGGTTCGAGTACAGCGCGTAGAACCCGACCGCCGTGTTGTTGGCGTCCCAGGCCGTGCCGCCGTTGTCGTATGACTGGCTGTAGAGGGCGTAGCGGCCGACCGCCGTGTTCCGTCCGGCGGTCGTGTTGTCCGCCAGCGCCAGGGCTCCGACCGCGGTGTTGTCGCTCCCTGTCGTGTTGAGCTGGAGCCCCATGTGACCGACCGCGGCGTTGCCGGACCCGGTCGTGTTCTCCGCCAGGCTCAAGCTTCCCAACGCCGCGTTCCAACTGCCAGAGGAGTTCGACCCAAGTGCGAAGTAGCCGACGGCCGTGTTCGACTGGCCTGTGGTGGTGGCGCCAAGCGCCTGGCCGCCCAGCCCGGTGTTGAACCTCCCTTCGCCACCTGAGCCGCCCATGGTGAAGTTGCCGGCGACCAGCCCGAGGAAGGTGTTGCCGACCCCATAGGCGTGCAAGAACCGGTTCGAGCCAAGCTTCAGGACCCCGGACGAGGACGAGATCGTCGCCGGAAACCGAAGGTTGCCGGAGATCTCCAGCGTGTCCTGCGGTGCGTTCGTGTTCACCCCCAGCCGGTTGTTCACGGCGTCGAAGAAGAGTCCGTCTCCACCTGACAGGCCGGACACACCTGCCCACAGCGCCACCTGCCCGCTGCTTCCTGTTCCGGTCAGCCAGGTTGGGGTCTGCCATGCCAGCGTGGACACGCCGGCGGCCGTCAGCACCTGCCCGCCACTCGCGGCGCCCCCCGCGAGGTCAGCCAGGTTCACGCAGCCAGCGCACTGGACGTCCGTGGCCGTGCCTGCTTGGCTGTACATCGCGAACGGGGCGGGGCTGAGCGGCTGGCGGGGCCACACGGTCGTGAAGGCGCCGCTGCTCGACCCCGGCCGCACCCCGATCTCGAGCCAGAGTGCCTGACCGGTGAAAACGGTCGCCCCGAAGTCGGGGTCGACGATGAACAGGCCGTCGCTCACCGTTACGTCCTCCCGGTAGATCGTGCCGCCGACCTGCACCCCGGGCGGAGTCGTGGCCGCGTCGAAGAGTAGGAGCTGCAGGTCGAAGGCGCCGGTGGCCGGGGCGCCGCCGTCGGAGAGCCTGCCCTGATAGGTGAAAGCGGTGGCAAGCGGCGCCTCGGACGGTTCCTGGGCAAGCGCGATCGTGCTCACGAGCACGACGAACCAGAAAAGGGCCGCGAGCTGGTGACGAGTGCGCATGGAGTCCTCCCAAATCCGGGCTTTCCGTCAAGATCGCACGGGACGAAGGTCCCCGCAAGAGGCCAGCCCGAGAACGTCGCCGGCCGGGGCGCATGCGATACTGGCAGTTAATGACCGAGGAGTTGCGATGGAGTCAGTAGACCTGCTCCGGCGGCTCGACGCGATCGGCGTAGCCCTCGAGCGCTCGGGGCATGCCCTGGCGCTGCTTGGCCTGGGGTCGGTGGGGATCGACCTCGGACGGCTCGACGCCTGGTCCGACCTCGACTTCTTCGTGGTTGTCGGGGATGGCCAGAAGGCCCGGTTCGCCGACGACCTGGGCTGGCTGGAAACCGTGGCACCCATCGTCTTTGCCTATCGCAACACGCCCGACGGCCACAAGGTCCTGTTCGCCGACGGGGTGTTCTGCGAGATGGCGGTCTTCGAGCGCGCCGAGCTGGCGGGCATCCCCTTCTCCCGCGGGCGGATCGTCTGGAAGCGGCCGTGGGTGGACGACTCCCTGGCGGTGCCAGCGCGACCAGAGCCAGAGCCGCCCGTCCGCACGACCGAATGGCTGCTCGGCGAGGCGCTGACCAACCTCCTCGTCGGGCTCGGTCGATTCCATCGCGGCGAGAAGCTATCGGCGATGCGTCTCGTCCAAGGCCACGCGTTGGACCGGCTGGTCGAGCTGACGCGGCTGGTCGAGGAGGAGCGGCCGGGCCTGCGGGACGCTTTCAACCCGGACCGGCGCGTCGAGCTCTGGCTTCCCCTGCTTGCCGGTGAGCTGCCTCGGTTCGCCCAGGGCTACGACCACACCCCCGAGTCGGCCCTCGCGATTCTCGACTTCCTCGAGCACCACTTCCAGGTCAACACCTCGATCGCCGCCGCCATCCGCAGCCTGGCCGCCAGCAACCGGTAGGAGAGCCGGAGGCGTCGCCCGGCGGTCTTCGCCGTCCTCGGGGCCGCGCCTCGGCCCACGACGCGGGCCGGCCGGTCGCTGCGCACCCGGGTGCGCCGCGCGGAGCGCGACGCCCATCTCAAGGCCGAGCCGTCCCCGCAGTTGCGACACCGGTCCTGGATTCGCTGATTGGCCAGTTCACTGATCCGCTGCTGACTCGCCGGGCTGGACGGATGGGGGGTCAGAACGCCGCGAGCTGCTTCATGGTCGCCAGGATCGAATCGGGCTGCGGCAGGATGACCTCCTCCAGCGTCGGGGCATAGGCGAGAAAGGTGTCCTTGGAACCGTGGCGCCGCACCGGCGCGTCGAGCCACGCGAACAGCTCGTCTCCGATGCGGGCGGCAAGCTCGGCGCCGTAGCCCCAGGTGACCAGGTCCTCGTGGACGACGAGCGCTCGCCCGGTCTTGCGCACCGAGGTTGCGATGGCCTCCCAGTCGTAGGGCGAGAGCGACCGCAGGTCGAGGATCTCGGCCTGCAGGCCCGTCTCGGCCTCGAGCCGCCTCGCGGCCTGCACCGAACGCACCACCGTGGCGCCGTAGGTGATGACCGTCAGGTCGTCCCCGTCCCGCACCACGGACGCCTTGCCGAACGGCACCATGTGGTCCGGTCCCGGGTACGCCGCCTTGTTGTGGGTCTGGCGGTAGAGGTGCTTGTGCTCGAGGAACATCACCGGGTCGTCGCAGCGGATGGCGGTGCGCAGCACCTCCTGACACGAGACC
>DAONEV010000244.1:0-6711 GCA_035403265.1 Thermoanaerobaculaceae bacterium | reverse complement strand
CGGCCTCGTCCATGTCGGCCACCGGCATGACGCCGACCACCGGGCCGAACGTCTCTTCGCGCATCACCAGCATGTCGTGGGTGACGTTGGTGAGGACCATGGCGGGCAGGAAGAGCCCCGGCCCGCCCTTGGGACACGCCGACTCGGCGTGAATCGTGGCGCCCTGGGCGACCGCCTCGTCGACGTGACGGCGCACCGTCTCGAGCTGCTGGTGGGTGGTCATGGCGCCGATGTCGACGCCGAAGTCGGTGTCGCGGCCGACGCGCAGCGCTCGCACGATGGCGCCCAGCCGATCCAGGAAGGCGCCGTAAACATCGCGGTGAACGTAGATGCGCTCGACGCCACCACACGACTGACCGGCGTTCTGCAGCCCGGCCCAGGCGGCGCCGGCGGCGGCGCGGTCGAGGTCGGCGTCCGGGCACACGAGCATCGGGTCGTTGCCGCCGAGCTCGAGCACCACGGGGGTCAGCGTCGCCGCGGCCTTCGCCATGAGCTGCTTGCCGACCGCCACCGAGCCGGTGAAGAAGAGCTTGTCGATGCCGGCCGCGAGGATGGCGTCGCCGGCCTGGGCGCCGGGCAGGTTGACGTACGCGAAGAGCCCTTCCGGCAGCCCGGCGGCCTGCACGGCGCGCTCGAGCCAGCGGCCGACCATCTGGGTCTGGGTCGCCACCTTGAGCACCACGGCGTTGCCCGCCAGCAGCGCCATCACGACCTCGGAGAAGGGGATCGCGAACGGGTAGTTCCAGGGCGAGACGATTCCCACGACGCCGAACGGCACGCGGACGATGCGGCTGCGCTTGTTGGCGAGCAGGATCGTGCCGGTGCCGAGCCGGCGGTCGGCAAGGAAGCGCCGCGCCTTGCGGGCGTAGTAGTCGGCCGCCAGGACGGCGGTCAGCACCTCGGTGGCGAGGGCGTCGACGCGGGTCTTGCCGTTGTCCCGGGCGATCGTGGCGGCGAGGTCGTCGGCCTGGTCGACCAGGATCTGGCGCAGGCGCCGGATCGCGGCGGCGCGGCGTCGCACCGGCAGGGCGGCCCAGGCGGGCTGGGCCGCCCGGGCCCGCGCCACGGCACGGCGCACGTCCTCGGGGCTGTCGACCGGGGAGTGGCCGATCACGTCGCCGGTGCACGGGTCGGTGCAGACGGTGGGCTGGGATCGCACAGGCTCGACCACCGGCCTACTCCCCGGCCGCGCCGTCGCGGCCCACGAAGTGGTCCATCGACGAGCTGACGCCCAGCAGGCGCGCGAAGGCGTCGAGCCAGGGGATCGGCAGCAGGCGGAGCAGCGGCACCAGCCGCACGAAGGCGGGCAGCACGAGCTTCGGGCGGTCCTTCTCGATCGCCTCGACGATGCGCGCCGCCACCTTCTCGGGCTTGAGGATCGGCAGCAGGAACCCGAGCTGCGAGCGCGCGCCGGCGAACATGCCGGTGCTCACGTAGAAGGGGCAGACGACGGTGGTCCTGACGCCCGGCGCGGTGCGCCGCAGCTCCATGCGCAGCGCCTCGTTGAAGCCCACCGCGGCCCACTTGCTTGCCGAGTAGTCGACGAGGCGCGGCACGCCGACCAGGCCGGCCGCCGAGGCGACGGTGACGAGGTGCCCGCGGCCCCGCTCGATCATGTCGGGGAGGAACGCCTTGCAGGTCCAGAATGGCGCCAGGGCGTTGACCTGGAAGGTACGCTCGATCATCTCGTCGGGCAGCTCGGAAAACGACTTGCCGCTCACGACGCCGGCGTTGTTGACGAGGATGTCGACGCTGCCCACCTCGGCCCGCACCCGGGCCGACATGGAGTAGACGGCCCCGCGGTCCGTGACGTCACAGACGTAGCCGCGGGCGTCGGCGCCGTGCTGGGCGCGCAGGTCCTCGACCGTGGCGCGCAGGCTGGGCTCGTGGATGTCCCACAGCACGAGACGCGCCCCGCGCCGGGCGAGCAGCTCCGCGAGACGCCGCCCGATGCCGCTGGCGCCGCCGGTGATGAGGACCGTCGAGCCTTGAACAACACTCATGGGCAACCCCCCGAGATCCGGAGCCATGGTAGCCCTGTTGTGGCGCCGGAGCATCACGCCTTCTCGATTGGGCAGCTTGCCACGGTGGGCTGAAACCCCCCACGACGGTGGTGCGTTGAAGGAGAGGCGGGCGCCGAAGGGAACGGTGGAAGAGATCAAGCAACGGCGCGACGTCTCCCGGAGACCCGGCGGTGTAGCCTCGCCGGCATGAGGCTGTTGATGGAGGCAACCATGAAGGTGGTACGCGTGACCCTGGCGGCTTTCGTCCTGGCGGGTGGAGCGTGGGCGGGTGCAGCCACGCCCGGGTATTACAGGTACCCTGCAATCTCCGGCGACACCGTGGTCTTCGTCGCGGAGGGTGATCTCTGGAAGGTCGGCGCCGAGGGCGGGGTCGCCCAGCGGCTGACCACCCATCCGGGCGAGGAGTCGCGGCCCGCGCTCTCGCCGGACGGCCGCACCCTGGCGTTCTCGGCCGCCTACGAGGGTCCGATCGAGGTCTACACCATGCCCCTGGTCGGTGGCCTGCCGCAGCGCCACACCTGGGACGGCGGGCAGGCGCTGGTTGTCGGCTGGACGCCGGACGGCAAGGTCCTCTACGCCACGCGGCGGTATTCGACGCTGCCGGAGACGCAGCTCGTCACGGTGGACCCGGCCACCGACACGCGGCAGGTGCTGCCCCTCGCCCAGGCCAGCGACGGCATGTTCACGCCCGACGGCACGACGCTGTTCTTCACGCGGCTGCCGTTCCAGGGCAGCCACACCAAGCGCTACAAGGGCGGCATGGCCCAGCAGCTCTGGCGCCTCGTGCCCGGGCAGGGCGAGGCCGCCCCGCTGACCGCCGACTTTCCCGGCACCAGCAAGACCCCGATGTGGTGGCAGGGGCGCGTCTGGTTCGCCTCGGACCGCGATGGGACGATGAACCTGTGGTCGATGGACGAGCACGGCAAGGACCTCCGCCAGCACACCCACCACGAGGGCTGGGACGTCGCCTCGCCGTCGCTGGGGAGCGGCCGGATCGTCTACCAGCTTGGCGCGGACCTGCACCGATTCGACTGCGCCTCGGGCCAGGACCGGCTCCTGCCCATCATCCTGGCCTCGGACTTCGACCAGCTCCGCGAGAAGTGGGTGGACAAGCCGATGGACTACCTCTCCGCGGCGCACATCTCCGCCTCGGGGGACCGGGTGGTGCTGACGGCGCGCGGCCTGGTCTTCGTGGCGCCCGTCGGCAAGGGCCGGCTTGTGGAGGTCACCCGCCGCGACGGGGTGCGCTACCGCCAGGCTCACTTCATGCCGGACGGCAAGGCGCTGGTGGCGCTGTCCGACGAGTCGGGCGAGGTCGAGTGGTGGCGGCTCCCGGCCAACGGCGTGGGGGCGCCGGAGCAGCTCACCCGGGGCGGCACGGCGTTGCGGCTGGACGGTGTGCCGTCGCCGGACGGGGCCCGCCTCGCCTTCGTCGACAAGAACGACGAGCTCTGGGTGCACGAGATCGCAACCGGCAAGTCGGCCAGGGTGGCGGCGTCCGAGGGCGGCGGCTTCGGCCAGCTCGCCTGGTCTCCGGACAGCCGCTGGCTTGCCTACTCGGTGTCGGTGCGCAACCTCGCGAGCCAGATCATGCTCTACCGGGTCGAGGATGCCAGCACCATCGCCCTCACCAGCGACCGGGTGGACAGCGACTGGCCGGCCTGGAGCTCGGACGGGAAGTGGATCTACTTCCTCTCCGACCGCAACCTGGTGTCGGCCGTGCCGAGTCCCTGGGGATCACGGCAGCCGGAGCCGTTCGTCGACCGGCCAACCAAGGTCTATGCGGTTGCCCTGGCGCCAGGCCTTCGATTCCCCTTCGCGCCCGCTGACGAGCTGGCTCCCGCCGACGAGGGCAAGCCGGCGAAGAAGGCCGCAGCCGGCCAGGACGACGCGGCGGCCGGCAAGCCGAAGCTGACCGTCGCCATCGAGCCGAAGGGCCTGGCCGACCGGCTCTGGGAGGTGCCGCTACCGGCGGGCAGCTACTCCGGTCTGCAGGCCGGCGAGAAGCGGTTGTTCCTGCTGTCATTCACGGTCGGCTCGCCGGACAAGGGCGCTTTGCTGGCGCTGGAGATCAGCGGCAAGGAGCCAAAGCCGAAAACCCTCGTCGAGGGTGTGATGAGCTTCGAGGTGGCCGCGGAGCGCGGCAAGCTCCTGGTGCGCAAGGGCGAGACGCTGGCCGTGCTGGAGGCAGATGCGGGCGAGAAGGCAGATCTTTCCGAGAAGACGGTGAACCTCGCGGACTGGCGTTTTTCCCTGGTGCCGCGCGAGGAGTGGCGGCAGATGTTCCGCGAGGCCTGGCGGCTGGAGCGCGACTACTTCTACGACCGCGGGATGCACGGGGCGGACTGGCCCGCGATGCTGGCCAAGTACCAGCCGCTGGTGGACCGGGTGAGCGATCGCGCAGAGCTCTCGGACGTGCTGGCCAAGATGGTCAGCGAGCTTTCGGCGCTGCACATCTTCGTGCGCGGCGGCGACCTCCGCAAGGGCCGGGACAACGTCCTGCCGGCCTCCCTCGGTGCGGTGCTCGAGCGCGACGAGCCGGCCGGAGGGTGGCGGGTCGGGCACGTCTACGCCAGCGACCCCGACTATCCCGACGAGCGGGCACCGCTGGCCCGGCCGGGCGTGGAGGTGCGCGAGGGGGATACCATCCTCGCCGTCAACGGTGAGCCGACCCTGAAGGTACCCGATCCGGGCGTGCTGCTGCGCGGGCAGGCTGGGCGCCAGGTGCTGTTGCGCGTCAAGCCGGCCGCCGGCACTCCCCGTGACGTTGTCGTGACGCCGATGACGCCCGACGAGGAGGAAGATCTGCGCTACGACGAATGGGAGCTCGGCCGTCGCCAGCGCGTCGAGCAGGCGGGGGGCGGCAAGCTCGGGTACGTGCACCTGCGGGCGCTGAGCGCGTCGAACTACACCGAGTGGGCGCGCAACTTCTACCCCGTCTTCAATCGCGAGGGGTTGATCATCGACGCCCGCCACAACCGGGGTGGCAACATCGACTCATGGGTGCTCGAGAAACTGCTGCGCAAGGCGTGGCACTTCTGGCAGCCGCGGGTGGGCGTGCCGTACAGCAACATGCAGTACGCCTTCCGCGGACACATGGTCGTGCTGGTGGACCAGCGGACCTCCTCGGACGGCGAGATCCTGGCCGAGGGGTTCCGCCGACTCGGGCTCGGGAAGGTCATCGGCGCCCGTACCTGGGGTGGCGAGATCTGGCTGTCGAGCAACAACTTCCTCGTGGACGGTGGGATCGCCACAGCGGCCGAAACAGGTGTGTACGGGCCGGAAGGGGAGTGGCTGATCGAAGGCCGGGGCGTCGAGCCGGACATCGAAATGGACAACCTCCCGGCCGCGACGTTCCGGGGCGAGGACGCCCAGCTCGACGCGGCCGTCCGACACCTCCAGGAGCGCCTGAAGGAGCAACCGGTGGCGGTGCCCCCGCACCCGCCCTACCCGGACAAGTCGTTCAAGCCCTGATCTCGAGGGTGGGCGCGATCGGGACGATCGCGCCGGCGCCCGGAGGGCGCCGAGGTGCGGTTGAGACAACCGCACCCACCTTATGGTCGATGCGAAGGGCCAGCGCCCCCTGGGCGCCAGAGGGCGGCGGGTATCAAGCCGCCCAGCATTCGCATTTCCAGGTGCAGGAGCCCAGCAGGTGGTGTCGGCCCGAGGTGGGCGCGATCGTCCCGATCGCGCCACGCGCCGGCGCCCGGTCGGGAGAACCGCGCCCTTCCGGCGAGGTGAGAGGGGCTGAGGAGCTCGAGCCGCTGGGGCTACTTGCCGGCTCCGGGCATCGTGCTCCAGTCGAATGGGACCTCCTCCGAGGGCAGGACGGTGGCCCAGCGGACCCGGTAGAGCGGGGCGGGGGTCAGCTCGCGACGCAGGGCGGCGGCGATGTCGCGAGGTTCCGGCGGGGTCGATGCGTGGGAGCGCTGCAGGGTCAGGAAGGCCGCCAGGGGGAAGTCGGTGCCCGGCGACGACAGCGAGTGCTCGACCATCGCGACCACCGGGTCCGGGGCCACCCACTCGCCAGCCAGGCGACCGAGGGCATCCCAGAGGCCCTGAACTGGCACCCGCAGGCGCCCGTCGCGGGCCACGATGAACCCCTCGACCTCGTCCGGTGCCACCGGCAGGACCACCGAGACCGGAGCGGGGAAGGGGTCGAACACGCGCCGGGACAGCTCGTCGAGGGTGTACGCGTCGCCGGACTCGACCTTGAGGACCAGCACCACCTCCCCCATGGTGTCGTTCACCGCCTTGACGAGCCGCGTCTCGTCGCCGTCGAGGTCCGCGCTCCCTTCGGGCCGGGCGACGCTGAACAGCTCGGCCAGGCAGCGTTCCGCTCGTTCGGGGTGCAGGTCGAGGTAGCGGTACAGCTCGGCCGTCGCCGCGAGGTAGCGGGCGAGGGTTTCGCTCCAGCTCTCGAGCTCCCGCTCGACCAGGCGCCGCTCAGCCGCGGTGGCGCGGGAGGCGCGGCGCGGCGCCAACTGGAGCTCGGCGTGGCCCGGCTCCTCGATGAGGACGGCGTCCACGTCGGTGAAGGCGAAGAAGCGCCGCAGGCCCTCCGGCTCGCGAGCCAGGGCCTGGCGCACGACGCTTTCGACGTCACCCATGCGGCGCTCCACCTCGAGTCGCTCGCGGGCCGGCTCAAGGGCCTCGAAGCGCGGGTCCCAGGACGCCCAGCCTGCTC
>DAONEV010000243.1:0-6717 GCA_035403265.1 Thermoanaerobaculaceae bacterium | reverse complement strand
ACCTCAACGTGATGGGGTTGGCCTCCCGCAGTCCGTTCATCCGGGGCACCCTGGACAAGCTCGAGATCCTGCCCGAGTTCGAGGGCATCGGCGACTACAAGACGGCCCGTTTCCTCTACACGGAGAAGGACCACACGCCGGCCTCGCGCGAGATGACGACGTGGCTGCTCGAGTCGCTCTCCTCGCAGATGGCGGCGGATATCGCCGCCGCGCGGGGAATGGAGCCCGCCGGGGTTCGAGACCTGGTGGCGAGTGGCCCCTACTCAGGGGAGGAGGCAGTGAAGGCCCGCCTCGTGGATGAGATCGAGGACTGGCATGGCTTCCAGGACAACATGCGCACCCGCGGCGGCACCGAGCTCTCCGAGGTGTCGCTCAAGCGCTACCTGAGGGCCGGACGGGCGTTCGACAGTGGCGAGACGGTCGCCGTGGTACTCGCGGAGGGTGGGATCCAGCGTGGCGAGAGCGGCTACTCGCCGATGCCTCTGCTGGGCGGCGACGTCATGGGCTCCGACACCGTTGCGCGGGCGTTCCGTCAGGTCCAGAAGGACCACCCCAAGGTCGTGATCTTCCGGATCGACTCGGGCGGGGGCAGCGCCACGGCTTCGGAGATCATCCGCCAGGAGATGCTGCGCACCGCCAGGGAGATTCCGGTGGTGGTCTCGATGGGGAACGTTGCCGCCTCAGGGGGCTACTGGATTACCTGCGGCGCCAACCGCGTGATCGCCGACCGCGGGACGATCACCGCCTCGATCGGTGTCTTCTCGGGGCACTTCGCCACCGAGCGTTTCTGGGCCGACAAGCTCGGTGTCACCTACGGGAAGGTGGACACGACGCCGAACGCCGCCGCCTTTGGCGACGTCGGCCCCTGGACGGCCGGGCAGCGGGCCTTGACCCAGAGGTGGATCGGTAACATCTACGAGGCGTTTCTGACCCGGGTGTCCGAGGCCCGCAAGCTCTCCCGCGAGGAGGTGGACGCGATGGCGCGCGGCCGCGTTTTCACTGGCGAGCAGGCAGCACAGAAGGGCCTCGTCGACGAGCTCGGAGGTATGGAGATGGCGGTCGCCGAGGCACGCAAGCTCGCCAGGCTCGCTCCCGGGGCGGACGTCGAGCTCGTCTACTACCCCCGCCAGAAGCCGCTGTGGCGCCGGATGATGGAAAGGGACGACGAGACGGCGCGCCTCAGACAGACGGTCGAAGCCCTGGCCAGCGGTCACATCACCGTCCCCGGCCCGGTCTGGATGCCGCCCATCGAAATCAGATAGGACTCCCAACCCAGCCAGGCTCCAGGCTCAAGGCTCGAAGTTCCCCCACGCCCCTTGAAGGGCAGCTCCCTAAGTGCGGGGGATCTTGAGCCTTGAGCCTGGTGGTGTGGGCAGGGGACTGGACGACTCCTGGTGTTTCGGTCACAATCCCCGGCAGACTTCGGGAGGACCAATGAGCCAGATCGATCTCAAGCTCTCCAACCTTGATTCGATGTTCCCTGCCCACTTCAGCAAGAAGCAGGTGGCTGTGGGCAAGACCGCCTTCCTCAAGGAGGCGTCGCTGCTGCTGCACCGCTTCTACTCCGGCAAGATCATGACGGTGCCGAAGGCGGGGCTGTACGGCTTCAACTGGTTCAACGTCTGGTACACCCCGGGGGTGTCGCGCGTCTCGACCGCCATTCGCGGCTGCAAGGAGTGGCCGGTCCCCGGTGTCACCGACCGGGCCAAGCCCGAGGACGATCCCGGCTTCCCGGACGCCTCGTTCGCGCTGTCAAATCGCGGCAACCTGGTGGGTGTGGTCTCCGACTCCACCCGTGTGCTCGGCGACGGCGATGTCACGCCTCCCGGAGGTCTCGGCGTCATGGAGGGCAAGGCGTTCCTCATGAAGTACCTGGGTGGCATCGACGCGGTCGCCCTTTGCATCGACTCCCATGACCCGGATGGCAAGCCCAACCCTGACAAGATCATCGAGTTCGTGAAGCGGCTGCAGCCGTCTTTCGGCGCCATCAACCTCGAGGACATCCAGCAGCCAGACTGCTACAAGGTCCTCGACACCCTCCGCGAGGAGTGCAACATTCCGGTCTGGCACGACGACGCTCAGGGTACCGGCTGCGTCACGGCCTCGGCGCTCATCAACGCCCTCAAGGTCGTGGGCAAGGACATTGACAAGGTGCGCATCGTGATGATCGGGGCCGGCGCCTCGAACACGACGATCGCGCGGCTATGCATTCACGTCGGAGCGGACCCGCAGAAGATGGTGCTCTTCGACACCAAGGGAGCGCTGCACACGGGTCGCGACGACATCAAGGCCGACCCGCGCTTCTACCGCAAGTGGGAGCTGTGCTTGCAGACCAACCCAGGCGGACGATGGCGCACCCCCGAGGACGCCTGCAAGGGTGCCGACGTCATGATCGCGCTCTCGTCGCCGTGCTCCGTCAAGCCGGAGTGGGTCGGGCTGATGGGCCCCAAGCCGATTGTCTTCGCGTGCGCCAACCCGGTGCCCGATATCTACCCCCACGAAGCCAAGGAGGCGGGCGCCTACATCGTGGCCACCGGCCGCGGTGACTTCCCCAACCAGGTCAATAACTCCATTGGATTCCCTGGCATCCTCAAGGGCGCCCTGATCGTGCGCGCCCGCAAGATCACCGACAACATGGCCGTGGCGGCGGCCCGTTCCCTGGCTGACTCGGCGGAACGCAAGGGACTGAGTCCGGAGTACATCATCCCGAAAATGGACCAGTGCGAGGTGTTCCCGGAAGAGGCCGCCGCGGTGGCCTCCCAGGCAGTCGCCGACGGCGTGGCACGCCGCGACGTGAGCCGCCAGGAGGTCTACAAGATCGCCGAGCACGATATCCAGGAGTCCCAGCGCCTGCACCAGCACCTCATGGACTCGGGCTTCATCGAGGAGCCACCCATGGACCTGCTCGAGGAGGCCCTGCGACTCGCGATTGCTGCTGCCGAAAAGGTCTGACCGTCCGACAGCTCCGGACGTCAATTGCGGGAGGGGGCGACCCCTCCCGCGTCAGTTCAGGCCCGGCCGCGTGCGGTCAGCTCGGTGGCTGATGCTCCGGCCGGAGAAGATCGAAGACCGTCTTGACCGGTGCGAAGGTGGCTCCAGGCACCTCGACGAAGACGGTGCTCCAGTGGGCCATGGCGCCGTTCCAGAGGCCGGGCCGCTCAAGGGCCTTGAGGGGCCGCCCGCCGTGGGATTTCCGGGAGATGAAGACGGCGCGAGGGTCGATGAAGCGGGCGAGATCGTAGGGCTGGCCGTCCGGGTCGCGGACGCCGCACACCAGGTCCACCGGGTTGAAATGGGTGGAGGCGCGCAGGGCCGCCTGCTCGACCGGGTCATCGGGATCGACCTGCGAGCCCTCGACGATCTGCGGGCTGGTTTGTCCGTGGGCGTCGGTCACCCAGAACGGCCCACCGCCCGGCTCGCCTTCGTTGCGCACCATGCCGCAGACCCGGAGAGGACGATCGAGAAGGGCCACGACTCGCTCGCTGCTTGGCTCTGCAGGCATCTCGCCGGGCTCCTTCGGCAAGGTGTGTCCGAGGCGCCGCGCCAGGCCGGCCGCCATGGTGCGGGTTGCCGGATCGGCCGTTCCCGCCCGCATCGCGAGTACGCATCGGCGCGTCTCATCCTGAAGCTCGGCCAGCAAGCCGGTGAGTAGCTTCTTCCAGTGGACGACCAGCGGCCGGAGGTGGTCCGGCACGATGTTGTCGATGTTCTTCACCGTCACGATGTCGCTGTCCAGCCTCTGCAGGTTTCGGAGCAGCGCCCCGTGGCCGCCCGGCCGGAAAAGGAGGGTGCCCCCGTCTGTACGGAAGGGACGGTTCTCGGGATCGACCGCGATGGTGTCGGTGCAGGGGTCCTGTGTGGAGAACGTGAGATCGAGGCGGCACGCCAGCTCGGCTTCGAGCCGTGGCCGCAGAGTGTCTACGAGGGCGTCGAAGCGTGGCCGATGCTCGGGCGAGACTGTAAAGTGCTGGCGACTGCGGCCGTCGTGCGACCGGGTGTGGATCACACCCTCCCGGAGGTGCTCCTCGAACGCCGTGCGGGGGCCGTCCGGATAACGATGAAACTGCAACAATCCCTTGGGCAAGCCGGCGTACCTAAGCCCAGATTCGCCCAGGAACGCCCGCAGCACCACGCGCCAGTCCGCTCGTTCAGACCGCGTGGCCGCTCTCAGCTCCTCAGCGAACGCGAACCGCGGCAGGGTCTCGATGAAGTGTCGGGCCTCCGCCGGAGGCTCGTCGCCCGCGGAGGCCATGGCGCGGAGGAGGGTGTCGAACATGCGGCTCGCGGCGCCCGAGGCCGGCACGAACCGGACGACCCGGGCTTCCGCGGCCGCGCGGTCCGCGCGCTGGAGAAGCGCGGCCACACGGTCGGGCGGAATTCGCTCGATGCCGTCACCGACCGTGCACGGGCGGTCGAGCCGGACGAAGCCCGGAGGGTTGGCGAACAGCTCGAGCTGTGCCTCCACGTCCCGGACATCCATCCCTCGCGTCTCGATCGCCTCCCGGTCTGAAGCCGTCAGACCGGTCGGCGCGGACCCCGGGCTGGGGGCGTGGATCACTCCTCCTCCAGCATCCTCACGAGGTATTGCCCGTACTCGTTGTTCCGCATGCTCGCGGCCACCGCCCGCACGGCGTCGGCGCCGATGTAACCCATGCGGTAGGCAACCTCCTCGATGCATGCGACCTTCAGTCCCTGGCGTTCCTCGATCGCCTGGACGAAAGTCGCAGCATGCAGCAACGCTGCGTGGGTGCCGGTGTCGAGCCAGGCAAAGCCGCGTCCCATGCGCTCGACGAAGAGCTCCCCGAGCTCCAGGTATCGGCGGTTGACGTCGGTGATCTCGAGCTCGCCGCGCGGCGAAGGCTTGAGGTTGGCCGCGATGTCGAGAACCCGGTTGTCGTAGAGGTACAGGCCCACCCCCGCCCAGGACGAGCGCGGCTGCTGGGGCTTCTCCTCGAGACCGATCGCCCTCCCGTCGGGCCCGAACTCGACCACGCCGTACCGTTGAGGGTCACGGACCCGGTAGGCGAACACCGTGGCTCCGGCCGAGCGCTCGGAGGCGCGCTGCAGGAGCTCCGGGAAGCCGTGCCCGTAGAAGACGTTGTCGCCGAGCGCCAGCGCCACGTGGTCGCCGCCGACGAACTCCCGGCCGATGATGAACGCCTGGGCCAGCCCGTCGGGGCTGGGCTGGGCGGCGTAGGAGATATTGACGCCGACCTGTGAGCCGTCGCCCAGCAACCGCACGAAAGCCTCCTGCTCATGGGGCGTCGTGATCACCAGGACATCTCGGATCCCGGCCAGCATGAGGGTGGACAGGGGGTAGTACACCATGGGCTTGTCGTAAATGGGCATGAGCTGCTTGGAAACGCCCTTGGTGAGCGGGTAGAGCCGAGTGCCGGACCCGCCGGCGAGAATGATCCCCTTCATGTCGAGCCCTCCGTCGGAATGCGGTGGGTCGGGCGACCCCGGCCCTGCCTCGCCGCACCCTCTGTCGCGGAGTCTATCGCAGGCTGGGTCGCCAGGCACTCCGACCGTGCCGGCGGTGCCTGACCGGCCCGTCGTCAGCCAGGTGCCAACCTCTTTCGCCTAGCGCCTGTCTCGCAGGGATCCGATCGAGCCCCGCCACAGGGTGATGAGGTCCACCTCGGGAAGGGCGCCGAGGCGGATCGGCACCGTCCCGACGCCGACGCCTCGCGACACGTAGAGGATGCTGCTCTGCTTGGCATAGGGTCCCGCCACATAGCGGGTCGAGAGGCTTGCCACGTTGAGACCCCGGGTCGGTACCGTGATCTGCCCACCGTGCGTGTGACCCGAGAGCGTGATGTGGGCGCCGGCCGCGCGGGCCGCGCGCCAGCCGCGGGGCTGGTGGCACAGTAGGAGTCGGAATCCGGGGAGGTCATCGAGGACACGGAAGTCGGCACCCCACCCGCGGGAGGGCTCGATGTCGTCCACGCCCACCAGGTCGAGGCGAGCGTGCCCGCGTTGCAGGATGGCGCCACGGTTGACGAGCGGGATGATCCCGACCGCCTGCATGGCCTGCAAAGCCAGCTCCGGGCCGGCCAGGTGGTCGTGGTTGCCCAACACCCCGAAGACGCCCAGGGGGGCGTCGAGACCGGCCAGACCCTGCACGAAGTGGTCAGCATCGACGTCCCGGCGGTCGAGTTGGTCACCCGTGAAGACCACGAGGTCCGGCTCCATCCCCTGGACCAGGCTGCGCACCCGCGCGATCCGCCCGGGAGGCATGAACGCCCCGGCGTGGAGGTCGGCAACCTGGACGATGCGGAGGCCGTCGAACGCCGCCGGAAGGTCAGGGTGGAAGAGGCTGACGCGGCGCACGACCGGAAGCTCGACCGACTCCGACCACAGCACCCGACTCAGCCAGGCCTTCCCGGGCATCCGGAACCGGCCGTGCTTGAGTGGGCGATGGTGTGTGAAGTAGCTGACGGCGCGCATCTGAAGCTGACTCTGCGGCTCCCCCAACGCAGCCAGTCTATCACCACGACCGCCACCCGGCCAGGAAGGCTCAAGGAAGGCTCAAGGCTACAGGCGCCAGGTCCCCCCGTGCGGCCTCTTCCCTCAGGCGTTACATCCCTCAGATGCGACATGAGGGTACCAGGTATCACGACTATGCTGACTCATGATATCCTCTCGCCTATAGAACGCGGGGAGGTCGCCGATGCCGAGAAAGCCACGCGTCTTCGTGCCGGGGGCGGCGTACCA
>DAONEV010000242.1:0-6718 GCA_035403265.1 Thermoanaerobaculaceae bacterium | reverse complement strand
CTGGACCGACGACAGCTCGCACTTGGCCTTTTCGGCAGCCTCCTTGAGGCGCTGCAGGGCCATGCGGTCACGCGACAGGTCGATGCCGTTCTCACGCCGGAACTCCTCGGTCAACCATTCGATGAGCCGCTGGTCGAGGTCGTCGCCGCCCAGGTGGGTGTCGCCGTTGGTGGACTTCACCTCGACGACCCCCTCGCCCACCTCGAGAATGGAAATGTCGAAGGTGCCACCGCCGAAGTCGTACACGGCGATGGTCTGGTCCTTCTTCTTGTCGAGGCCGTAGGCCAGGGCCGCGGCGGTGGGCTCGTTGACCAGGCGAACGACCTCGAGGCCGGCGATCTGCCCGGCATCCTTGGTCGCCTGGCGCTGGGAGTCGTTGAAGTAGGCCGGGACGGTGATGACCGCCTTCTCGACCTTCTCGCCGAGGTAGTCCTCTGCCGCGGCCCGAAGCTTCTGCAGCACCATGGCCGAGATCTCCGGCGGGGAGTACATCCGGCTGTCGATCTCGATCCGGGCGGTGTCGTTCTCGCCCCGGACAATGTGGTACGAGACCATCTTGATCTCGCGCCCGACCTCGTCAAACCGCCGTCCCATCAAGCGCTTGACCGAGAAGACCGTCCTTTCGGGGTTGGTGATGGCCTGTCGCTTGGCGACCTGGCCGACCGGGCGCTCACCGTTGGGGTTGAACCCAACGACCGACGGCGTCGTCCGGCTTCCTTCCTGGTTGGCGATGACGGTGGGCTTGCCGCCGTCCATGACAGCAACGACCGAGTTCGTGGTTCCCAGGTCGATTCCGATGATTTTTGACATTGATGAGGTCCTCCTCAGGTCGCCCTCGGTTAGAGAGTATGGGACCTGAGTGAGACATTGTCAAGGTGTGACGAGAGACACGCCCTGGCCTGGCTCGCGGTCGTCCGCGGAGTTTCCCAGTCGCACGCTCAGCATCAGATTCGGCTCGGGGGCGCCGTCCCAGCCGCTTCCGGCCAGCAGGACCATCTGGTCGCGCACGACGAAGCGATAGGGGCGCTTCCAGGGATCGGAGAGGAGCCTCTGGTCGACGTACCGCTCGTGAACGAGCTCCGCCAGGGTGTCGGGGAAGGTGCCGGCGAGAAGCGCGCGTCCCTGCACGATCTCCCAGAGCCCGAACATCCGTGCCCACGACACGGCCGTGGCGGCGGAGGGAATCAGCTTCTGGGAGGGGCCGAGGATCGGGTTGAGAGGATTTCGCCTGGCGATGAGCAGGGAGAACGCGAGGACCGGAACGAGCGCGAGGAGGAGCCAGGGGATGCGGGGTGCACCGTCGGCGGAGGTCGGAATGTCGGGGATGGCCGACTGGGCAGCCCGGGAAATCTCGTCCCGGGTCGCCTGCCTCAGGAGCGAGCGGGTCAACAGCGCATAGAGGGCCTTGCAGGTTTCGAATTCCCCATGTGCGCTCCGGCGCACGATGTCGTCGACGGAGTTGACGCCGTCAACCAGGGCCAGGATATCGCCCTCCAGAGAGGTGATGCGGAGACGCCCTGCGCCGGAGGGAGCGGCGGCCTCGACGGTCTCGAGGTCGAGCTCGAGCTCCTCGGCGAGGTCCTCCTCCGGTGCGACCTCGACCTTCCTGGCGGCCGGTGTGGGCACGAAGACGATCCCCCGATGAGGGATGCGCTTCTCGATGATTGGCCACTCGTCGAGCATCCGAGCCCCTTCCATGAGGATGCTCTCGGCGCTCATGGGGGCCACCAGCTCGGCGTCATAGTCGACCGACGTCTCCTGGGAGAAGTGATAGTCGCCGTTCTGCCATCGGAAGACCCGGAAGATGATCTGAAGGATCTGCTTCTCGAGGGACCGTCGGAGATCGTCCCTGGAGATCACGGAATGCCGGAGCAGGATGTGCCCGAGCCGTTCAAGGGTCTCCATCTGGGTCCGAAGGGCCGCTTCGAGCTCGGTCTGGCTGACGACGGCGGTCTTGAGGAGGACCTGCCCGAGCCGATCCTCCAACCGCTTGTTGAGGGAGTCGGCGCCGACGACCTTCCCCTCGAGGAACGAGATCGTCACGACGTCTTCGGGCGACCGCAAGGTCAGTACACCGGTCTTCCGTTGCAGGCCGATGAGCTGGAAAATGTCGGCGAGCGAGAAGTCCTTGAGGGTTCCCTCCAGCGCCATGCCTACCTCCTGCCCCGGGGCAGGACCTGGGCCGCCACCATGCAGGCTGCCCAGACCGCGAGCAATGGGCCCGCAAGGGGCCAGACCGGGGCATGGGCCAGCGCCGGTCCGACGAAGACCGGAAGCCAGATCGCACCGAGCGCCAGCGCGCCTACCGAGATGGGCACGAGGAGCAGGGGCGCGAGGGTTCGACCACTGTCGGCGAGGCCGAGGCCCGGCAGGAGGACGTCAAGCGCCCGGTCCTCGACGCCCAGCAGCATCTGTCTCCTGTTCAATTGGTTGCGCTTCGACAACTGCGTCTCGATGGCGACCATGTCCTTCTTGAGGAAGATGTTGATGCACTGCGTGCAGTAGGTCTGGCTCTCTGACGAGAGCTTGCAGCGCTGGCAGAAGGGACGGCCACACTTGGCACACGCCGTGGCGAGCCCTCCGAGGCGGCGTCGCACCAGGAAGTGGCCCACGGCCATGAGGAGTGCCAGCAGGCTGCCGATTGCCACGGGGTGAGTGTAGGAGTCTTCCCGAGGCACAGCGGGCGGCAGCAACCCCTGAGTGAGCAGCACGATCGTGTCCTTGCGCGCCAGGAGCCTCGCGGCGTCGGCGGCCTCGAAGTTCGGGAGGATGAGCTGATGGCTCCGGCCCCGCGTCACGTCGGTGAACTCCTGTGCGTCGGCTGCCCTGGCCGCCGCCATCGCGGCCTCACTCTCCGGGAAGTGATAGGTCTGCGCCAGCGCCAGGCTGAGGTTGTAGTTGACGACCACGGGGCGGACCTGTTGGTCGCGAGCCACCTGGAAGGCCTGCAGCGCCGAGTTGAAGTCCCCTTCGAGGTAGTGGACGACCCCGATCGCGAGGGAGATGGCGCCGTCGTGCGGCTTGAGGCGCAGCCCTTCGCGGTATGCCCATGCGGCGGCGTCGAGCTGCCCGTGCTGGCGATAGAGGTCGCCGAGCAGGCGGAAGTACTCGGGCTCCGACCCGAACACCTCACCCAGTGCCACCAGGCTGTCAACGGCCGGCGGATCGTAGCGTTCGTCATGAAGGGCCTGGGTCGCCCGCAGGATGGGGTTGGGCTCGTGTGTGATGCTGACCGTGGCCGTCTCGATGGCCCCCGGTATGAACGCGAGGAGGACGAGCGCCAGACCGCCCGCGCCCTTCCCGAGCGGCGAGAAGTAGGCCCAGCTCAAGGCGAACAGCCACAGTACCATCCACACCGGGTCACCGCCGATGAAGATCGGCAGCGCGACGACGAAGATGCTCAGGACAAGCGTATTGGGCCCAAGTCGCAGGTGCGCGCCTGCCTCGCCGAGGTCGTGCCAGAGAAGGAGCGCCACCCTTCTGATGCCGACCAGCAAGCCCAGCCCGATCGCGACGAGGGAAGCGAGGGCGACCGAGACCAGAGCTGACGGACCGACGAGGTGCGCGAGACGGCTGTCGGAATGCAGCGCCGAGAGGCCCATCCAGAGCGCCGGCAGGGCGGTGGCGAGCTTCCCGCGAGGCAGCGTGTTGGCGCCAAGGGCAAACCAGGCCTCCGGGCTGCCCGGGTCGAGAGCGGTGGCATGGGTCAGAAGCTGCTCGGCCGTGGCCGCAGGAAGAGCACGAGCCCGGACGACGAGGGCCAGGGCGTTGGGCGTGAGCCGTCGGATGCCGAGGCCGGAGGCGACCCGGCAGAGCTCGTCGGTGTCGTCCTTGAGTCGATCGAAGCTCTGCGCTTCGAGATCCTGGTTGAGCCGGGACCACGCCTGCTCGATGTCGCCACTCCGGCCCGCTGGCTCGCCGGCCAGCATGGCCGCCGGCACGAGGACCAGCAGCCCAACGCTAGCGAGTCGACGCCACGAGCTGCAGGCGAAGCTGGTAGAGCACATCGTCCAGGACCTTCGCTTCCTGGAGGGACGCGCTTGTCCGCGTCCGCTCCTGCACCTGGGCCAACAAGTCGATGTAGAGCCGCGCGGCCTCCGCGTCTCGCGGCACACCCGGGACTTGACCGCTCAGGAACGCCACGGCGACCTGGGCCAGGAAATCAACGGTGTCGAGCAGGATCTGCGACGGCACGGCGGCGGCGGGAGCTCCGATCTCAGGGGCCGCGGGCTCGGGGTCGGCGGATGGAGCCGGTACGGCCTCGACGGGCGAAGGGCTGGGCTCGGGGAAGTCGATGTCGGTGCGGGCCTCCCCGGCGGACGTGAAACGACGCCGGTCAATGACCTTCACCTGTCGTGGTTCCTGCGGTTCACCCACTGCTTGGCCTCCTCGTCGCGGGTCCATCTTACGCGTTCAGTCATATGCGCACAAGCTGGAACGGACGACGACGGGCGGAGACTACCCGCCCGTCGCGACCCGAGACGGGGTGGCAATGCGCGGGTATACTCCCCATCCATGTCCGACGCCACTGCCTTTGCCGCGCTTGTCGAGCTCTGTGCCAGGCTGCGCGGCCCCGACGGCTGTCCCTGGGACCGGGAGCAGACGCTCGAGAGCCTTCGCGCTTACATCATCGAGGAGGCGTACGAGGTCGTGGACGCGATCGGCGGTTCCCATCCCGAGCAGCTTGCGGGTGAGCTTGGGGACTTGCTTTTCCAGATCGTCTTCGTGGCGCAGATCGCCCGGGAACAGGGATGGTTCGAGGTCGCCGAGGTCTGCGCGGGCATTCACGACAAGATGGTGCGCCGCCACCCGCACGTCTTTGGCGATGTCGAGGTGGACGACGCCGCGCATGTGGTGCGCAACTGGGAGGCGATCAAGCAGCGCGAGCGGGAGACCGGCGGCGCCCTCGCGGGGGTGCCACGGAGCCTCCCGGCCCTGCTCAAGGCCTCGCGCATCACGGAGAAGGCGGCGGCACTCGGGTTCGACTGGCACGAGCTGCCGGGGTCCGCGGGCGAGCCAGCGATGCGGGCCGTCCTCGTGGCCGGCTCCGCGGGTGCGAGTGACCGCGAGACGTCGCGGGCCGCGCGCCAGATCGGCGAGGCGCTCTTCGAGCTCGCGGCGCTCGCCAGGCGCTCGGGGGTCGACCCGGAGGCCGCCTTGCAAGCCGCCAACGAGGAGTTCTCGTTGCGGTTCGCGGCGGTGGAGAAGGCAGCCAGGGCTCGCGGCCGGGAGCTACGCGATCTGAGCCCCCAGGAGCGTCTGGATCTGTGGCAGCAGGCCGGCGACGCCGGCAACGACCGGTAGCGCTATCCCAGCCGGCGGCGGAACCGCAGGCGAGCCAGGGCCAGAATCCCGATCCCCAGCCCCACCAGGGCGAGCGCCTGAGGCCACAGCACTGACCAGCCCACTCCCTTCAGGAACACGCCTCGCAGGATGACGACGTAGTAGCGGAGCGGCACCAGGTAGGTGACGACCTGGAAGAACCGCGGCATGTTCTGGATCGGGAACGCGAATCCGGACAGGTAGATCTGCGGCATGATGAAGACGAAGGCGGTCAGCATCATGGCCTGCTGCTGCGTGTTGGAGAGGGTCGAGATGAGCAGGCCAAGCCCCAGGGTGCAGAGCATGAACGGCAGGGTGAGGAGGAGGAGCGTGAGGAAGGACCCGCGCAGCGGAACCTTGAACCAGAGCAGGACGACGGGAAGGGTCGAGAAGACCTCCACCAGACCCACGAGCGCGTAGGGGATGAGCTTGCCGATGATGAGGTGACCGGGCGTGAGGGGCGTGACGAGGAGCTGCTCCATGGTGCCCACCTCGTTTTCCCGCACCACCGCCATGGCGGTGAGCATCATCGTCATGACCATGATGATCATGGCCAGCACGCTGGGCACCATGAAGTTGCGACTCCTGAGGTCAGGGTTGTAGAGCACGATCGGCCGGAGCTCCACGAGCGGCCGCACACCCTCGCCGGCTTCGCCGCGCAGGACGCCGTTGGCATAGCCCATCCCAGCCGTGCCGGTCATTGCATCCGCGCCGTCGGCCAGCAGTTGCACCGTGCTCTGGCGCCCGGCGGCCCGGTCCGCCTCGAAGCCGGACGGGACGGTCAGGCCCAGGCGGGCGACGCCGCCCTGCAGCAGCGCATCGAGCCCGGGCTGGCTCTCCACCCGGGCCACGATGCGGAAGTAGCTCGAGGCTTCGAAGCGCTGCACGAGCCGGCGGCTGGCGGCGCTGCGGTCGAGGTCGCAGACGGCAAGCTCCACGTTGCGGATGTCGGTGGTGGCGGCATAGCCCAGAATGACGAGCTGCAACACCGGGGCGATGAACAGGATCGGCAGGATCTTGGGATCACGTCTGAGCTGCAACAGCTCCTTGACGAGGATGACCAGCAGCTTGCGCATCTCACAGGCTCCTGACGGTGCGGACCGTGGCGAGCGCGAGCACGATGCCTCCGTAGATGACGAGGCCGACCGCCTGCAGCCACCAGTGCTCGGGCCCGGCGCCCTTGAGGATGATGGCGCGCAGGGCGACCAGGAAGTAGCGGGCCGGGACGAGGTGGGTGATCCACTGCAGGGCGACCGGCATGGAGGAGATCGGGAAGATGAACCCCGACAGCAGCATCGTCGGCAGCATCGAGGACAGCAGGCTGACCTGGAACGCCACCTGTTGGGTGTCGGCGAGGGTTGAGATGAGGATCCCCCAGCCGAGGCCACCGGCGAGG
>DAONEV010000241.1:0-6750 GCA_035403265.1 Thermoanaerobaculaceae bacterium | reverse complement strand
GATGACGACGCCCGCATGAAGTTCATCAGCGATGTACGCATCGTCGCCTTGACCGACCCCATCCCCAATGACGTCTGCTGCGTCCGGAAGGGCTTCCCGCGCCGCGTGTGGGAGCGCTTCGAAGTCTCCCTGCAGCGCTTCCTCGCCACACCGGACGGCCGCTCCGCCTACCACGACCTCGTGGCGGGGGTGGCCGCGGCCCCCTGCGACGACCGTCTCTTCGACGGCTTCCGCGAGGCCCTGCGCAAGGCCGGGGTGAGCGCCTCGCAAATTCTCGAGGCAGAGGAGAGCAAGCTCAAGTCCAGGACCTCCGGAGGCAAGAAATGAGCGCTGTGGCATCCATGCCGGCCACCCAGGAAGCGATTCGAATCGAGCACCTGGGCAAGACCTTCCCCTCCGGCGTACGCGCTCTCGATGACGTGTCAGTGACGGTTCGGGAGGGTGAGTTCCTGGTCGTCCTCGGGCTTTCGGGATCGGGCAAGTCGACGCTACTTCGCTGCATCAACCGTCTCATCGACCCGACAGACGGTAAGGTCTTCATATTCGGTATCGAGATCACCGCGCTCGCGGGCAGCGCCCTGCGCGCGATGCGGCGCCGCATCGGCATGATCTTTCAGCAGTTTAACCTCGTGAAGCGACACTCCGTGCTCGACAATGTGCTCTCCGGAGCGCTCGGACGCGGCCACATGATGCGCTCGCTCTTCATGTCGTTCACCCCCGACGAGGTCGCCTTTGCACGAGCCTGTCTGCAGCGTGTCGGGCTCGCGGACCGCGCCGGCGAGCGCGCCGACCGCCTCTCCGGCGGCCAGCAGCAGCGCGTCGCCATCTCGCGCGCCCTCATGCAGCGTCCCCGGATCATCCTGGCGGACGAGCCGGTGGCCTCGCTCGACCCCGCCCTGCGTCACTCGGTGATGCGTCACATCGAGGCGCTCAACCGGGAAGAGGGCATGACGGTCATCTGCTCCCTGCACGACATCGACCTGGTGAAACGCTACGCCTCGCGCATCGTCGCCCTCAAGGCCGGACGGCTCGCCTGGGAGGGTCGGCCCGAGGACCTGGATGCCGCGACCTTCCGGGCGATCTACGGCGAGGACGCGGAACCGGCCTCCAACAGCAGCGTCGGGGAGGAGCCATGAGCACCGCAGCTCCCGAGATCAACCCCGTTCACAAGGCCGTGCTGCGCCTACAGACCGTGCTTCTCGACACCGTCCTCATCGCTTCCCTCCTGCTCATGGGGGAGCTCCAGTGGGTGGCCTTCTCCGGCCAGCGCGGCTCCACCGGCTTGCTGTTGAGCGCCGAGGAGATCCTCAAGGTCCTTCACTACGGCATGCTGGCACTTGTAGCGTTCTTCATCGCGACAGCATGGAACCTCTTCTATCGCGACATCGGCTGCTCCCCGGGGCGAGCCTGGGTGCGTGGCGAGCCCCCATGGGAGCGCGACCTGCCCTGGCAGCACACCCTGCGCGGGTGGTTCCTCGCCCTCTTCATCGAGTTCTCCTTCTTTACCGGATGGCTCATCACCGAGGTCAACCTCGCCACCTTCCTGACCAAGTTCAGCAAGGCATGGGACATCGTCAGAGGACTGCTGCACCCGTCGGGTGCCGTCCTCGATCAGGGCCTGATCCTGCTCGTGCAGACAGTGTTCCTGGCGTTCATGGCCACCGCCTTCGCGATCCCGATCGCCTTCCTCATCTCGTTCCTTGCGGCGCGCAACCTGACTCGCCAGTCCCTCGCCTTCCGGATTACCTACACGGTCGTGCGCACGACCATGAACTTCGTGCGCGCCGTCGAGCCCCTGGTGTGGGCACTGATCTTCATCTCATGGGTCGGCATCGGGCCGTTCGCCGGCGTGCTGGCGCTGTGGGTCGCGTCCATCGCCAGCCTCGTGAAGCTCTACTCCGAGTCGATCGAGAGCATCGATACCGGCCCCATGGACGCGATCGCCGCCACCGGCGCCTCGTACCTCCAGGTCCTGCGCTACGGGGTCGTGCCACAGATCATCCCACCGTTCCTGTCATTCACCATCTACCGGTGGGACATCAACGTGCGCATGTCGACGATCATCGGATTCGTGGGCGGCGGCGGTATCGGCTACATCCTCAAGCCGCGGGTCGACCTCGGGGAGTGGGGCGAGGTGGGCACCCTGGTCCTCCTCATCGCCGTCACTGTCTGGCTGATGGACCTGGTGTCCGCCAAGATCCGCGAGCGAATCGTCTAGCGGCGCTGGCGGTCAGCGGTCGAGGGCCTGTGCGAGGTCGGCGACGACGTCGTCAGGATGCTCGCCTCCGACGCAAAGACGGATCATGGTGGGCGGGATGCCGGCCATCTCGCGACCTTCCTCCCCCTGCTGCTGGTGGGTGGAGATGGCCGGGATCGTCGCGACCGACTTGACGCGACCGAGGTCCGTGGCACGGTAGATGCGCTGGAAGCCGTCGAAAACCCGCCTGGCATCCGCGGCGACGCCCTTGACGACGAAGGACATGAGATGTCCGAACATCGATGCCCCGTCGTCCACGAGACGCATGTAGCGGGACGCGAGACCATGCAGAGGATGGCTCGGCAGTCCGAGATAGTCCACTCGTTCGACGCGCGGGTGGCCTTCCAGGAATTGCGCCACCTTCATCGTGTTGGCCGAGAAGGCCTGCACCTTCATGCGCAGGGTCCGCAGCTCGGTGAGCAGGAAGAACGCCGAGTGCGCTGACATGCACGGTCCCGAGTCGCGATACGGCCAGAGCTTGAGCCAGGTGGCGTAGTCGGCCTTCACCTCGTCGGGCAGGTGCCGGCTGGTCAGGCCGTGGCGGGCGACGATGGCACCGCCGATGGTAAATCCGCCGGAGCCGACCGTCTTGGTGAGAGAGTGCACGACCACGTCGGCACCCCACTCGAGCGGGCGCATCAGCGCCGGGGTAGCGATGGTGCCGTCGACGATGAGCGGGATGCCATGGCGATGTGCGATCTCTGCCACCGCGGCAATGTCGAAGCACGCCTGCTGCGGGTTCGAGGGCATCTCGCCGTAGAGGAATCGGGTGTTCCCATCGATGAGCGCTTCCCAGGAGGAGGTATCCCAGGGCTGGCGCACCCAGCGGACCTGGGCGCCGCGTTCATGCATGCGCAGGTTGAAGAGCTGGTACGTGCCGCCATACACCTGGGCCGTCGAGACGAAGTTGATTCCCTCCTGCCCATCTCCCGTCCTGGCCAGGAGAGGCTCGACTGCCTGCTTGATGGCGGCCATCCCGGCCGAGGTGCACAGCCCAGAAGCGTCGAAGTCGCACCTGTACGCCTCGAGCATCGCCAGGGTCTCCTCGAGGAAGAAGACCGTGGGGTTGTGGATGCGCGAGTAGCACCAGGTGGGGATGAGGTAGGCGAGTGCCGCCTCCATCTCGTCCGAGTCCCGATAGGCCTGCGAGGTGGACGGGAAGATCGGCTCGATGATGCCGCCCTGGCCACTCTGGAAGGCCTCCTCGACACCATACATGCCGTGCACGGCGATGGTGTCGAAGTGCAGCCGGCGCATCTGCCGGCGGACCTCCGCGCGCGTTTCTTGCAGCTCCGCCGCCTGATCCACGTATCGCTGGACGCCTTCGCTGAGCCCACCGGCCATCCGCCCTCCCTGCGGGGAACCCCTCGCACAACAGTCTGCCGGTGGTTCCTCCGCCCGGAAACCTGCCCCCCTTGTACCACCCCGCACACCGGATCTCAACCCGACTTCGTCGCCCATCGGCGAATCAGCTCGTCAGTCGGTCAGTCCTGGACCCTGGCCATGTGAACCATCTGGCCGATTCGCAGCCTTGCTGAGCCGCCGATTCGCTGCTTCAATTCCCGCCGGAATGGAGCCGAAAGCCGATGGCGACCGTCCGCCCGGGCGAGGTGTAGCCCGGCAGCTCCTCGTAAGCGCGGTCGAGGGCGTTCTCGACCCTCACGGTGGCCTCGATCCAGCCCTGCAACGGGAGCTGCGCGGAAAGGTCGAGGCGGGAGTACGGGTCCATACGCGTGCCGTCACTCTCGAAACGACAACGGACCGCCAGCCATGTCACGCTGCCAGAGAGACCGCCCGGGCCGGTGGCAACCACGCTGGCCGCCAGCTTGTGGCGCGGGCGCCGCGCCAGAGCCCGACCTGTCAGGAGATCCTCGGTGTCCGTGTAGGTGTAGGCCACCCGGGCGCGAAGGCGGCGACTCACCCGGGCGTCCGCCTGGGCTTCCCAGCCGCGGGCCTCGGCACGAGCCACGTTCTCCGCCTGGAAGGTCGCCCAGTCGAAGGCGATGAGATCGTCGTACCGGCTCCGAAAGGCCGTCAGATCGGCGCTGAAGTTGTCTCCGGCGCCCTCCCAGGTCAGGCCAGCATCCCACCCCCGGCTCTCCTCCGGCCGCAGTGCCGCGTTGCCGTAGTAGGGGTAGTAAAGGTCGTTGAAGGTCGGCGCCTTGAAGCCGGTCCCCCACGATCCGTGCAGGCGCGGGCCCATCTCGCCGAGGCGCCGCACGCCGGTGACTCGATAGGTGGTGCGGGCGCCGAAAACCGAGTGGTCGTCCCGGCGCACCGCGGCCGTGAACGCCCCCGCGTCGCCCCAGGTCCACTGGGACACAGCAAAGACCGCCCGGACGTCCGCCTGCGCCTGGAAGGCACCCGCCACGTCGCCCGTCCGGCGCTCGAAGCTCGCCCCCGCCGAGAGCAGGTGGGACGGGCCGAGCTGCAGGTCGGCCTGGGCCAGCACATCGGCGGTCCGGCTGGCGATGTCGAAGCGGTTGTACTCGGTGTCCGGATCGTGACCTCGCAGCGTCTCGTCGCTCACCCCGACCCGCACCGTCTGGCGCCACCAGGGGGTCACTGTCGTCTCGAGGGTCACCGCGCCGACCTGGGCGCGCCGGTTCTGCCGGAAGTTGGGGTCGTCGATCGGACCGACGCCAAAAGTGAAGCCGTCCAGGTCGGCCGTGGAGTCGAGCCCGCGCCAACTGGCCTGGAGCCGCGCGGCCTCGCCCAGACGCAACCCCATCTGCGCCGTTCCGGTCGTGTTGGAGTAGGGGTCCTTCTCCCGGTTGCCGGCGCGCTCGCTGGCCACCGACACACCTTCAAGATGCTCGCGCCCGGCACTCACCCGCCAGTCCAATCGGTCGCCACCCCCCGCGACACTGGCGCTCCAGCGCCCGAGCCCCAGGCCACCGGCCTCGGCGCTGGCGCTGGCGTGGAGCCCCCGGCTGCCCCGCCGGGTCAGGATGCTGATCACCCCGCCCATCGCCTCCGAGCCGTAGAGAGAGCTTTGCGGCCCCCGCAACACCTCGATGCGTTCGACCTGGTCAGCCCGCAGGTCAGCGAGATCGACGCCGCCGGTGGTGGGCGTGTTGATGCGGATCCCGTCCACCAGCACCAGGACATGCGAGGAGTTGGACCCTCGCAGGAAGACGCTGGCCGCTGAGCCGGGCCCGCCACCCTGCACGATGTCCAGCCCGGGAACGGTGCGCAGGAGGTCCGCCACCGAGGAGGTGCCGCGGGCCTCGATCTCCGTGCGGGTGATGACCGTGACACTGCTGCCCACGGCCTCGGCCTCGGTGGGCGCCAGGTTGGCGGTGACCAGCACCGACTCGCGCACCGTGAGGGGATCGGTGCCGCGGACCTGTCCCACAGCCGGGGCGCTGATGGCCAGAAGGCCAACGATGGATGTAAAACGACGACAAAGCCGGGCGTTCATGCGGTCTCCTCTCCCCCCACGGGGAAATGCTACGGAACCGTGCTGCCCGGCCAGGTCTCCTGGCTCTCGTTCGTCCTACTGACCGCGCCTTCCCATCCCGGAGGACAGTGGCTTCGATGCGGCGTTCGTCCCGATCACAGTCGCGGGGCGGCGGGAGTCTCGCACTCCCTTCCCTTGACCGAGCTCGACCATTCTGACCACGTGACCAAGCGCCGTCAACTGCGCGCCTGGGTGGGCCCAACCAGCGGACAGGGACCGCAACGCAATGTGGAGCTTGGTGAACGCGTCAGAAGCGGTAGGTCGCCGCGCCGACCGTGATGCCTGATCCACACGCCAGCAGCAGGGCCACCTTTGCCGGCCCCAGCAGCCGGTCCTGGAGGGCCTGATGGAGGCCAAGGAACACCGAGGTCGAGAGCGTGTCGGCCAGCCCACCGGAGAGGTCCAGGACCGCTTCGCGCGGAAAGAAGATCACATCCGGAAGTCGGCTGAGAAACCGAGCGGAGATCTGCGCCGGGACCACGAGATCCACGTCGGCTCGGCGGAGATGCTCCCTGGCCAGCAGCTCCTCCACCACCCTGCCACAGCCGTCGAGGTAGGCCTCCTCCAGCTCGGTGGCGCGCTCGAGGAGGATCCTGCCCCGCTTCTCGGCCAGCGAAACGGTAGACGTGTACATCCCGGCCCGATCCAATCGGGTCTCGAAGACAAACGCTCCGAAACCGACGCCGGCCCGCGGGGCGACGTCCAGAAGAGCCGCCGCACCACTCGGCGGATACATGTAGCGAGGATCAGGGTGCCGGTCGCAGTTGACCTCGCTCGCGACGACCATCCCGGTTTGGACGTCGCTGCTCTCGATCATGGCCGCCAGGACATGGACAGCCGAGAGCATCCCGACGCCGCCGTTCTGAAGGTCGAACGCGACCGTCGGCCGACCCTGAAACTCGACGTTGATCCCCAGACGGTGCTGGATGTAGCACGCCATCGCCGGCTCGCAGGTGTGCTTGTCGCGGTGGACGCCCGCGTTGATGAGCACGCCCACGTCCGACGGCAGGTGGCGCGAAGTCGCCAGGCA
>DAONEV010000240.1:0-6757 GCA_035403265.1 Thermoanaerobaculaceae bacterium | reverse complement strand
ACAAGGTCGTGGGTGCATCATCGACCTCGGTGATTGCCAGGTCGCCACGATCGGCAGCGGCCAGAAGCTCGCGAGCGGCCTCAGCGTGCTCGGGCGGCACCAGGATCTCGGTGAGCCCGATGCCGTCCAGTGTCAGGCCGGCCAGCTCGCCCATTGCATCTCCGCGGCTGCGTGCGTCGATGCCGTTGGCGCGCAGTGCCGCCAGTACCGGCTCGGCGTCGATGAACCCCTGGACCCGGGCGACGACCACCTCGCCCGTGTCGATGACCTCGGCGACAGGATCAGACATCGATGAGGACCAAGTCGCGCTGCATCGCCCCGGCCACGTCCACGACGCCGTCCGGGGTGATGAAGACGTTAATCTCCGAACGGACCGCCATCTCGCCGGGCAGGTAGATCCCGGGCTCGATCGAGAAGCAGATCCCGCGCACCAGCTCGCGCTCGTCCTTGGTCTCCAGGTTGTCGATGTTGACGCCATTGCCGTGCACGTTCTCACCGATCGAGTGGCCGGTCCGGTGTACGAAGGCGTCGCCGTAGCCGGCCTTCTCGACCACGTCGCGACAGGCGTCATCCACCTCCCAGCCGTAGAGCTTCTGACCGGCGGCGTATCGCGCCCTGATGAAGGCGAGCGCCGTGTCGCGCGCGTCGCGCACCACATTGAAGATCTCGACGTACTTCGCCGGCGGGTTCGTGCCGAGAAACCCGCACCAGGTGATGTCGTAGAAGATCGCCCCCGGCTGGTCGAGCTTGGCCCACAGGTCGATGAGCAGCGTGTCGCCCTTCCTGATCGGCCTGGCATTGGCGGGTGTCGGCTCGAAGTGCGGGTCCGACGGCTGCTCGTTGGTGCCGACGATCGGCAGCTCCCCCTGGCAGGTCATGCCATCCTCGCCAAAGCGCCGGAGGATGAACTGCTGGACGTCGTACTGCGTGAGCGGCCGACCGGCCCCAACCTCCGCTCCGACGAGGGCGAACGCCTCGTCCTTGATCCTCTGCACGCGCCGGCCGGCCTCCAGGTGTGTCTGGTAGGCCGCGTCGTCCAGCACCGCCTGGAAGGTCTGCACCAGGCCGGCCGATGATACGACCTCGTACCCCAGCGAGCGGATCAGCTCGATGGTGCCGCCGTCGACGATCGAGACGTACGGGATGTTGCAGGTGGGCGAGTATTGCATCGCGACGGTCCTCGCGCCGCCCAGGATGGCACGCAGTCCGGCGTGGAGGTCGCGCCAGGATCGGTAGAGCGTCTTGCTGCCCGGCAGCGAGTCGAGCTTGGTGGACTCGACCTTCGAGCATAGCCTGGCCGGCTCGCCATGCGCGGGGATCCAGTAGAACCAGCGCCGGCTCGTGAACTTGCCGTAGTCCATGCCGAGCACGTGGTAGGCAATGCGGTCACGGTTGTGGAAATCGCAGAACAGCCAGCCGTCGACGCCGGCCGCCTGCAGCTCGTCCTGAATCCGGGTGATGTCGGGCATGGTTCCTCCCATCGCGCCGCCAAGCTTGCATTGGACCCCGGGGCAAGTCAACCACCCGCCCAACCGGGGGATCAGCTTGTCAGCTCATCAGGAGGTCAGCTCCCCCACCCACCCGGCAGACCGGCGAGTCAGCAGGTCAGCGAGTCAGGGGGGCGGCGAATCAGCGGATCACCAGGAACAGGCGCGGGATCAGGCACACGCAGGTCGAGGTGAAGGTGACTCGCCGGCGCGGAAAAGGAAGAAATCCCCCTCCCGCCCTGGGGCGGGAGGGGGAGCTGGAGCCTTGAGCCTGCTTGCTGCTACTTTCCCAGCCAGATATGGATGCCGCCGAAGAGCTCGCGGGTCGCGGCGGGCTGATAGGAGTTGCCGTCCGGGTCGGGCTCGGTAAAGGCGATGAACTCCTTGTCAGTGGCGTTGCGCACCGCGATGCTCACCTCGCCCCGGTGCGACGGGCCGGACCACTGGTAGGCGGCACGCAGGTGGAGCAGCGTGTAACCGCCGGCCCAGGTCTGGTTGGACTGGTCGACGTAGGATCGGGACACCAGCTCACCGCTGGCCCCAAGGACGAAGCGATCCGACGCCCGGTACTCGACGTCGAGGTACGCTTGGTGCTCGGGAGCGTTGGGCATGTAGCGGTCCTCGAAGTTACCCACCAGACTCTTGATCTCCGTGTACTTGAAGTTGTTGTAGGTATAGGCGAGCTGCACCTCGACCGGCTTGACCGGATACCAGGCGAGGAGGGTCTCGACGCCCCAGCGACGGCTCGCCCCGGCGTTGCGATAGAACGTCTCGAGCGGCCGGTCAGTCACCCGGTAACGGCCGAAGTCGTTGTCGGTCGTGAGATGGAACAACGCCACGTCGTACGCGACCATGTCACCGACGAAGCCCCTCGCGCCGAGTTCCTCGCCCTTCGAGGTCGCCGGCTCGAGATCCTTGTTGAAGCCGCCGAGGTGGGCCGGGTTGTTGGCCAGCTCTTCGGTGGCAGGTGGCATGAAGCCCTGTCCCCACGAGGCATACATTCCAAAGATCTGGGTCGGGTTCCAGGTCACGCCCACCCGGCCGGTCGTCTTGTCGAAGTCCCGCTTGCCGGAGAGACTCACGCCGCCGACCTTGAGGTCGTCGGTCAGCTTGTTGTTCATGGTGTCGCTGCGCACGCCCACCATGGCGCCCCACTGGGAGCCCATCTCGATGCGGTCGAGGAGGTAGAACCCCCTGCCAGACTGCTCGATGGACTGGTCGGAGACGATCGTCGGACCCTCGATCGCACGGCCCATGTTGGGACGGCGGAAGTCGTCGATGTTCTGCCACTCGAGATCCGCTCCGAGGCTCAGGTGGTGCTTGAACTCGGGTGAGCCCAGTTGCAGGGTGTACTGAAGGAAGGCGCCGCTGTTCTCGTAGTTGCGATGCTGCACCGAGGAGGGTACAGCTTCCTTCCAGTCCCAGTTGCGGTAGAACACGCTGTAGCTCAGGTCCTGGTTGTCCGCCAGAGCCGTCTGGCCCGATACCCCGAGGGTGCCGCGCTTGGTGCGCTGGAGCTCATTGAAGGTGTTGGCGTCGGGATTGGCCTGGCGACGATCCTCACGCAGCCAGGTGAGGTTGAGGCCCTCGGCATTCTCGTTGAAGAAGCTGGTGCCAGCCACGATCGCCGTGACGCGGGTCTTGGGGCTCGGGTCGAAGCGGAACTTGCCGTACAGGTTGGTAGCGCTGTACGCGGTGTGGTCGCGATAGCCGTCACCCATCGAGCGGGAGGCCGATACCCGATAGGTCATGTCGCCAGTGCTCCCGGCAGTCTCGGCCAGCGCCTTCCAGAAGCCGTAGGAGCCGGCGGTTACCGATGCATCGACCTTGTCCCGGTCCTTCTCGCCGTCGCGGGTCGTGATGTTGATGATGCCGCCCGCCGCGCCGCCGCCGTAGAGGGCCGACGCCGGCCCGCGGAACACCTCGACGCGCTGCACGGTCGCCCAGTCGACGTCGAACATGTCAGGGGCGAACCCGGTCGGGTCGTTGAGCGGGATCCCGTCCAGGAGGACCTTGATGCCGCGCACGCCGCGCTCGGTCAGCAGCCCCTGGCCGCGGATCGAGAGGTGCACCCGCTCGCCGTCGGCTTGGTTGTCCACCTTGACGCCGGGAACGAGCTTGAGCGCCTCGTCTGCCGCCACGGTCTTGCTGTCGCCCTTCTTGATCATCTCCTCCGTCACCACAGTGGTCGCGGCCGGATTGTCCTTGAGTGGCACGTCCTGGCGGGGCGCCGTGACCACGATCTCGGTCCCGGGCACCCGCGGCAGATCGGCACGTTGATCGGTTCCGTCAGCGGACTGGGCCAGGACCGGTCGCACCATCACCACTGCGGCCAGGATCAGGATCATGGTCAGTGCGTTCATCGTCAAAAGCTTGAAGCGATTCATGTTCAACTCCCTCTTCCTTCCCGGCACATCCACCGTGGGGTGCCGGCTTCCGAGAACTCCTCAGGAGGTGGTGGAAGACGTGGCGGATCGGGCGACGTCACGGTTACAGGACACCGGACGCGGATCTCGCCGACCCAGTCATCGGTAGCGTGCACCGGAGGCCCAGGAGCCGTGTGCTCCAAGAGACCTCAGCCGCCTTTCACGCCACCGCTGGCCGCTGCCACGAGGAAGAGCGCCGCCTATCTCCTCTGGGGTACGGCTTGCAAGACCGCAGTCATGAGCGGAATGACCCGTGGTCGGCGATCCGCACGACCAACGGCGCCACCGGCGCGCCCGGGAAGAACCTCGACTTCAAGAGGCTCCCGCTCGTCCTCACTCGGAACGCCGTCCGAGACGGCCAGAAAGCAACGTGGGACAAGCGAACCTGCCTTCGGCACAGGCGCGCCATCGGGCGGCTCCCAGCCCGACTCCTGGATCCACAACTGACCGAAGTCGTACCAGAGCCTGGCCATGGCGCTGCCGGTGTCGTCCTCGATCGAGAACACGCCGCTCGGCTCGCTCTCGACCTCCTCCCGGCCAACGCCAACCCGAAGCCGAAGTCTGGCACGCCCGATCCGGAGGTTGGGGACCTGCCAGGCGAGGGCGCCCAGCAGCGGGTCGAGCTGGGGCGTGAGCTGCACCGGGAAGGTCATCCCACCGTCCAGGGACAGCAGCAGCTCCATCTCCTCGACCTCCGCGGGGAGGCCGGCCCAGCGGATCTGGACGAGCTCGCCAGCCCTGAGAGCAGTCCCGCTCCGCGGGTAGAGGATCGCCCCCCGGTCAGCGAAAACCGCTGGAGTGCCGAGGTGGAAGCCCACCAGGGCCAGGACCAGTCCGACCATCGTCCTCGGCACCCGCAGCCTCATGAGGCGCAGGTTCTCCGATCGGAGGCTGGTGTCGCGCGGGGGGTCGCTCCTTCCGGGCATCGCGAGTCGGAATGTTATCAGAGCGGCCCGAAAAGGCCAGCACACAAGGCTGAACGGCTCCCTACCGGGCTGGAGTGGGGCTCGATCGCCGCAGGGAGCGGGCGATCAGGCCCAGGCCACCCGCCAGCAACGCCAGCATGAGCAGGGTGTTGTACAGGCTGGTGGTTCGGAAGTAGATCTGCAGGTTGACGAGGATGCCGGCCACGATGATCAGCGCCCCGGCCCCTGACAGGATCCACCCGACGAGGCTCCTGCCGTCGAAGAACAGGAAGCCGATGCCCACGAGCAGAGGCACGAGCGTCAGCCCGAAGGTCTGGCCGCCCCACCACGACCAGAAGCCGGAGTGCACCTCGACCTGGTTCAGCAGGAGGTATCCCCCTCCCACAACCATGGCCAGCCCACCGAAGAACATCCACAAGCCACCTGGAGTGCCACCTGCGCCCTTGATTTCCATGCCCGGCATTCTACCGGACCGGCGCTCGGCCGGAAATCCACTCTGCTCACTCCCTTGTCGATCTCGTGCCTGAGGGGTCGCTGCCATCCTGGGTGCGAAGCTCGGAGAACCCAATTCCAGGCTTCAACCCCCCCAGGTCGTGGCACGTGCCCTGGCGTACAGCCGGAGGCCCGCCACCGCGAGCTCGCCAGGTGTCCATCGCTCGCGGGCGACCGCTGCAGCCCGCCTTCCGGATACGTGGCGGCGACCGGGATCCGATCCCCAGACCGCCAGGAGGTGACCCAGGGCGACCGGATCGCCGGCCGGGTAGAGGTCGCCGGTGACACCCGGTGCGACCAGGTCGGCCACGCCGGGAAGATCGGCCGCCACAGTCGGCAGTCCACAGGCCGAGGCCTCGGCGATCGCGCGATGCCCGCAGTCCGAGCCGGCCGCCGGGAACACGAAGATGTCCATGGCGGCGTAGAGGTCCTCGAGTCCCGACTCCGCGTAGCCGGCCCAGGCCAGCCGCCCGGCCACTCCCAGCTTGCGGGACAGTGCCTGCAGGAACGGGACCCCGGGACCCTTCCCGACGACCAGACCCCACACCTCGGGAGCGCCAGCGAGGCCTCGCAGGAAGACATCCTGCCCGCGCGTGCCGTCGAGCTTCCCGATCGTCCCGGCCACCACCGCGTCGGCCGGAAGTCCGAGCCTGGCCCGGGCTCTGTCGCGATCGCACCCCGGCGCGAACCGGGACTCGATGGCCACCGGCAGCACCTCCGCCGGGACCGAGCGGAGGTCCGGGAGGTCCCGCGTCGTCGCGACCATCGAGGAGTTGGCGAGCCCCAGCCCGGCGGTGTCACGGAAGAGCCAGCGGTGGTAAAGGTTGGGTTTGAGATGGTCGGGGTGCCGCACGGACCTGACGAGAATTGGAGTCCGGGGTCCAAGGTCCGTGCCCCGCTCCCCCCGCTTTCCATCTTGCCCGCCGCTGGCCGTTCCCTCCCCGTGGTCCCCTTCCCCCTGTCCTGGCGACAACGCCTTCCTGAGGTCCCTCAACCCGCTCGACGCCAGGGTGGCGCGATCACTCCGTGCTCGCGACGCACCGCGCGGAGCGTGGCGCCCACCTGCAAACACACCGGCCAGGTGGGTCCAGACTGTCCTTTGTTCCCTGCTTCCCAGCGCCAGCTTCGTCAGAAGGTGGTCGTGGGGCAGATGACAGTGGACCACGTCGCACCCGGCGGCGAGTCCGCGGACGCGCCGAACCGCGCGCACTAGGTCTCCCGGACCGCGCTCCTTGGTGAGGATGGGGTGGCACCAGTCGAGGCCCAGAAGGCGTTCCTCAAGGCCCCGCCCAGGACGAAAGGCGAGCCGGCAATCGACTCCGGCCTCCCGCAGCGCCTCTGCCAGTTGGAGGGCGGTGGCGGCAGCCCCGGTCCACCGGTCGGCGGCGACAAGCTGGAGCACCCTCATCCCGCTCATCCTCCCCTG
>DAONEV010000239.1:0-6776 GCA_035403265.1 Thermoanaerobaculaceae bacterium | reverse complement strand
AAAGGAGGACTGTCATGTCGAGATGGGTTGCGGTTGGCTTGCTTCTGGCTCTGGTGCTGGTCCCGGCAGGGACAGTGCTGGCGGTGAGTGATCCAGGTGACGCAGAGGGGACCAGGGACCCGGCGCTCTTCACCCGGATGCAGGGGTTCCACATCTACCGGGCCGAGGACATCGACTTCGACCGCATGGAGTTCACGGTCGGACCTGACAAGACCCAGGCCGTCGAGGGTCACCGCACCCTTGTCATCTACTACGCCAACGAGGGGATCAAGCTCCCCAGTGGCCTGCAGGTCATCCGCAACTACGCCAACGCCGCCAAGGCGATCGGTGGGCAGCAGGTCTTCGAGTACGACGACGGCGGGACGCAAATCGTCACGCTGAAGGTCGTTCGCGACAAGGCGGAGGTATGGGTCGAGGTCCGGGCTGCCGGGAACGACATGTACACCGTGCACCTGGTCGAGAAGCAGGTGATGAACCAGGCCGTGGTCGCCAATGCCGACAGCCTGGCGGGCAGCATCGAGACGACTGGCAGGGCCACGGTCCACGGCATCTTCTTCGACACCGACAAGGCCGAGGTCAAGCCGGAGTCAGAGCCAGCCCTGGTCGAGGTCGCCAAGCTCCTGCAGAGCCATCCGGCGCTGAGGCTCTTCGTGGTCGGTCACACCGACAATGCCGGTGCCTTCGACCACAACCTGAAGCTCTCCCTGAATCGGGCAGGTGCTGTCGTCGCCGCGCTGACCGGCAAGCACGGCATTGCCGCCTCCCGGCTGCAGTCGTTCGGTGCGGGGCCGACGTCCCCGGCAGCCCCCAACCAGACGGAGGAGGGCCGTGCCAAGAACCGTCGCGTCGAGCTGGTCGCCCAGTAGCCTTGGTTGTAGGAGCGACATTCCTGTCGCGACCCGGCCCATCCGGCCACACGAGCGGTCCAGGTCGGGGCAAGAATGCCCCTCCCACGACGACAACGGCTTCATGTCTCGACGCGGTTGCGGCCGCGCTGCTTGGCGCGGTAAAGGGCGGCGTCGGCCGCCTTGAGGGTGGTGTCCGGCTCACCCCCGTGGCTTTGGGCCACGCCGCCGCTGACCGTGACCTTGAGCGTCGGCTGCTGCGTGCTGGCCGCCGGGCGACTGGGCTTCCGCTTCGGCCGGTCCTCGCCGCGCAGCACGAACGGCGACGCGGCGATCGCCTCCCGCACCGCCTCGACGTGGGGGAGGACCTCGGCGAGGCCGCGACCGGGGAAAAGCAGGGTGAACTCCTCTCCGCCGTAGCGGTAGGCCTTGCCACCGCCACCCACCAGGGCGAGGCGGCCTGCCACCCGGCGCAGCACCTGGTCGCCGACCTCGTGGCCGTGGCCGTCGTTGACCGCCTTGAAGTGGTCGATGTCCACCATCGCCGCCACGAACGGCCCGTCGAGCCCCCGCAAGTCCTCCTCCAGGGCGCGCCGGCCGGGCAAACCGGTGAGCGGATCGAGGAACGCCAGCTCGAACGCCGAACGGGTCATGCCGACGAGGACGACGAGGGCACCAAGAGCGAGCAGCACCGGAAGCCAGGCGCTGCCGGGACCCCCGGCGAGCCCCGCCACGCCCAGGCCCAGGGCACCCAGCACACTGCCCTCGTAGGCGGTTCGACGCTGCACCAGACGACCCAGAATCACCAGGAAGGCCAACCCGGTCACGACCCATCCGGCGACCGGCAGCCGGACCGCAATTCCGGCCAGCTCGATGGGCTGCTCGCTGACAATGGCGACGATCGCCCGTTCCTGAAACGACAGCCACAGGAATCCAACCAGTAGCGGCACCGCGGCCACGAGGACGCCGCACCCCAGACCGCCGCCGCTCGGCAACGGCCGATCGCGGCCGAGGACGAGGAACGCCAGCAGCAACGGCAGCGCCAGGGCAGTCGCCGCCCAGGCGTAAGTCGGCAAGCCGGGATCGGCCGAGGGGACGGTCCAGCGTCGGGCGGCATCGAACGCCAGCGCGAGGGCGAGCACGGCCCAGAGCCCGCGGCTGCGGCGTAGCGCGAGGGCGAGGAGCAGAGCTACCACCACGGCACCGAAGATCACCGCCGTCAGCCATGGCTCGATCGCACCACGAGCCTGGGGGGCGACCACGAGAGCGGCAGCGGCGCCGGCCCCGGCCAGGGCAGGAGCCAGCGCCGGCAACACTCGCCGACCTTTCACCTGCTCACCTGTTCGAGGTTCCGGTTCGACATCTGCCGGCCATTCTAGCCGCCGCCACGCGAATGTCCCTGACCGGCCAGGCTTGTGACGTCATCCCTTTTCGTCTGCGGTGAGGTGGAATAGGTGCCGAGCCCCCCAGGTTCGAAATCGACGATGGAGCGAGCCGTTCTCAACAAGGAGTGAAAGTATGGTGATGACTACCGATCGACATCCGAGAAACCTGACCCGCGGCCTTCGTCGCCGGTTGATCCTGGCAATGCTGCCACTGGTGTCAGTCTGGCTGCCAGGCGCCGTGGACGCCTGCTCGAGCTGCGGGTGCACCCTGAGCTCGGACTGGGCCGCGCAGGGGTTCGCAGCCGGGTCGGGGTTTCGACTGGACCTCCGCTTCGACAGCTTCGACCAAGATCAGATGCGGAGCGGTACCGGCAGCGTCGACCGCGGCACGCTGACGGTTCCCTCGGAACGCGAGATCCAGCGCACCACCATCAACCGGAACTACGCCATGACCCTCGATTACAGCCCCAGCCCGGAGTGGGGAGTGAGCCTGCACGTGCCGTTCTACGACCGTACCCACACGACGTTCGCCGAGGGTGACACCCTGATCTCGACCTCCGACTTCCGTCGCATGGGTGACATCCGGGTGGTGGGCCGCTACCAGGGCCTGTCACCCGACCACTCCACGGGGGTGGAGGTCGGGCTCAAGCTGGCGACCGGTGCCTTCCACGAGGACTTCGCTCGTGGTCCCCAGGCCGGCGAGCCGCTGGACCGGGGCCTGCAGCCAGGCACCGGCACCACGGACCTCCTGATCGGCATGTACCACTTCGGAGGGCTTGGGCCACGCTGGAACTACTTCGCCCAGGCGCTCATCCAGCAGCCGCTCGGCTCGAGGGAGGACTTCAAGCCGGGGACAGGGCTCAACCTGAACCTCGGCGTCCGCTACCTCGCTACCGCGACGGTGGTGCCGCAAATCCAGCTCAACGTGCGGGCGGAAAAGCGGGAGTCCGGGGCCAACGCTGATGTCGAGAACAGCGGGGCGACGCTCGTCTATCTCGGTCCGGGCCTCACGGTGGGCGTGACCCGGGGAGTGCAGGTGTACGGGTTCGTGCAGGTACCGGTGTACCAGAATGTCAACGGGCTCCAGATCGAGCCACGTTACAGCGCCTCGGTCGGCCTGCACTTCCAGCCGTGACCGGCGCCAACCGGAGCCTGACGCCTTGGGATCACCATGGCGCCCCCCGGGCCTTTCGCTTTCTCCGGCAGGGTCCTAGACTCGCCAGCGGGGGGTGTCGCGATGACAGGATCTGGCCGGCTCGCGGTGCTGATGTGTCTCGTCTCCGGGGTGCTGCTCGCCGAGCCCCCGAAGCCATCCACCTTCTCGATCGCGGCTGCCGACCCGGCGGCCGGCGAGGTCGGTGTGGCCGTGGCGAGCCGCTTCTTCGCCGTCGGCGCGGTGGTGCCCTACGTGCGGGCCGGCGTCGGCGCCGTGGCCACCCAGGCGTCCGCCAACACCGGCTACGGGGCGCGCGGTCTCGATCTGCTGGCTCGCGGGCTCACCCCCAAGGAGGCTCTCGCGGTGCTGCTGCGCGGTGACGACGGCCGCGACCGGCGCCAGGTCGGCCTGGTCACGGCCTCGGGGGACGCGGTCAGCTACACCGGGTCCGGCTGCAACGCCTGGGCCGGCGGCCGCAGCGGCCCGGGGTACGCCATTCAGGGCAACATCCTGGTCGGCGAGGCGGTGGTCCGTGCTGTCGAGCGGGAGTTCCTGGCCACCGCCGGCAAGCCCCTGGCCGAGCGGTTGTACCTCGCCTTGAAGGCCGGCGACGCGGAAGGCGGCGACTCGCGCGGGCGCCAGTCCGCGGCCGTCGTGGTTTGCCGCCCCGGCGGCGGCTATAGCGGCTTCACCGACAATGCGATCGACGTCCGAGTTGACGACCACCCCGACCCGTTCGCCGAGATCGGCCGCCTCGTCGGCATGGCCCTCGTCAACGACCTGTGGAACCGTGGTTGGCGGGCATTCGAGGAGAAGCGGTTCCCCGAGGCGCTCGTGTCCCAGGAGAAGGCCGCGACGCAGGCCGAAAGCCAGTCGGGGATGCTCCCCGAGGTGCTCTACGACCTCGCGGTCGTCCGGCTTGCCAACGGCGACCATGCCGGCGCCCTCGCTGCGGCGCGCCGCGCCATCGCCCTCAATCCGAAGCTCGCGATCCAAGCCGCGCGCGACGGCGACCTGGCCGCCCTGCGCGCTGAGCTCGCGCCAAGGCCGTAGGACCGGTGGCGTTCCGGGCGCGGCGACTCGCGGACCGCGCGGACCATCGCCTCCGTCGGTGTGCCGGGCCTCCTCCGCTCCCGGAAGAGCCGGGCACACCCACGGCGCCGGTCTCAGGGTGCCACCCGGGTGGACCGCAACGCGTGGCGTGTCGGGTGCAGATCCTTGGAGGACGACGCGTTGCTTGAGGTGAGTGACTTCGCTGGCTGCGACGGTCCGAAGGAGATCGAGCCTGAGCCTGCTGTCGCCGAGGTGGTCGAAGTGCCGGACGCCGCCACCCATGCCGCCATGCATCTCGCGGAAGCGCTTCAGGTCGAACACCCAGTCGTGGATCCGGAGACCGCCTTCACCGAGAGGATCCAGGACGCTCTGGTTGGGTCCGGCGATGAAGCTGTCGAGTGTCATCGTGATCTGGAGCCCGAGCCCGCCCACCGTGTCCCGGCTCTCACCGCGTGTGTGCTCGCTCCAGATGGGAGAAGTGAGGCTACCTCATCCTGTTTTCGCGTAGTGGCTTGCACCATGCCAGTCGACGAGGACGGCCGGCTCGTTGCCGACCACCCAGGCGTCGTGCCCGGACGGCAAGTACGTGACTTCGCCGGGCCCGACCTCGAACTCCGCTCCGTCGCGCATCTTCACGTGCAAACGGCCGGAGACGTGGTACTGGAAGTGCGGAGCCTCACACCACTCGGTCCCGGCGATCGGCTTGACGTCCTTCGACCACCGCCAGCCTGGCTGCAGCACAAGCCTGCCGACCACGCCGCCGCCGATGTTGAGCATCTCCGCCTTTCCCTTTGGGAACGACCGGGTCTCGTCTGCGGACGCAAACGACTTCTGCTCGTGAGTTGTCATGATGCCCCCCTCCTCTGACAACTGCTATCCTGATAACAGGCGCCGAGATGAGTTTTATTCTCAGTTTGAGGTGTCCTGGCCGTCAGTCCTCGCACTCTCCGGGCCCAGGGGTGGCACGGAGGTGAGCGAGGCGGACAGGCTCCTGGCATGAGCCGAGGCGAGAGGAATGCTGGGCGGGTGAGGTGCGACGGGGGAAAGACGCGCGCGGGGAGGGGATTTGCCGACTGATCTTCTGTGGACTGCGCCTGCCCGAAGGGAGGGTGCTCGACTTCAGGTGTCGGGGTCGCTTCAACCCCGGGCACACCTTCCGGGCCGAAAGGTCGTGCATGCCGCGGCCAGCGTGTGCCTGGCCATTTCCGCCGCAGTTGGGCTCGTCACTTGTGGAGGATCATCGTCGCCCTCCGACAGCAAGGAAGCCGCGAGTCGCGCTCCGGCGGCTGGCAAGGCGACCTCATTGCGGCAGCAGCAAGCCGCGGTCAAGCCGAGCCCGACCCTGCGCCTGACAGTTGACGTGAGCAGGTTGATGGAGCGTTCCCAGGACCAGGACCACACCTTCGGCATCCGACAACGCCGGGTGCTCTTCGACGACGGCACAATCGAGCGTCTGGTCAAGGCCGAGGTCGAGGCGGTCGCTCCTGGGCTGACCTCCGAGGCTATCGGCTACGCCGGGACGGCCTGCACGTGGGGCACGGTGACCTCGTGCGAGCCGCGGGGGTACCGAGTCGGTCGGCGCGGCCCAGACGAGATCATTTTCTATGTCGGTTTCGACTGCACAGGGGCTAACAGCGGCGATGGTCGCCCGATGCGCGGACAGGTCTTCATCCCCCGCAACCTCGTCAAGAGCGGTGGTACCTGGGTGAGGGGTGATGGTTGGAAGAACCTGCCGTACCCGGTGGTCGAGCACGGTGAATGGTACACGGTCGAGCACTAGGAGCCTGTCGGAGAAAGCGCGCGGACCTTCCCATTTCTCCGACAGGCTCCTGGTTACCGACACGACCGCAGGATACGTTTCCGGCGTTCCTGGACTTCCCGGAGGCCGCCAAGATCAAGCAGGCGACAGCCACTCTCTGTTGGGGAGCGTCTGCCGGCCACCCAGCGCTGACGGATGCCGAGCTCGAAGCGAGCGCAGCGGTTACCTTCCTCGCTCTCCATGGAGCCGAAGGACCAGATATCTGACGCGAGCTGCTGGGAGATGGCGATCAAGGCCGCGCTCGCGACCGAGGGGCTACTCCAGGGTGAACTCCTTGACCTGCAGGTCGGAGGTCGCGGCCGGGACCGTGAGGGTGATCCGGTACAGGCCCGGTGGGGCAAATCCGGGCCCGGCCGTGTTCCTCCGGTTCCAGGCGAGGGTCTGCGTTCGGGCAGCGGCAAGGCTCTGTGTGCCAAGGACGCCCGACGCGCTTAGGAAGTACCGGTGCCACGAGTCGTTCACCTTGCGGTCGATCGCGTACTGGGCGCCAGTCAGGTCCACCGGCTGGGATCCCCTGT
>DAONEV010000238.1:0-6818 GCA_035403265.1 Thermoanaerobaculaceae bacterium | reverse complement strand
GTAGGGTTTGTCGAGGAGGGCAGCATCCTGTCATTGCACCTCCTGGCGGCGCGAGTGCCGGCCCGCGTCGAGCGCCTCGACCCCAGCCCGCTGGTCGATGGCGTGGTCGGCCGGGCGGTGCTGCGGCTGGCGCGGCCGCTCTTCGCCGTTCCGGGTGACCGGGTGGTGCTGCGCCGGCCGTCTCCGGCCACCACCGTCGGAGGCGGGCTCGTGCTCGACCCCGAGCCGCCACGGCTGCGCCGCCGGGAGGCCTCGCTGCTGCGCGAACTGCCGCGCCCGTGGGTCGACCTCGCGGCTGCGCTCGAGCGCTGGATCCGGGACGCCGGGTTCGCGGGTGTTGCACCGGGTGCGTTGGCGAGCCGACTGGGGGTGGCGCCCGCAGGTGTCGAGTCGGCACTTGGCCAGCTCCTGACGACCGGTGCGATTGTCACCAGTCGGGGCACCCCGCCACTCCTCGTGCACGGCAGTGTGCTGGCGGCACTGCAGGGGCGGGCCCGGGAAGCGGTGAGCGGGGCCGGCCAGGCCGGCTTGCCGGTGCCGGACCTGCTCTCACGCCTGGCGCCGACCGCGCCCGAAGCACTCCGCGCCCTCTACCTCGACGAGCTGCGGCGCGCCGGGGTGGTGCGTGAGGTGAGTGGGCGCGTCTTCGGGGCGAACGAGGCACCCCTCGAGGACGGTCTGGCGGCCCGCATCGAGGCGGTATACCGCGAGAGTGGTGTCGAGGCGCCGTCTCCGGCCGAGGTCGCGCTGCGGCTGGCGGCCAAGGAAAAGGTCGTCGACGGGCTGGTGCGTTTCCTCGTCGACCACAAGCGCCTCGCACGGGTGGGAGGCAAGTGGGTGCTCCACCGGCGCCACCTCGACGCGATGGCCGCCTCGCTTCGGGAGTGGGAGGTGGAGGTCTTCGATGTCGGTCAATTCAAGGACCGCTTCGGCCTCACCCGCAAGCTCGCCATCCCGATCCTCGAGTGGTTGGACAGTGAGCGGGTCACGCGCCGGGAGGGGGACCGCCGGCGGATCGTGCGTCCGGCCGCGGGTACAGTGTCTCGCGGCTGACTCGGAGTGTGTCCGCTGCGAGATCGTCGGCGCCGACCTCGATCCCTGCCTCGACCACGGCCCAGGTCTCGACCGGACCCTCGACGTTCTGACCCGGCTGGAACACCCACCCCGACAGGGAAGCGAGGAGCCATCCCCGCAGTCCCTCCGGGCAGCTCAGGAAGACGACCTTCTCGACGCGCCCGTTGACACCGATCTGGGCGAGAAAGCGCACGTTCTCGCGCCAGGTGCGCTCGTTGATCCGGGCCCGGAAGCGTTTGGGGGCCGGAAGCTGGTCCAGCTTCTCGGCTTGCACGGCCTGCAGGTCGAGGTCGCGCTTCTCCGGCGTGGGGACGGCCCCGGCATCCGCATCCGGAGGAGCAGCCGGGTCGGGAAGGCTGACATTGAGGCTCAGTACCCGTCCTTCGTTGATGCGGCCCCGGAGGTCGACCGACACAGGCAGCCAGGTCGCCACCGGTCCGCCGAAGGAACGGCCCGGAGTGAAGGTGGTCACGGCGAACGCAGCCTGCAGCTCGGCGCCGAGCCCGCCCCACGGAGCGCGCACGAGCACCGCGCGGCGGCAGGCCCCGGTGCCGTCGACATAGGCGGCAACCTGGACCGGGAACGTGCCGACGTGCTTCTCTCTCAGTGGTGTGCTCCTGGCCAGTGGCGGTGCCGATGCGGGTGTGGAGAAGGGGTTGAGGGGAGGGATGGCCGGCAGCTCCACTGGCACCGGGACGGCAAGGTCCACCCGCGTCTCCCACGGCTTCTGGGCCGAGACCGTGGTGGCGATGAGCAGCAGGGGAATCACGACGCTGGTTCGCATGGCAGTATCTTACCCTTTGGCGGTGGCCCAGGTGCGGCCGACGCCGATGTCGACGCGAAGCGGCACCCGCAGCTCGGCAACCCCTTCCATCACCTCGCGCATCAGCTCGCCGATCTCCTCCGCCTCCTTTTCCCGGGCTTCGACGATAAGCTCGTCGTGGACCTGCAGGACAAGCCTCGCGGAGCGGCCGAGGAGACGCGCGTGAAGGCGGATCATGGCCAGCTTGATGAGGTCGGCGGCGGTGCCCTGGACCGGCGCGTTGATGGCCTGCCGCTCAGCGTTGCCGCGCAACTGCGCGTTGGCGGCCGCAAGCCCCTCGATGTAGCGGATGCGGCCAAACAGGGTCGACACCTTTCCGGTGATCCGGGCCTGGGCCTTGATCCCCTCGAGGTACTCGCGCACGCGCGGAAAACGGGCGAAGTAGGTGTCGATGAAGCGCTGCGCTTCGCCCGTTTGGACCCCGAGGTCGCGGGCCAGGGAGTAGGCGCCCATGCCGTAGATGAGGCCGAAGTTGATGGTCTTGGCGGCCCGCCGCTGGTCGGGCCCAATGAGCTCCGGGGCGACGCCGAAGACCAGCGCCGCCGTCGTGGCGTGGATGTCCTCGCCGGCAGCGAAGGCGGCCTGCAGGGTCGGCTCGTCGGCGAGGTGGGCCAGCACCCGCAGCTCGATCTGAGAGTAGTCGGCGGCCACCAGGAGATGCCCGGACTCGGCCACGAACGCCTCCCGCACGGCCCTGCCCAGCTCGCTGCGCACCGGGATGTTTTGCAGGTTGGGGTCGGAGGACGACAGCCGCCCGGTGGCGGCGACTGCCTGGTTGAAGCGGGTGTGGATGCGGCCGTCGGCGGCCACCTGGCGTGGCAGGGCGTCGACGTAGGTGGACTTGAGCTTGGCCTGCTCACGGTACTCGAGGATGAGGGCTGGCAGGTGGAAACCGCGCGCCGCCAGCACCTGGAGGACGTCCGCGTCGGTGGAGGGCGCCTTCGTCTTGCTGGTGCGGCGCAGCACAGGCAGCCCGCGACGGGCAAAAAGCACCTCGGACAACTGCTGTGGGGAGTTGATATTGAATGGGCCGCCTGCCTCCGTATGGATGTCGCGCTCGAGCCCCGCGAGGGAGGCCTCCAGGCGCGAGGAGAGGTCTGCCAGCACGGCCGGCTCCAGGCGGAGGCCCGTGCGCTCCATTGCCTCGAGCACTGGCACCAGGGGCATCTCGATGTCCGTGAAGACCTTCTCGAGGCCCTCCCGGCGCAGGGAAGCCTCCAGGACCCCCTGAAGCTCGCGCACCACCCGAGCGGTCTCTCCGACCCCCGTCTCGACTGGCAGGCCGACGCCGTGTCGTCGCGCCAGCGCCGGCAGGTCGACGGTCTCGCCGGGAGCCAGCAGGTAGCCTGCCAGCATGGTGTCTCGGGGCACCGCACTGACCTCGGCTCCGGCATCGCGTAGGCGGGCGAGCAGGGCTTTGGCGTCGTGGCACCAGAGGTCGCCGAGCTGCGCTGCCAGTGACCGTGCCGGCTCGAATGCGGCGCCGTGGCACACCAGCACCTCGGCAGGTAGCCCGAGCGCGATCCCGTCGCCGTCCCAGGCAACCGCCCGGGCCTGGCCTGAGCGCAGCGCCGCGGCGATCTCCTCGAGCGTCGACTCGGTGGCGCTGGCAGCAGGCGCGGGTGCGGCCGGCGGTCCCTCCAGCTCGGCCAGCAGCGACGTGAACCCGAGACGCCGGTACAGCTCGACCAGCGCTTCGCGATGGGGCTGGCGGATCAGCAACTTGCCGAGGTCCGGCGCCACCCCGACGTCGGTGCGGACCGTCACGAGCTGGCGTGACAGCTCGACCTCTCCCCGGTGGGTCTGAAGCAGCGTCGCCAGGCGTGGGGGCGTGACGGAGTCGAGATGGGCGAGGACCTGGTCGAGAGTGCCCCACTGCCGGATGAGTGCGAGGGCGCCCTTCTCCCCGATCCCCGGGCAACCGGGCACGTTGTCGGAGCTGTCACCCATGATCGCCAGCACCTCCGGCACCTGGGCCGGCGGCACCCCGAAGACCTCCAGAACCCCTGCCTCATCGAGGAGCCTCTCGTGCCGGGTGTGCCACATGCGGACGGAAGGGTCGTGCACGAGCTGCATGAGGTCCTTGTCCGACGAGGCGATCACCACCTCGAAGCCCTCAGCGGCGGCCCGCCGGGCCAGGGTCGCGATGACGTCGTCCGCCTCGACGTCGGCCTCGCTGAGCACCTCCAGGCCGAGGTCCCCGAGAGCCTCCTGCACGAGCGGGACCTGCACCCGCAGGTCGTCGGGCATGGGTGGACGCTGGGCCTTGTAGCGGGCGTCCATGCGGGTGCGGAAGGTCTCCCGCCCGGCGTCGAACGCCACAGCGACATGGGTCGGCTGCAGCTCCTTGAGAAGCTTGTGCTGCATGCGCAGGAACGCGTAGGCGGCGCCCGTGGGCGTGCCGTCAGGGGCCGAAAGGGGAGCCCGAATCGCGAAGAACGCCCGGTACAGGTTGGAGTGCCCGTCCACCAGCAGAAGCCGTTGCATGGCCGTACGATAGCATGGCCCCGCCAGGCGCCCGGGGATCGGCGGTGGGTCGCCTGGCCTCGGTGGCCGAGGTGCTCCTGCCTCCGGTTGCCGCGCACAGGCCGGTGAACGGGGGTGTAGGCTGGTGAGATGGTGAGCAACGGGGCCCTGGCCGAGGCGCTGTTTCAACTGGCGGAGAGCCAGTCGCCCGGCGAAGGCCGTCTCGCGATGCTGCGTGCCGGCTACGCGGTCTTCGACTTTCCGCGCGAGCTCGCCGGCGGGCGCCGGCTACCGGAGGCCATCCCACTTGAAGCCCTGCCCACTGTCGCCATGTTCCGCCAGTGCCACGGTCCCGATGCCCTGACGGCGGCCGTGCAACGTCTGGCCGGGCCGCATCGGCCGCGCCAGGTCTCGAGCCGGCAGGGGTTCCTGACCGCCGCCGAGGTCGACGCCAGGCTTGCTGTTGGGTCGTCCCTGAGAGTCGCGGAGCTCCGCGGCGCCGTGCACTGGCACACCTGCGCCTCGGATGGCGCCGGGACGCTCGAGGCGATGGCTCGCGCCTGCCTCCGCCGGGGTGCCAGTTGGGCGGTCGTCGCGGACCATTCGCGCGGCCTGGGGTGCGTCAACGGCCTCGACGAGGAAGGCCTCAGGCTGCAGCGGGTCGCGGTCGACGCCTGGAACCGGCGCCACGGAGAGGAGGTGCGGCTACTCCAGGGGCTGGAGGCCGAGGTCCTGGAGGATGGCAGCCTGGACCTGCCGCGTTCGCGCCGGGGCGGGCTCTTCCTGGTCGCGGCCGTCCACACCGAGCTGGCTGACCGCCGCGACCAGACCGGTCGCTTGCTGCGCGCCATCGAGGAGCCCGGTGTGTGCGTCCTCGCGCACCCCAGATGCCGCCTCTTCGCCCGCCGAAGCGGACTGAGAGTCAACTGGGAGCTGGTCTTCCGGCAAGCCGCCGAGATCGGTGTCGCCCTCGAGATCAATGGGTTTCCTCGCCGCCAGGACCTGGATGCGGGCCTCGCGGCCATGGCTGCACAGGCCGGCTGCCGGTTCGTCCTCGCCTCGGACGCCCATCACCCCAGGCACCTGGAGTTCGACCGCAACGCCACCGCCCTGGCCATGCTTGCCGGGCTCGACCGTCCGAGCATCCTCAACTTCGAGCTGCTCGACGGGTTACGCTCCTGGCTCGACGACCGCGGGCTGGCCGTGGTGACCTGACGACGGTTCCAAACCTCGCTCTTGCTGCCAGATACCAGCGGGTAATCTGGTAAGATCAGCGGTGATGAGCGGAATCGCCTGGGAGGCGCCACCGTGAGAGTCCTCATTGTTGGCAGCGGTGCGCGCGAGCACGCCCTGGCGTGGAAGCTGTCCCACGCCGAGGGGGTGGAGGAGCTGTACGCCGCTCCCGGCAACCCCGGCATGGCGGCGCTCGCCCACTGCGTGCCGATCGCAGCCGACGCGACCGTGGAGCTGGCCGAGTTCGCCGCCTCCCTGCACATGGATTTCACGGTGGTCGGGCCCGAGCTGCCACTGTGCCTCGGGATCGCGGACGAGTTCGCCAGGCATGGCCTGGCAATGCTCGGCCCCACCCGGGCGGCGGCGGAGATCGAAGGCAGCAAGGTGTTCGCCAAGGATCTCTGCCAGCGCCACGGCATCCCGACGGCGCAGGCGGTGGTCGCGCGCAACCTCGACGAGGCGGTGGCGGGAGCCAAGCGGTTCGGTCTGCCGGTGGTGTTCAAGGCGGACGGGCTGGCGGCTGGCAAAGGTGTGGTGGTGTGCCGCAGCCGCGACCAGGTCGAGGAGGCGCTGGTGCGCTTCTTCGAGGAGCGCGCCTTCGGCTCGGCCGGTGAGCGCGTGCTGGTCGAGGAGTGTCTCGAGGGAAGCGAGGTGTCGTTCATGGTGCTGACGGACGGCACCACCGTCCTTCCCCTCGCCTCGGCCCGCGACTACAAGCGGCTTGGCGATGGCGACACCGGTCCGAACACCGGCGGCATGGGTGCCATCTCGCCGGCCTCGTTGCCGCAGGGGCCGGGAACGGCGATCCTGCGGGATATCGTGTATCCCACCGTGAGCGCACTCGCCCAGGAAGGCCGACCCTTCCGGGGCGTTCTCTACGCCGGCGTGATGGTCACGGCCGACGGGCCGAAGCTGCTGGAGTACAACTGCCGGCTCGGCGACCCGGAGACCCAGGTCGTGATCCCCCGCCTCGACGACGACCTCTTGCCGCTCCTGCAGGCGGCGGTCCGAGGTGACCTTGGAAACCTGCGGGCCGGTTGGCGGCATGAGGCGGAATGTCATGTCCGCCGGCCCCAACAATCGTGCGAGAATGAGGATGGCATTATGAGCAGAGACCGAAGTGACAGGAGCGATGACGACAAACTATTGTACTGCTCCTTTTGTGGCAAGAGTCAGCACGAGGTACGCAAGCTGATTGCGGGACCCAACGTATTCATCTGCG
>DAONEV010000237.1:0-6837 GCA_035403265.1 Thermoanaerobaculaceae bacterium | reverse complement strand
CGAGGAACCGGCCCACGATGGAGGTGACAGTGATGTTCTCGCTCACCCCGGGGACTCCCGGTCGCAGGCAACAGATGCCGCGCACGAGCAGGTCGATGCGCACACCGGCCTGGGACGCCTCGTAGAGCAACCGGATGAGCTCCTTGTCCACCAGCGCGTTGACCTTGAAGATGATCAACCCGGTCCGGCCGGTCCTCTGGTGCTCGATCTCCCTCCGGATCAGCTCCACCAGGCGCGAGCGCAGATTGATGGGAGCGACCAGCAGCTTGCGGAAGGTCGTCTTGGCCGAGTAGCCGGTGAGGAAGTTGAAAAGGTCGGTAGCGTCGGCGCCGATCGCCTCGTCGGTGGTGAACATGCCGATGTCGGTGTAGAGCTGTGCCGTGACCGGGTTGTAGTTGCCGGTCGCCAGGTGCACGTAGCGCCGGATCGACTCGCCCTCGCGCCGCACCACCATGGCGACCTTGGAATGAGTCTTCAGCCCGAGCAGCCCGTACACGACGTGCACGCCCTCGGCTTCCAGTGCCCGCGCCCACTCGATGTTGGACTCCTCGTCGAAGCGCGCCTTGAGCTCGACCAGGACCGCCACCTGCTTGTGGTTCTCGTTGGCCTCGAGCAGCGACTCGACGACCGGCGAGTTCCGCCCGACCCGGTAGAGGGTCATCTTGATGGCGAGGACGTCCTTGTCCCGGGACGAACGGCGCAGGAACTCCACGACCGGTGCGAAGGAGTCGAACGGGTGGTGCAGGAGGATGTCCTCGCGCCGGATCGCGGCGAACAGATCGCCGTCCCGCTCCGCCTCGTCGAACGCGGGCGGAAGCACCGGCACGTGGGGCCGGTCCTTGAGGTTGGGAAGGGGGATGGCCGCCACCTGGAAGAGCGCCGAAAGCCCGAGCGGGCCGTCCAGCAGGTAGACGTCCTTGCGGTCCACTTCCAGGTTCTCGAAGAGGACCTCCCGCATCTCGTTCGGCATGCCCCGCTCGGTGGCCAGACACACGACGGTGCCGAACTTGCGGCGCTGCAAGCTCTCCTCGATGGTCTCCAGCAGGTCGGCGGCCTCGAGGTCCTGGATGTCGATGTCGGCGTTGCGCGTCACCCGGAACGGGTGGGCGTCGAGGATCGTCACGCCGGGGAAGAGCATGTCGAGGTTGGCGGCTATGACCTGCTCCAGCCACACGAAGTAGTGGTCGTGAGGTACCGTCCCGTCCTTGCGGGTGCCTCCCGATGACCGTTTGATCGGCACCAGGCGGGGGAGGGTGTCGGGGACCTTGACGCGGGCAAAGCGGGTCTCGCCGTCGGCGCCCCGTAGGAGCACCGCCAGGTTCAGTGAGAGGTTCGAGATGTGCGGGAACGGCCGGCCCGGATCGTGAGCGAGGGGCGTCAGGACCGGGAAGACGACGTCGTCGAAGGTGCGCTTGACCGTTTGCTGCTGCCGCTTGCTGAGAGCTTTCCAGTCCAGGATGTGGACGCCGGCCGAGCTGAGGGCGGGGAGCAGCTTGCCGCCGAGGCACTTGTAGGCCCCGGCCAGGAGGCGGTTGGCGGTCTTGCGAACGGCGGCGAGCTGCTCGCTGGGTGTCATGCCGTCGGCCGAGGGCTCGAAGACCCCGGCGGCGATTTGCTGCTTGAGACCGGCGACGCGCACCATGAAAAACTCGTCCAGGTTGGATCCGAGGATGGCCAGAAACTTGACCCGCTCGAGGAGGGGGTTGCGGTCGTCCTCGGCCTCCTCGAGCACCCGGAACTGGAACTCGAGCAGCGACAGCTCCCGGTTGATGTACAGCTCGCTCCGGTCGAACTCAGTGGTGACCCGAGGGTTGGGAGCCGTCGTAGCGCGAGCCGCAACGGAGCCGGGCGGGTCGACGCTCTGCTGCTTGCGCTTCTTGCCGGTCGGCTGTGAACTCTCGTTCATGACCCCTCCCGAGCCGAGTGCCACACTTCGGGACAACACCCAACGCTACCTTACCGTCATCGAATCGGCAACCAGGCCGCACATCGCAGACTCGCATGGCTCGGGCCGCGTGCCAGTGGCCATTCGCCATGACATCCCGCGGATCCCCACCGTCGGCGGGCCACCCATCTGTCGCCGCGGAGTAGAATGCACGGGTGTCCGAAGCGACTCGCTCTTGCTCGCGTTGTGGTGGCGCCCGATTCGTGGTCGTGGAACGGGACGGCCGCAGCATGGCCGTACGCTGCCAGTGCCTGGACGAGTGGCGCAAGGATGCCGTGTTTGCGGCGACGTGCATCCCGGAGCGGTATCAGCACTGCACCGTCGAGAGTTTCGAGCTGTGGAAGCCCCAGAGCCAGGATCCGACGCTCGGGAAGGCGAAGGAGCACACCGAGGCATTCGTCAGGTCGTACCCGGACGTGGATCGCGGCATCCTGTTCCTGGGCAAGGTCGGGACCGGCAAGACCCACCTCGCCGTGGCCGCGCTCAGGGCGGTCGTCGAGAGCCGGAAGGGGACTGGCCTGTATGTGAACGTCACGGAGCTCATCCAGAGGCTGCAGATGAGCATCGACGGCCGGGGTCCGACAAGGGAAGCGCTGCTGGGGCCAGTCGTCGACGCCGAGCTGCTGGTGCTCGACGAGCTCGGAGCCTGCCGCTCGACCGAGTGGGTTCTGGATCAGCTCTACTTCGTCATCAACCAGCGGTACTCGCACCGGCGGGTCACCCTGGCGACCTCGAACTTCCTCGACACCCCGGCCGGGCGAAGCGACCCGGCCGCCGTGGTTCGAGCCTTCTCCCAGGCGACGGCGGCTGGCACCGTGATGGCTCCTGTCAAGTCGGAGCAGTACTTCGAGAGCCTTGCCGATCGGATTTCCGACCGCCTCCGCTCCCGTCTCTACGAGATGTGTGAGTCCATCGAGCTTCGCGGCAGTGACTATCGTGCCCGCGAGCGCACGCCCGGGGGCCGCCGGCGTTGAGGATCCGGATCGCCGTGCTGGTCCCGCTGGCATGGTGGGTGGTGGCGTGCCGCTCGGTGCCGCCGCGGCCGGTGTCGCCGACTCCCCGTCCGGCTTCGGTTCGGGTCGCCACGCCGGTACCGGCTGTCACGCCAGCTTCGATTCCAACCCCGACTCCGACGCCTCAGCCCACTCCCGAGCTACCGCCCCTCCGTCCCGGTGCGGACCGCGAGACGCCGCTCGTCCGCGTGCTGCTGCAGAGTGTGGCGTGGCCGCTGTCACTCGGCGACCCGGGTCAGTCACTCGTCGTCGACACGCCCTCGGGTCGGGCTGAGCTGCGGGGCGGCCTGGTGGCAACCAGCCGCGGCGCCACCCTCGAGTGTCAGGTCGGAGCCTACGGCGAGGCGAGCAACGCGGAGGCTACGGTCGCGCGCCTGCACCGGGCTGGGCTCGGCGCCCGCGTGGAGAGTGGCTCGGGGCTTCGTCGGGTCATCGCCTTCGGCCAACCCGGGATGACCCCGGAGGACCTCCTCGCCGGCCTCGTCAAGGCTGGAATCGCCGAGCCTGGACGTCTGGTCGAACGCGGCAGCCCGGAGCTATGTGTCCAGGGCGAGGCTGACCGGAAGGTGTGTGGCCTCTGGCTTCGGATCACCGCCGGGGAGGATCGTCCCATCCGAGCCGGCTTGCGTGTGTATCGGGGCTCGGTGGAGATTCGCCGGGTCAACGGCGATCTCGTCGTCGTCAACGCTGTGAACCTCGAGGCCTACCTGCGCGGCGTGGTCCCGGCCGAGCTCGGCCCCAAGACGTTCCCGGCCGTGGAAGCGCTCAAGGCCCAGGCCGTGGCGGCACGGACCTACGCGGTCGCCCACCTGGGCGATCACGCGGCGGACGGATGGGACCTGTGCGACACCATGAGCTGCCAGGTCTACGAGGGTACGGGCGTGGAACACCCGCTTTCGGACCGTGCCGTGGCGGAGACCGCCGGGCAGATCTTGACGTTCGGAGGCAAGCCGGTACAGGCGTTCTACCATTCGACTTGCGGCGGCCACACCGAGGACGCCGTCTGGCAGTTCCCGCAAGCCGATGCTCCCTACCTGAAGGGCGTGCCGTGTCGCGGTGATGGTGAGCGGCGCCTGGGTGCGGAGGAGTCGCCCGGGCCGTGGCTCGATAGCGAGGGACGCCTCGCGCTGGTGGCCGAGGAGCTGGCACGGACGCTGGGTCTGCCGCCTTCGGCGCAAGCGCTGGCGACCCGCCTGGGTGGAAACCCGGCCGGGCCGGAGGTTGGCGGGATGGTCGCCGCCTTCGGCCTCGAGGAGACCAGCGTGCTGGTCGCGCAGCCGGGTCATGAGCTTGGCGACGCCGGCGTCCAGGAGCTGTTGCGGGTCTTTCGACTTCCACTGGCGCCTCCCCCTGCCGAGGGTCGCGAACGCTGGGAGCTGGCTGTCGTCGTACGGCTGGCCCAGCTCGTGGGGAGTCTTCGGCAGGTCGTCGGTCGTCTCGGCCCGGGCGACACGGGGCTTGCCGTGCTGCGGGAGGATGGGCAGGCGGCGATGGCGCTGCCGGACGTGCCAGCGGTGATCGAGCGCCGGGGCGAGCAGTGGCGCCGGTCGGCTCTTGTTGCGCAAGTCGGTTCGCCCGTGGCGGTCTGGTGCGCCGGTGAGGTCTGTCCGCTGATCGAGGTCGAGCCCCGTGCCACGGCCGACGAGGGATCGAGCTGGTCGTGGTGGCGGCGCGAGCTGAGCTTCGAGGACGTCGGGCAGCGACTCCAGATGGCCGGGGTTCGCGGCGTCCGGGTGGTTCAACGGGGAGTCTCCGGACGGGCCGTCCGGGTGACCGTGCGGCATGCCGGTGGCGAGACGACCATGGCCGGTCTCGCCTTCCGCTACGCTCTGGAGCTTCCCGACTCGCTCTTCGTCGTGCAGCCGGCTCTGGCCGACGGGAAGCCGGGCCTCCGCTTCCTGGGGCGCGGCTGGGGGCACGGCGTCGGCATGTGCCAGAACGGGGCGTTCGGCCTTGCCGTTGGCGGCGCCTCGTACCGAGAGATCCTGGCACATTACTACCCCGGCACGTCGCTGGGATCCCTCCCTCCCGCCCGGTGAGCACCCGGTGATGAGAGGGAGTGGCCCAGCGATCCGCTTTGCCGCCCTGGGTTTCGGTGTCTCTCCCTCCGACTACTGACCAACGAGTGCTGACCACCGCCTTGGCACCGTGCTAATCTCCCCGCCGTTGCGCGGCGCGAAGGCGAGGCGCGGAGGACGCATGAGGGCCATCAATCACATCGGCATTGCCGTGAAGTCGCTGGACGAGGCGCTGACGTTGTACCGGGCATTGGGCCTCGAGGTGTCGGGCCGGGAGGAGGTGGAGAGCCAGAAGGTCAAGGTCGCCATGCTCCCGGTGCGCGGCAGCCAGATCGAGCTCCTGGAGCCCACCGCCCCCGACTCGCCGATTGCCGTCGCGATCGAGAAGCGAGGTGAGGGTTTGCACCACATCTGCTTTGAGGTCGAGGACATCCGCGCCGCGATGGGGCAGCTCAAGGAAGCCGGGTTCCAGCTCTTGAGCGACGAGCCGAAAGCCGGCGCCCATGGCAGCCAGGTCTGCTTCCTGCACCCGAGGTCCGGTCGCGGTGTGCTCATCGAGCTCTGCCAGCCCGCCCACTGACACCGTGGACACCGGCCAGATCGTCGTCGCGTCCTGTGGCGCCCCGCGCGAGAAGTTCTGGGGCGTGCTGCTCAGCCTCACGCCAGCGGGTGCGACGGTGCGGGCCGTGCCGCTGGAGGCCTTCGACGACTTCGTCAGCCAGTTTCGAGAGGGCCATCAGGTCCTCATCGCGCCGATGACCGTCTTTCTCCCGAGCCACCGCCTGGAGCGCATCGAGCTGGACGAGAGCGGGGTGGGCCTCGAGGGGTTGGGCGACCGGTTCCGGCGCCTTACCCGCCGCGACGCCCTCTCGACCCTGCTCGGCAGTCCCTCGGAGGACGAGCCCGCGCCCGAGATGTAGCGCTTCCGGCCCGATCGGCGCCCAGCGGGCCGGGGTCGACACAGGGGCGTTCAGCGGGGAGGGCCCGGCCTTCCCTTTGACAGGTAAGCGACGTGAGCGGCGAGGGCATGCAGGAGCGCCAGCTCCCGGCGGGTTGGAGCGGTCCGTCCCAACCAGCGGCGCACCTGGTCGACGATGCGGGCCGGATTCTGACTATCCAGCATCCCTGACGCGAGCAGCACCTCCTGGAGGTGGCCGATGCCCGTCTCCAGCTCGCCGAGCGGCGCTGGCCGATCCATCGCCTCCGGCGGCTGGGCGAGGTCGTGCTCCCCTTCGCGCAGCCGTGAGATGACGACGGCCACGGCCTGGGCGAGGTTCAGGACCGGAAACGCCGGATTGGTGGGCACTGTGACCCGGGCGTGGCAGTGCCGAAGCTCGTCCCGCGAGAGGCCGCCCCGCTCGGGGCCGAAGACCACCGCCAGGACGCGCGGCGCGCGTGCGATCACCAGCTTCCTGGCTTCGGGAGGGGTCAGGACGCGGCGCAGCTCGCGGGAGCGCGGGGAGGTCGTGGCGAGGACCAGATCCGCGTCGTGGACCGCTTCGGCGAGTGAGTCCACGCTCGAGACTCGCGCCACGTCCTGTCCGCCCATGGCCATGCGCAGGAAGTCCTCGTCCTCGTCGACCGGGAAGGCCGGCTGCACGAGCACCACCTCGGGGACCGAGAAGTTCCCGGCCACGCGCACCGCCGAGCCCACGTTCCCCGGGTACCGCGACCTCACAAGAACGACCCGCGTCAGCACGAGGGGATTGTAGACGGTGGATCAGCGATTCAGCACATCAGCGAATCAGCGGGGCGGCTCGGGCGGAACGGAGGCGGAACACCTGATTCGCTGAGGGGCCGAGTTGCTGGTCGGAGGGTGCTTGAGCCTGGAGCCTGCAGCCTGTAGCCTGCGCGGGTGGGG
>DAONEV010000236.1:0-6871 GCA_035403265.1 Thermoanaerobaculaceae bacterium | reverse complement strand
GGCAGCAGCGCGCCGATGTTCTCGTCGACCACTTCGACCGCCTTCTTGGCCGCGGCAAAGTCGCCGGTGTGCCCCACCATATCGCAGTTGGCATAGTTGACGGCGACAAACGCATAAGGATTGTTCTTCAGGCGCTTGAGCAGCGGCAGGTTGGGGTTGGAGAGCTCGAGCAGCCGGATGTCGGTCACCGTGCCGGTCAGCGCCTCCATCAGCGGCAGCAGAAAGCTGGCGAGGATCGCGGCCAACAGTCCCCCGAGCGCTCCGGCCGTCATCTGCGCGGCCAGCACCTCGCCCTCCGGAAGCTTGCCGTGCCAGAGCGCCAGCCCCAGCACTGCCAGTGCGTTCGCCGCGGCCACCAGCGCCCCGACGCGGGCCAGGACATAGCGGTCCTTGAGCCGCTGCGAGGCGAAGATGGCCGCCATCCCCGAGATCATGGCGTAGATCGGCAGGCCGGCATCGCCCCCGATCATGAGCGAGGCCTGGAGGGCCTGCACGGCTGCGAACAGCATCCCGAACGGGAGGCCGAACATCAGGCTGGCGAGGATCGGGCCGGTCGCGTGCGGGATCGCCGGCAGGTAAAGCTCGACATGACCGAACGGGTCGCGCATCACCGTCCCGGCGACGCTGCCGGCGAGGAACGCAAAACCGCGGAAGAGCAGCAGCAGCACCAGGGACAGCACCGCGATGGCGCCGAACCGAACCAGCGCTTCCTCCCGGGAGGGGGTTTGCCGGATCGAGAAGAACTGCCAGGCGCCCGCCAGCAGGAGATTGAGCAGGAGCACGCCGAAGAGTGGCAACACCACCCGGGACGGGGAGTTGCGCTCGGCCAGCGCGGCGAGGAGGCGCGCCGTCTGGACCGTCACCTCGTCGCCCCGGCGCACCAACACCCGCCCGCGGGGCAGGCGCACCGACACCTCCTGCACGCTCTCGGCGGCGCGCAGCCGGCGCGCCAGGGTCTCGGTGCGATCGAAGACGACGTTGGGACGCAGCGCGCGCGCCAGGAACGCCGCCAGAGGCGCCCGCCACACCCGTGCCACCGCCGGCTCGTCGGCCAGCTTCGCCTCGACGATTTCCCCGAGCCCGGCCCCTCCGTCGATGAACCGGAAGACGTCGAGCTCCAGTCGCTCCTCTCCGGTCCGGGCGTCGCGCACGGTAACGCCCTTTTCCGCGACTCGAAGCAGCTCCGCGCGGTCGGCAACGATCCCCTGCCGGTACAGCCGGCGGCTGGTTTCCGAGAGGACCCCCAGGAGCTCCTCGGAGAACCTCGCCGACCGTAGCGCCTCGGCCTCCCGCGGCTGGACGACCAGCTCGGACGCCTCTCCGATGCGCCGGGCGAGCTCCGCGGCTGCTCCCTGCGCCTGGCGCCGGCCCTCGTCGAAGGCCCGCTGGAGCTTCTCACTCACCGCCGTCTCGGGGCCCGTCTCGAGAACGTACACCGGGAGGACCTCGAGACTCGAGCGCCGCCGGTTGTCCTCGGTGGCTCCGGGATCCGGCAGCACGACGTCATGGTCGACCACGACGTCGCTGGCGGCCACATCGCCGGCGGACAGGCTCGGGTAGCGGCTGGAGCGGGTCGGTGCGACGAGCAGCGAGCAGCCGACCACGAACGCCGCCAGCCATGCCCAACGACGAGCGAGGACGCGGCGCCGGAGCTGCACGAACTCGCCACGCCGGACCGCCAGACGAGCGGCCAGGCGGGACGGGCGCTTCGGGGTCCTGGCCTTCATCGCTCACCCCGGCTGCGGCGTGCTTCGAACTGCTCGTAGGCATCCACCACCCGCTGCACGAGCCGGTGCCGGACGACGTCCTCCTTGGTGAAGTCGAAGAAGATAATCCCGGGCAGGCCGCCGAGAATCTCGCGCGACTGCACCAGGCCGGACAGCTTCTCCGTCGGCAGGTCGATCTGGGTGACGTCCCCGGTGATCACCGCCTTGGAGTGGAAACCGAGCCTCGTCAGGAACATCTTCATCTGCTCGGGGGTCGTGTTCTGGGCCTCGTCGAGGAGGATGAAGGCGTCGTTGAGGGTCCGCCCCCGCATGAAGGCCAGCGGCGCCACCTCGATGATGCCGCGCTCGATGTGTCTGGCGACGCGATCGTAGCCGAGAATGTCGTACAGGGCGTCATAGACGGGGCGCAGGTACGGGTTGACCTTCTCCACCAGGTCCCCGGGCAGGAACCCCAGCCTCTCCCCAGCCTCCACCGCCGGCCGCGTGAGCACGATGCGCTTGACCCGGTGCTCGGCCAGAGCCGCGGCCGCGAGGGCCACCGCCAGGTAGGTCTTCCCGGTCCCCGCCGGCCCCACCGCGAACACGATGTCGTCCTTGAGCACGGCCTGGATGAAGAGACGCTGCTTGAGGTTGCGGGGTACCAGCAGGCGCTTGAGGGAATCCGGCAAGGTCGAGTCGGTGAAGAACGCCACGAGGTCGACGGTGGGGTCCTCCTCGAGGACGCGAAAGGCCGTCCGGAACTCCTCCTTGCCGACCTTGTACCCGGCCGCCACCAGGCGGCCGAGATCCGAGAGTAGCTTCCCGGCCAGGACGACGGCGGCCTCGTCGCCGTCGAGGCTGAGCTCGTCACCCCGGGCCGAGAGCTTGATCCGCAGCCGCTCGGCGACGTAGCGGAGGTTCTCCTCCAGCGTACCGGAAAGGAGCTCCAAGCTGCCCGCTGGGAACGTGATCGAGGTCATGGCTCGCGGACACCTGGCGCCGCGCTTGCGGCGGCGCGCCAGCTACATCTCATCTCGCCACACTCCTCGCCTGGAAAGACCGGGCTGCCACGGGCTCACCGCGCGCCCCGCCAGATTACCTCGGGTACCCCAGCCTGGCGGTTGAGCCAGCGCGCCAGCACGAAGAGACTGTCGGAGAGCCGGTTGAGAAACGGGATCACCATCTGCACGCTCTCGCCTTCCTGCTGGGCCGCCACCGTCCGCCGCTCCGCCCGGCGACAAATCGTCCGCGCCTGATGGGCGACGCAGGCAGGCCGGCAGCCGGCGGGAAGGACGAAGTTGCGCAAGACATCGAGGTCGGCCTCCATGGCGTCGATCCAGCTCTCGAGCCAGCCCGGCTCGGCCACGGCGGCGGCGAGTGGATAGCTGCCCTTTGGATTGGCCAGGAACGCTCCGACCTCGAAGAGGACGCGCTGCGCCCGCTCCAGAGGCTCGCGGGCGCGGGCCGGGAGGTCCTCGGCCAGCATGACCCCCAGTGTCGCGTTGAGCTCGTCGACCGTGCCGTAGGCCTCGACCCGTGCATTGGCCTTGGAAACCCGCGAGCCGTCCGCCAACCCTGTTTCCCCGTCATCCCCTTTTCGGGTATACACCTTCACGGGCGTATCGTATCACCCCTCACCCCTCATCCACCCGAAGGCTCAAGGCTACAGGCTCAAGGCTCAAGGGCCTCCGCCCGGCGGATCAGCCAATCAGGAGATCAGCAAATCAGCCGCGGGCACCCAGGTCTCAGCCCTCAGGCATCGGTCTTCTCCGCGACCTGGCGGGGAAGGTGTATCGCTCCCCCGCTCACCTGAGCGTGCCAGCCGGGTTGAAGGGAGGGGAAAGAAAAGGGGGGCCGAAGCCCCCCTTTGTGCGACAGCGAACTGGATCTAGAACTCCAGACGGACGCCCGCCTGGAAAGTGCGCGGACTGTTGCCCGGAGAGAGTGCCTTGTTGAAGGTAGAGACGGCCGGAGGCGGAGGAAGCTTCGGCTGTCCGGTTGCCGGGTCGGTGTAGTTGCCGAAAGTCGTATTGGCAACACCCCAGTTTGCGTTGTTGGTGCAGTTGAAGCAGTCGATCGAGAGCGCTAGCTTTGTGGGCCCGATGTTGAATGCCTTCTGCAGACGAATGTCGAGAGCCGAGTAGTCCGGATAGCGATAGGTGTTGCGCCCGATGTGCTGGGTGCCGTTAGGGTTGCCAGGCCGGTCGTTGGTGTAGCCGTCGTTGTTGGCGTCCGAAGACGTCAAGGCGGTGAACGGCGCGCCCGTCAGGTAGCGGTAGTTCCCCGAGAGCGAGATCCCCCAGTACGGGGTGTTCCACACGGTGCTGAGGGCGAACTTCCAGCGCTGGTCGCGCACCGAGTAGCCCCAGGAGCCGTTCAGGTTGTTGACGTCTTCGGCCTGGAACGAGCCATAGTTGCGCTCGTTGGAGTCGTTGTCCTTGTCCTTGGACCAGGTCACGGAGAGGAAGCCGAAGAGGCGGTCCGTGAAGCGGCGGTTGAGCACGGCGCTGACCCCGTAGTACTGCGAGAACGCGTCGGAGAGGTAGGCGTAGACGCGGCCGTAGTACGGGTTGGGACGCGTGCTGGAGTACATCGGCTGGCCGTTGATCGTGCTGCGCTTGATGCTGCCATCCGGGTTGGTGGCGTAGGCCAGGTTGTAGTCGCCCATGCGCTCCAGGTTGATGGTCTCGGCCCAGGTCGCGTCGACGCTCAGACCGGTGTCCTTGAAGAGCTGCCGCTCGAATCCCAGGGTGACACGGTCAGTCCGGGGGTTCTTGAAGTTGGGGTCCATCACGTAGACGCCAAGGCCCTTCGGGCTGTAGGTCGACGGGAAGACGATGGCCTCGCGGGCCGGGTTGAAGGCATCGCCCCAGCCGGGCGCCAGTGGGTCGGTCGGGGGCTTGGTGCCGGAGGCGCTGATCGTGTACTGCGTGCCGGCCAGGCCGTTCGAGGTGTAGAGCTGCGCGAACAGGAGGGCCGGGGTGCGACTCCAGAAACGGCCCAAGGACAGGCGAACGACGGTCTTGCCGTCACCAGGCGACCAGGTGAGGCCGAGGCGCGGCGACCACTGGTTCTTCTGGTCGGCGATCCTGCCGTTCAGGTTGTACGAGCCGTCGGCGTTCTTGGAGTTCAGGTTCAGGACCGGGTCGTTCGGGTTGTTGAGGTTCTCCCAGCGCAGCCCGAGAGTGGCCGTCAGGTTCTGGGAAATGAACCACTGGTCCTGGATGAACGCGGAGTACTCGACCTGCTTCTGGTTGAACTGTCCGCCCTGGTCCGCGGTCTTGCCGTTGAGGCCACCGTACTGGTAGTACTGATACCACTTGCCAGCCACGGCGTCGGCGGGGTTGCTGAACCGGTAGACACCGCGCCAGTTGCCCTTGAAGATCTGGTCCATGCCGGTGTCGTTGTAGTCGAACCCGGCCTTGAACACGTGATCGCCCATGAGATAGGTGAACGAGTCGGCAAGCGCCTTGCGGTACTGGCTGGCGGTGATGGGCAGATACGACACGCCACCGTAGTAGTAGCTGTTGCCGATGCGAATCTGCGCGTAGGGGTCGGTCGAGGGCTGGTTGACGCGCGGGGTGTCCTCGATCTGGTACTGGGCGGTCAGGTCGTTGAGCATGCTGTCGCCCAGCATCGCCGAGTACGCGAAGACGTAGGTGCGGGAGAACATGCCCTCGATGCCATTCTCGTTGCTCGAGCCGGTCGTCGAGCCGGAGGTCCCGTTGTTCCCGGTGTAGTCGGTGTAGTTGCCACGCAGCGTGAAGCGATGGGCCGGGTTCGCCTGCAGGTCGAAGCGGCCGAAGAAGACGCGCCCGTCCCTGGTCTGCGTGAACGAAGGCTGGGAGCCGAGCCCGGGCCACTTGGCGAAGAACGGCGCGCTGTCGGTGAGGAACGCCGAGTTGATCTGGATGTCGGTGTTCTGCTTCTGCTGGTCGAACGAGGAGAAGAAGAACAGCTTGTCCTTCACGATCGGGCCGCCCAGCGAGGCGCCGTACTGCTTCTTGTCCTGGTTGGCGAGCTTCGAGCCGTCGGCGCGAGAGGAGATCCACGAGTTGGGCTGGCTGTAGTAGAACGCCGCGCCCTTGATCTGGTTGGTACCGCTCTTGGTGATCACGTTGACGAACCCGCCGCCGGAGCGGCCGAACTCCGCCGACCCGCCGTTGGTGACAACCGAGAACTCCTTGATCGACTCCTGGGAGATCGACAACGGGGCGCGACCCTCGGCCGTGCCTGCGGTGCCGCCGAAGAAGGCGTTGTTGTAGTCGACGCCGTCCACCGTGACCGAGGTGTTGACGCCGCGCTGCCCGGAGATCGTGAGGTAGCCACGCTCGTTCGTGCTGCCCGTCTCAGGCGTCAGCAGCACGAGGTTCGTGAAGTTGCGGCCCGAGCTCGGGAGCTGGGAGAGCTGCTCGGTGTTGATGGTGGTCGAGGCCGAGGTGTTGGTGACCTCCACCAGCGGTAGCTCGCTGGTGACCGTGATGGTCTCGGCGGTGGCCGCAAGCTGCAGCGTGAAGTCCACCGTCGGCGCGCTGCCGAGGGTGATCCGGACATCCGGGCGGCTGGACGTCGCGAAACCCGGCAGCTCACAGGACATGGTGTAGCTACCTGACGGGATGTTCAGCAGGCGGTAGGCCCCGCGCCCGTCGGTAACGGCCCTCAGGACCAACCCGGTGTCCTGGTTGCGGGCCTCGACCGTGGCCCCGGGCAAGACGCCACCGTCCACGTCCTTGACGGTGCCCGCGACACGGGCCGCGGTCACGTCGGTCTGGGCAAGCGCCGGGCCCGCCAGTCCGAGAAGCACCAGGCCGGCCAGCAGCAGCATCGCCCATTTGGGGGTTGAATTGGTGGTATATGACATACGCTTCCTCCTCCTTAACTCGTCGGCGGGAGTCTATCAGAAATCGCGGTCAAGGGACCCCCAATCCACCCAGTGGATCAGCTCGTCAGCAAATCAGCTCGTCAGCACGTCAGCACAGCAGGCTCAAGTCGTTGCTGATCCGCTGACTAGCTGGCGCGGAGACGGGCGATGCGGTCCTCGAGGGGGGGATGCGTGGCCATGAGCGCGAGGAGGCCGCGGCGGCGGCCGCCCGAGATCTTCAACGTGGCCAACGAAGGCTGACCCTCGGACGGGAGCTGGGAGGTGCGCAGCAGACCCTCCAGGG
>DAONEV010000235.1:0-6890 GCA_035403265.1 Thermoanaerobaculaceae bacterium | reverse complement strand
CGGCCCTCCGGTTGGGAGCTTGCGCAGGTGCACTCTGGACGACTTGTACGAGCAGTGCTCGGACCACAGCACCGAGAAGATCCCCAGCTCGGTGAGGTTCGGGGCGTGCCCCAGGGTGGCGAGCACCCGCTCCCACTCCTCCGCGGAAAGCCCGTGCTCGCGGGCGAACTCGGCGTTTGCCTCGGCGTCCCAATTCATGCCGCCTCCACCAGGGCGCGAACGAGCGCCTTCCCGTCCTCGCCGCCCAGCAGGCGCGAGATCCGCCGCTCCGGGTGCGGCATCATGCCCAGCACGTTGCCTTCCCGATTGACGAGCCCGGCGATGCCCTCAAGCGCCCCATTGGGGTTGGCGTCCGGCCGCACCTGGCCACCCGCGTCGCAGTACCGGAACGCCACCGCGCCGCCGGTCTCCACCTGCCGCACCACGGCCGGATCGGCGAACCAGTTGCCTTCCTTGTGGGCAATGGGCAGGCGCAGCACCTGCCCCACCGTCAGGGTGCGCAGGAGTGACAGATCCGTCCGCTCGACGCGCAGGTACACCTCCCTGCAGATGAAACGCAGCGTCCGGTTCATGAGCATCGCCCCGGGGAGCAGCCCGACCTCCAGCAGCATCTGGAATCCGTTGCAGATCCCCAGCACGGCACCGCCCTGCTCCGCGTGCCTGCGCACCGCCTTCATGACTGGCGAGTGGGCGGCCATGGCGCCGGCCCGCAGATAGTCGCCGTAGGAGAATCCACCGGGCAGGATGACCGCGCCACAGCGTTGCAGGTCCCGCGACTGGTGCCAGACGGGAACGGCCTCGCCTCCGACCGCCTCGATCGCGCCCAGGGCATCGCGGTCGCAGTTGGAGCCCGGGAAGATGACCACCGCCACACGGGAATGCCGGCCACCGTCGGTCATGGCAGTCGAACCTCGAAATCCTCGATCACCGGGTTGGCGAGCAGCTCCTTCGCGGCTTCCTCGACGCGCTCCCGCACCTGCTCGCGGTCGTCCCCTGCCACCTCGAGCAGCATCAGCTTGCCGACCCGCACCTTGCCCACCTCGCCGTACCCGAGATTGCTGAGCACCCGCCGGATCGCCTCGCCCTGAGGGTCGAGGACCTGGTCCTTGAGCTTGACGCGCACTTCGACTTGCATGACGGCTCCTTACGAGTGTGGTCCGTGAGCCGGGCCCCCGGCCGACCGGTTGAGAGTTGAGAGCTGATAGTCCAGACGCACGCCCCCGTCCGCATCCGGGGACAAGGCACCAAGATCCACGACAAGCGGCTCTTCCTGGGTGGAGACGGTACAGCGCGCCAGGCTTCCAGCCAGCACCCGGTCGAGCTCCTGGCGAGCCAGCCCCGGGGTGTTGTTCTCCTGGGAGAGGTGCATGGCGACCACCATCCGCAGCTCCGGGCCAACCAGTCGCTCCAGGGCGGCCCGCGCCTGGCAGTTGGAGAGGTGGCCGGTGCTCGAGCGGATGCGCTGCTTGAGCGGCCAGGGATAGGAGCCAATCCGCAGCATGTCGAGGTCGTGGTTGGCCTCGAGCAGCAGGGCGTGGCACCCGCCCAGCCGTTCGAGCAGCAGCTCGGTCATGACGCCGGTGTCGGTCACCATCCCGAGCTGGAAGCCACCGTGACGCAGCACGAAGCCGACCGGCTCGGCGGCGTCGTGGCTGGTCGCGACCGGCAGCACGCCAAGCCCCTCGTGGAACACCTCGTGCCCCGAGCGAAGCGCCGGCTGCACGGCCACGCGGCCGGCCAGTGCACGAGCCGTGCCGGTGGTGGCGAACACCGGGATCTGGTGCTTCTTCTGCAGGACCTCGAGGCCCCGCACGTGGTCGATGTGCTCGTGGGTGAGGAAGACGGCCTGCACGTCATGAGGATGGAGGCCGTGCGGCGCCATGCGAGCGGCGAGCTGACGAACCGAGAGCCCACAGTCGAGCAGCACGCAGGCACCGTTCGCTTCCACCACCGTGGCGTTGCCCGACGAACCCGAGGCGAGCACGATGACACGCACGTCAGCGCCTCGCCGACACGGCCGCCGCACGTTCACCCGTCGAGAAGAGGAGCAGCCCCAAACCCACCGCCTGTCCGCCGCGAGCCCAGGCGCCCCCGGCGTGGGGAGTTTACCAGCCCCGCAGCATCGCGATCGCGGGCATCACCTGCCGGTGGAGCCGAATCCGCCGTTCCCGCGCGCACTATCGGGCAGCAGGTCGACCTCGCGGAAGACCACCTGCACGACCGGCGACACGACGAGCTGGGCGATGCGGTCGCCACGCCGGATCGCGAAGGGCTCGCTGGCCAGGTTGACAAGGATGACCTTCACCTCGCCACGGTAGTCGGAGTCAACGGTGCCTGGGGCGTTGGCAACGGTGACGCCGTGCCCGAGCGCCAGGCCCGAACGCGGCCGCACCTGCACCTCGAAGCCCTCCGGGATGGCCAGCACCAGCCCCGTCGGCACGGCGGCACGTGCGCCCGGCGCAAGCTCGAGGGGCGCGTCCACGGCCGCCACGATATCGGCACCGGCCGCCCCGGTCGTGACGTAGCGGGGCAGCGGCAGCCCCTCGGCATGCGGGAGGCGACGCACGAGGACAGGGGGAGGGCTCATCCGATCCTTCCGACGCCCCCGGGCAGCACGACGCCACCCTTCGGCCCGCAGACCGCGCCAGCCAGGGACTCGCGCCGCACGATCTGGCGGGCCAGGTCGCGCACCATGTCCGGAGTGATGCCCTCCAGCTCGCGGCGCACGAGGGTGGCGTCAAAGCGTCGATGGCGCGCCAGGTACTCTCCCGCGTGAGCCTCCAGCAGGGCGGCCGCACCTTCGGCGCCCAGCACGACACCCGCCAGGAGCGCCTGCCGCGCCAGCTCCACCTCGCGATCGGCGATGCGCCCGGCGCCCACGTCGTCTATGACCGCGCCAAGCGCGTCCCAACATGCCGACGCCTGACGCAGCGGCGCCGAGAAGACGATCTCCAGGACGCCTGCGCACGCCGCGGCGTAGATGGAGGTGGAGATCTCGTAGACGAGGCCGAGGCGGTCCCGTAGCTCCCGGAAGAGCCGGGAGGATGCGCCGCCACCCAGGAGCTGGTGCAGGACCCCGAGGGTGTAGACGTCGGGGTGGCCGGCCGGGACGCCCGGAAGCACGAGGTTCGCGTAGAGCTGCTCGATCCCCTCGCGCTCCTCGACAAGCAGTCCGGAGCGCCAGCCTGGCACGCCCGGATCCACGCGCTCGGCATGAAGGCCACGCCCGGCCTTCTCCAGATCGGGCAAGGTCGAGACCACACCGGGTGGCGCCACCACAACCAGCAGGAGGTTGCCCGGCCCGAAGTGCGCCCGATGGAACGCGACAAGGTCATCGACAGCAAGGTGCTCGACGACCTTGCGATCACCGAGGACCGGCCGGGCAACGGGGTGACGGCCCCAGCACGCCTGCAGCGCAAGCTCGGCCACCACCTCGGCGGGGGAGTCCTGGACGAGGTCGAACTCGGCCGCCACCACCGAGCGCTCGAGAGCCAGCTCGTCGGCGTGGATGACCGGCCTCAGGACGGCGTCCATGACCAGGCCCAGGGCCTCTTCCCAGCGCTCGGCCGGGACGTGGGCGGTCACGGCACACGCTTCCCGGGTGGTGAAGGCGTCGATGGAGCCCCCAAGAGAGTCGGTCAGCTCGGCGATCCCCTGCGGCGTGCGCTCTCCGCAGCGCCTCAGAAGCAGGTGCTCGAGCAGGTGCGTGATGCCGGCACGGTCCGCTGGCTCGGTGGCCGCACCGCAACGGACCCAGAGCCCAACGCCCACTGTGGCTCCAGGCACGGTTTCATGCAGGGTGACAGGACAGGTCTCCATGAGCGGGGGAGTGTATCAGGCTACCGCCCGACCGGCCGCCCCTCGATGACCGACTCTCGACCGGGAAGGCAGGCAGGTGGCTAGTGCCATTCCCGGCCGTGACAGGTGTAGCAGGAGGGGCCCTGGCCGCCGTTCAGGTCCTGCCCATGACAGGGGCTGCAGTTGGCAACCGCCTGCTTCGCGCCGGGCTTGTGGCGGATGCCCTTTCGGTCTTTCGTATGGTCGGCCGGCGGATGGCGCGTGCCTGCCGTCGGAGGTGGCCCACCCGTCGCCGTCGTCCTGACTGCGGGCGTGGGCGGCTGGCTCGTGCAGGCGCCCAGCACCAGGACCAGCACCGCGGCGCCAGAGGCCCAGCTTGCCACCCTTCCCGACCTGCGAGACACACCACTCATTCCACACCTCCTCGTACGCCCCGAGAAGCAGCTTCCCGTCACGGAATCCCTCCGACCTCACTCGTGCTGTCCGGAGCTTACCACCAGCCTCCAGAAGCCCGCGAGAAACCCGCGTGGTGGTTTCAAAACCGCTTGGTGGGCTGCGGAACCGGCGGCTGGGTACCGCCCTTGGGCTTGTTGGGGTCGAAGACGAACTTCCAGTCGCAGTAGCGCGTGCGGCCGTCGAGGATGCGAATGGAATCCTCGCAGGAGGAGGAGGCGACACCAACGATCGGTCCGCCCTGGGGCCCGGTCGGGGGGCTCCCGAACCCCGGTGTCGGCTGGGCGGGCTCGGGAGTCGGGGTGGCGCCGGGCACAGGTGGAACCGCGGCCTGTCCCTCCTGCCCGAAGAGCACCGGCTTCCAGTCGGCCTTGCGGGTCATTGGATCGGTCCACTTCTTGCGGATCACGCGTGGCTTCGCCTTGTAGAGCTCGTCGAGACTGAGCGGGAATCGGCCGTTGCGGGCCCTGAACAGCCGGATGGCCTCCACGAACTGCCCGCCGCGGAAGACCAGCTCCTCCTCGTTCTCGCGCCGCTTCTGGAAGGTCACGCTCTGGATCGCCACGGTCAGGAAGATGGCCATGACGGCCAGCCCCACGATGAGCCCGGCCATGGTGAAGCCCGAAGCCCCTTCCCGGCCCGCGACCCGAGAGAAGGGTGCCGACTCACCCTGTCCGGGAGAGGACCAAGGCTTTCGAGCCACGGACCGCGCAGCACCGACCACGAGCGTCACCACTCCGAGTACTTGGAGCCGTCAAGAGCGGCGTCCTCGGAGCCCGAGCGCACGTCGATGATGCCCTGGCCGGCCTCCTGATCCCGCTCGTCGCTCTCCTCACCCTTCTGCTCGAGCTCGACCACCCAGGTCTCCGCCGACCTGGTGACGGGGTCCACCGGGATTCTCCGCAGGTACCCCATGCTGACCATTTCGTCCAGAGAAGCCGGGTAGCGCCCCCGATCGCCGTGAAACTGGTCGATGCACGAGCGCAGGGTGAAGAGGTCCTCCTTGAGGGCCGCTTCCCGCGCCTTCTGGGGCGCCGTCCGCATGGCCGGCACCGCGATCGTGGCGAGAATCCCGATGATGGCGACCACGATGATGAGCTCGATGAGGGTGAACCCCCGCCCCCCGCGGCTCCCCGCCCGAGGCCCGTGTCCATCGAGCCGGGAGTCCGGGAGCATGGGGTGCTCTCCCGAGAGAGTCCCGGCGTCGGCCTTCACCTCGTCCTCGACGGCTCGCCGCGAGCCCGGAGCCCGGTTCCCGGTTCCCGCCCCCCAACCAGCGCGCTGATCGTTCGCCTTCATCACCAGTCCTTGTACTTCGTGCCGTCGAGAGCGGTCGCCCCCGACTGCGAGTAGACGTCGTAGACGTTCTGCCGGCCCCAGCTCTTGGTGTCGGGCTCGTCCTGGTACGACCTCATGCCCCACTCCGTCTCGCCGGTCATCGGGTCGATCGGAATGCGCCGCAGGAACTTCTTCTTCGTGGTCTGCCCGACGATGTCGACGCCCTTCACCAATATCTCGAGCTCCTTGGGGTAGCCCTCCGTGCCCAGGTCAACCTGGATCATCCCCTGGTCCGCAAGCCGCTTGTAGTCGTCGATTGCGCCCCGCATCTGGCGGAGCGCCAGACGCAGCTCGGACTCCCGCTCCCGCTTGATCGTGAACCTGGCGGTGGGAAGCGCCACCGCAGCCAGGATGGCGACGATGGCCGCGACCATCACCAGCTCGGCAAGCGTGAAGCCCGCCTCGCGCCTCATGGCTGCCGAACCTCCGTCACCACCGCCGCGGCAGGCAACCCCAGCACCGTCGCCGGGGCCGCGATGAACGCCCCTGCCGGACCCGCGAAGATGAACGGCAGCTCTCCCGCGACCCGCGGCCGCAAGGTGATTCGCAGCAGGGTGCCTCGGCTGGACGCCTCGCCGTCCCACCCCGCCGTGATCCATCCCAGGGCTGGCGTGTGCGTGACCCGGATCGGCACGGAACGGCCTCCGACCTGCAGGTCGCCCCCTTCGATCGCCACGACCTCCATCCGGGCCGGGTCGTAGGCAAAGTGGAGCGGACCGCTCACACCTGCTACACCGGGGTCCAGGACGACCGCCAGCAGACCGCTGTCCCCTTCCGTCACGGCGAGCTTCGAAGGGTAGAAGCTGACATGGGCCAGGGCCGCCTCGCTGTCTGTCGCGGCCGCACCGCTTGCCGTCTCGGACGCCATGAGCGGCTCGGTCGGATCGGTGGTCTCGGGCTGACCCGCCTTGGGATCCCTCATCCCCACCGGCGCCCGCTGCGACTCGCGCGACGGCGCCTGGGGAAAGCTCAGGCGGGGTGGCCTGGTGGCATCGTGGCGATCGGCATCCTCGGCCTTGTCGGCGGAGTTCGACTGCGACTCTTCGACCTCCGCTGGCGGCTGGGAAGGCTCACCGAACGGGCTGGCCTCGACTCCCGAGCGGACGCGCGGCGAGTTGCCGAAAATCGTCGCCCGGTTCTCGGTGCCGACCCATACCGGGGCGAGGTCCTCCTCGGTGATGTCGGGGTTGCGGATGATGTGCGGGGTGATCGTCAGCACCAGCTCGGTCTTCGTCAGGTCCGCCGCGTTGCCCCGGAACAGGGGCCCCAGGATCGGCAGGTCGGCAAGGAACGGCATTCCC
>DAONEV010000234.1:0-6902 GCA_035403265.1 Thermoanaerobaculaceae bacterium | reverse complement strand
CGTCGTCAGCGCCGTCGCCGCGGTGGCGGTGGCCCTCCTCGCCCCGACGGCGGTCGCCAGCGCCGGCATGCCATTCCAGCTCATGCAGGGCCAGCGCCTGCTGACGGTGATCATGCTCGCCGCGTTTGGGGCGCTGGCGGGCGACGCCACGGTCCTCCTCTTCTTCGTGCTGCCGGTGCCGGCTCGCATCTTTCCGGCCATCGCTCTCGTCCTGGGCTTCGTCGCCTACCTGTCCACCCGCGACCTGGCGGGCCTGGTGGGCATCGTCGTCGCCACGGCCGCGACCTGGACGTGGCTGCAGCGTGGAGGTGTCGGGCCGACGCTGCGCCGCCTGCGCATGCGGGCGGTGAGGAGCTGGACCAGGTGGCGGCTGAGCCGCCTGCAACGCCGGCGCGGGTGGCGGGTCCTCGACGGCGGCAAGGGCGGTCCGACGGTCCACTGACCGGGCACGTCCTTTCTTCCGCCGATGGTCGAAGGTCGGACGCACGGAAGAGGTGGAACGGGATCCGACCTGTCGTCACATGTCGTCCTGCCGGAGGAGTTTGCGCAACTGAGACCGCGTTCTCGACGGAATTTCCAAACCATTGTGTGAATTAATTCTCTATCCCCTCTTGACAAGCGATCTCATGATCATTTAAATTGAAGACGTTGTTAAGGAGGGCTGCATGAGTTCACCCACATCGTGGAACTTCGAAAACGGCGAGCTCCCCTACCGTGACCAGCTCTACAAGACAGCGTTGCGCCTCGCCCGCAAACCCGAGGATGCAGAGGACCTGGTCCAGGAGACCTACATGAAGGCGTACCGACACTACGCCTCGTTCCAGCCCGGCACCAATCTCAAGGCATGGCTGTTCAAGATCCTCAAGAACACGTTCATCAACGAGTATCGTCGCCGCAAGCAGCTTCCCGGCCAGGTGGACTTCGCCGAGTTCGAGGAGACGTTCGAGTCCGCACTCATCCAGGTGGAGGGAGTGCTTGCCCGCACGCCTGAGGACGATGTCCTCGACCTGTCCTGGGACGCCGAGGTGCGCCAGTCCCTGGTGGCGCTGCCTCACAACTACAAGGTTGTGGTCCTGCTGGTGGACATTGAAGGCTACTCCTACAAGGAGGTCGCGGACATCCTGGCCATCCCGGTGGGAACGGTGATGTCCCGGCTGTACCGCGGCCGGCGGTTGCTCGAGCGCGCACTGCTCTCCTTCGGCATCCGTTACAACTACCTCCGTCACCGGCCACAGCGGGTGCGGTCCGACAATCTGGGCATGGACCAGCTTTTCGGGGGGGATGGGGCGCGCCTGGCCGTCGAGCTGAGCGTGAACTAGTCGTTGACCAACGGCGGCTGTCCTGCATTGGTTTGCGCCCCGGTTCGCCGGGGCGCTCACTTTGTTGCTAGGATTCGATCGTGATCGATCATGGCCCCCGGGTCGAGTCCTCGACGAGTGCCAGCCCGCAGGTGGAAGAGCGCCGGCGTCGTCTCGATCACCGCCACGTCCTGCTGATCTTCGTCTCACTCCTCCTCGTGGGCGGAGTCCTCTGGCGCGGTGGCCCCGTCCCCGACCCTTCCCTCCTCGCGCCGATCCGGACCCTCCGCCAGAAGGCGCCCACGGTGAGCCGGCAGGCCGTCCTCGTCCCGGGCGACAACCTGGCCGCGGTCGTCCAGCGCCTTGGAGTCTCCGCCCGGGAGGCCGCGGTCTGGCTCGGCGAGGCCGAGCGGCATCTCAACCTCAGGGCGCTGCCGGTCGGGTTGCTGGCCGAGGGTGTGCTCGACCTTGAAGGCAAGCTGCTGCGACTGCGCCTGACTCCCGACTGGCGGGCCGACGTGGTGCTGGAGCGGCGGGGGGAGGCGATCCTGGGCCGCCGCGAGCCGCGCCCCGCCGAACGCCAGCTCACGGTGGTCCAGGGAACCATCCGCTCGTCGCTCTTCGAAGCCGTGGACGCGGCAGGCGAGTCGGACGACCTGGCCCTGGCCCTCGCCGACCTTTTCGGCTGGGACATCGACTTTCACCGCGAGGTGCAGCCGGGCGACACCTTCTCGGTGCTGTGCGAGCGCGTCCGGGCGGACGGCAAGATCGTGGCCTACGGGCCCATCGTCGCGGCGACCTATGTCAACCAGGGGCGCGCCTATACGGCGTTCCGGTTCGCCACGGTGGGAGCCGCGCCGGGATACTACGATGCCCAGGGTCGAGCCGTCCGCAAGCTCTTCCTGCGTGCCCCCCTCAAGCTCACCCGGGTCACCTCGAGGTTCTCGGCCAGCCGCCTGCATCCGGTCCTCGGCAAGCGACTGCCGCACTGGGGGGTGGACTACGGCGCGCCGGTCGGCACGCCGGTGTCGGTGACCGCCGACGGAACCGTGGGCTTCGTCGGATATTCAGGGGGCCGCGGCAACACCGTCGAGGTCCGGCACACGGGGGGCTACTCGACGGCCTACCTCCATCTCTCGCGGTTTGCGTCCGGCATGCGCCCCGGGGCCAGGGTCGAGCAGGGACAGGTGATCGGGTTCGTCGGTTCGACGGGCCTCTCCACCGGCCCTCATCTGGACTATCGGGTCACGCGCCAGGGACGGCCCCTCAACCCCCTCGCGATCGGGAAGGACCCGGCGCCGCCGCTGCCCGAAGTCGAGCTCAAGCGCTTCTCGGCCTGGGTGGCCGGGGTCCAGCCGTGGCTCGAGACTCCAGGACCGGTGTCTGCAAGTGGGGCCGCCACCCTTCGCGCCTCGGCCCCGGTGCCGCTAGGGAGCTGACCTTCCGGCCAGGGTTTGGAGCCCACGTGCACGGTGCAATGTCCGCCAAACCTGCTGCCGACCGCCGAGCACAGTGGTGGTGTCTGGCTCTGGTGGTCGCGGGCGTGGCTGCCGGTCCATGGCCCTCGTTGCCGCTCGGCAGCCTGGCCTGGCGGGTTCCAGTTGTCGTTGGCGCCCTGATCCTGGGGCGCGGGCGTGGGTGGCGGAGGGCCGCCGTGGCAGTCCTCGCGGGCCTGGCTCTGGGCCTCGACGCGTTGGTGCCAGCCGCCCGCACCCCGGAGCGGGTCGCCGACCTGATGTCGCGACAGGTCACGTCGATCCAGAGCCGCCTTGGCGAGCTGGCATCCGGCGCCGACCTCATCCAGGTGTTGGCCGGCGCCGGCGGCGAGGTCTCGCCGGAGGTGGCGTTCACGGCGGCGCGCCGGATCGCGGGGGGACTGCCGATCCGCGTCGACTCCCTGGTCGTGGTCAACGAACGAGGCCGTCCTGTTGCCTGGGTGGGGCCCGCTCCCCGTGTCCCGCTGCGGCTGCGGGCGCTCGGCGAACGCATGGTGGTTGTCGAGACCGGTGTCGACGAGACGTGGATGTGGTGGCGGGAGGCAGTCTTCGACAGCGGGCGTGCCGTCGGCGGCGTGCTGGCCGGAGCACGGCTGCCTGCCGGCGGTGGACGGGAGGCAGTTGGCGTCTGGGCGGGCCGCGCCGCGGTGGTGGCGCCGGATCCGACGGGGAGCGGGGTCGTTCTGGCCTCGGGCTCGCCCCTCCTGCGGATCGGGGTGCGGAGGTGGACGCCGGTGCCGGGGAGCCAGCCGGGCTGGGCGGGACTTCTGGCTTTGGTGGTGGTCGCATCCTCCCTCCCCACTGGAGCTCGCGCGCTGACGGCCCTCCTCGTCCTGCCGGCAGTGCTGGGGCTGGGGTGGCTCTCCCCCGGCTGGTGGGTGGTGGCCGTCCTGGCCGGGCTGGCGGTCGGGCTGTCACAGTTGTGGGCCAGAAGAGCCCCGGCGCTGCTCGGGGCCGTGGTCATGGGCGGACTCGCATGGGTATTGCCCGGACTGCTGGCTGCCCTCGAGGTCGCGCCTCCTCCTGACACGCTGCTGTGGCCCGGCGCCTGGCGTTGGGCGCTCACCCTGTCGATGGTCCTGATCGTGCGGTCGCTGGGTCAGCCCAGGCCCTGGCTGCCCTGGCCCCTGCGGCTGCTGGCCTGGGCCCCCCTCATGCTCGGCGTGGCCCAGTCGGAGCCGTGGCTGGTGGCTCTGGGCGCGGTGCTTGCCGTCTGGCCAGGGGGCGCGGGGCGCCGGTTGCTCCTGGCGGCTGCCCTGGCGGGCGCGGTACTCATGACCTCGGACGAGCTCGCGCGGCGGCATGAGCTGGTGACCGTGGTGGACGCCACGCTGGCACGATTGGATGGCGCGGCGAGCACGGCCAGAGCGCTGCTTGCCCGGTTTTCCGAGGAGCGGCTGGTCGGGGCTTCCCGCCAGGACCCGGCGGAGCGCCTGGTCACGGTCGGGCAGGAGGTCGTGGCCGCTGGCTTGCCCCGGGCGCTCCCGGGGGTGGCCGTCGAGCTCCTGGAGCCTTCGGGTGGCCCCGGCGCCGTGTGGGGCGCCACGACCTGGCCCGGCGAGGGCGACCCCAGGGAGCTGGCCGGGAGGTCACTGGGGAATGGATGGCGGGTGCGGATCACCAGACCGCCGGCACCACACGACCTGCTGGCGAGCCTCACCGAGGCGGGGTTGGACCTGCCGGCGGCGGTGTTCGACCGGGCGGGATCGCCGGTTGGCCGCGGCGCGACCTTCCGACCGCTCTCTCCGGCCCGCGTCGGGGCTGCCTTGGCGGCGGGTCGGAGCTGGGGGAACGTGGGCGTCGGTGAGCGGGTGCTCCCGAGCTACTTGCGTGCCTGGGGCGAGGGAGTCGTGGCTGCACCGTGGGTCCGATTGCCGCTCACGGGTCGCGCCTTGCAGGTGGCGGCCCTGATCCTCTGGGGTGCGCTGCCACTTGGCGCCTGGCAGGGCCGGCGCCGCTGGCGGCGATGGTGGTCGCAACGGGCCACCTTCCTGGGGCGCCTGCGGGTGCTGCTGGCGGCAACGACGGTACTGCCGGTGCTGCTGCTCGCGCAGGTGCTGCCGGCCCAGTGGGCGCGTCAGCACGAGCGCGCCCAGATGGAGCTGGGGCGGGCGGTCTCGCGTTCCCTGGCCGCGCCGGGGCGTGAGGAGCAGATCGCCTGGCTGGTGCGGGAGATGGGTGGAGCGCTGGCGATCTACCGGTCCGGCGAGCTGGTCTCCTCGACCCGCCCGGACCACGCCGCCCTCGGGCGGATCCCGTGGCTGCCGCCGGCGGAGGCCTTCACCCGTGCGGTCCGCGGATGGCGCGAGCCGGTTGTCCAGAGCGGTCGCACGACGAGCATCTTCGCGCCGCTCCGCTCGGCAGGGGAGCCGGTGGTGGTGGCCGCGCTCGAGCTCCGGGTGACGGGCCTTTCGAGCCGGCCGACCCCGGCGGAGTGGTTCATGATCACCGGCGTCCTCGCCCTTGGCGTTGCGTTGCTCACGGCTGACCGCCTGGGAAGGCGGCTGGCGCGGCCGCTGCGCCGCCTGGTGGGCGCGGCCCGGCGTCTCGAGCACGGGCGGTCGGTTCCGCCCCTGAGACCCGGACGGGACGAGGACCTCGGGGCATTGGGGCGGGCGTTCACGACCATGGCGGCCGGAGTGCAGCGGCGCGAGGAGGAGCTGCGAGGGGAGCGCGACCTGCGGGAGCGGGTGCTGGACACACTGTCGGCGGCGGTGGCAGTGATCGACGGCGAGGGACGGGTGGAGCTCGCGAACCCCGCGGCACGCCGTCTGTTGGGGGAGGCGTCCGACACCCGCGAGATCGAGCCATTCCTGCCGGCGCCGCTCGCGGAGCTGACCCGCCGCCTGGCGTCGGGCCCGGCGATCGAGGAGGTGGTCCAGCCCAGGGGCCGTCCCGAGGCGCGCTGGCGGACCACGCTCGTACCCCTGACCGGGACCGCCGGGCGTGTGCTGGTGGTGCTCGAGGACCTCTCCGAGGTGGCCCGTGCCGAGCGGCTGGCGTCGCTTGCTGATCTGGCCAGGATCGCCGCGCACGAGGTCAAGAACCCGCTCACACCCATTCGCCTGTGGGCCGAGGAGCTGCAGGCCGCGCTGGAGCGGGGTCCCGAGCAGTTGACGGCGATCGCCAGCGTGGCGGCGGCCCAGATCATCGAGCGGGTCGAGCACCTGCGAGAGGTAGCTCAGGGGTTCGGCAATCTGGCGGCACTGGAGCAGTGGGAGCCGGCTGTCTTCGACCTCCTGTCGGCGGCACGCAAGGTCGTGGACGAGTACCGCGTGCTGCCGAGCCGCGGAATTGCGTTGGTGGTGGAGGGAACACCCGGTCAGGTGCGGGCCGATCCCCTCTGGGTGGAGCGCGCGTTGAGGCATCTGCTGGAGAACTCGGTGCGGGTCCTTGGGGACCGGGATGGCACGGTGACCTTGCGCGTCGACTCGGTCGGGGCGGAGATCGTTCTGACGGTGCGCGACACGGGCGGCGGCGTGGCCCCTGAGCTGCTCGGCCGGCTGTTCGAGCCCCATTTCTCGACGACCTCCGAAGGCAGCGGCATGGGGTTGGCCGTGGTGGCCCGGGTCCTGGCGCGGGCGGGTGGGAGTGTTCAGGCCTGCAACGCCTCGGAAGGCCTGGAAGTGCGGCTGCACTTCCCGGCCGTTTGAGCTTCCATTCCCGGGGCGGCTCATCCCTGGTGGAAGCTCCGTGGCGTGGCCTCGGGGGTGGGCAAGATCGCGAGAGCGCGGCGCCCGTGGTCCCCTGATGCCGCCAGCGCCGCGCGAGATCCGGCCGCGCCGCAGGAGTGGGTGAGACATGTGGGCCAGGGTGAGGTTTGCTAGCATGGCGAGGATGGTGCGGAGACTTGCGAGGCTGGTGTGGGTCGTGGGGTGCCTGGTGGCTTCGACGGTGACCGCCGAGCGCACGCTCGATCATCGCGTCTGGCTTTTGGGAGCAATGCCCGATGCCGGGACGGTGGGCGTCCTGCGGGCCGTTGGTGTGCGGGGCTTCTGCGTTCCTGCCGGCAAGGTCGTGATCGGTGACGCCACGGCACGGTTCGAGGCTGATCCGCCCTCCGATCTCTCGGCCCTGGGAGGCTCGGGGGTCTCGGCGATGGTGTGGG
>DAONEV010000233.1:0-6915 GCA_035403265.1 Thermoanaerobaculaceae bacterium | reverse complement strand
GCTGCCACCCTGCTTTCCCGCTGGGCACCCAGGACCCTTGCGGACCGCAGGGTGGCAGCGAACGACATCCTGGTATCGGCACGAATCTCGGTGTCAGGGAATTCGGCGAGAAGAAGGTGCTCCAGATCGCCAAGGAGGTGTTCCTGCTCCTCTAGGCTCAGCAACTCGAAGTCGGCATGGGCGAGGTTTGACACCAGAGCGAGTGTCCTTGTCATAAGCGGCGCTGGAGATCGCAGGTCGACTCTACATTCTCCTTCTGCCGCATCGCGCGCCGCCTCTCCATGCTCTCCCTCGCCGAGCTCGCGAGCGCTGCCTCTTGGCGATCCAAGTCCCGCTTCAACTCCACGTGAGCGAGAGTCCAACAGATCTGCCAACGCCCGCGGCTCGCACTTCTTTGGGTTGAACCGAGCTCCAGTCTCATGCTCCTCCAGAAGTTCCTGATACCTCTCGACCCAGCTCAGCAACGACTCAAAGGACCGTGCGAGAATCACGTGGTCGTCAACATACCGAAAGTGGGCGATTTGTGCGGGCTGGGCGAGAGTGCTGACATGTCGATCTACTTCGATCATCGCAACGTTAGCGAGAAACGCGGAGACAAACAGGCCTGTGGGGAGCCCGTTCAGACACCGCTGCTTTGGCTCAAGCCCCACCATCTGGAGTTCTTCCTGCTTCTCCCAACCCGACATGTCCAGGGAGAACGTCAACATACCTTCCAACAACGGAGCCAGCTCGGCGGGGTCGAATGGGCAGTGCTTCAGGATCACCAACTTCAGCCGGTCGAGGTTCAGGCTTGGATAGAACTTCGCCAGGTCAATTCCTGCCCAGAAGACCGACCGCGGCCCCCGCGCTCTAGCCCAGTAGCCCTGCCGCAAATATGGGAGCTGACGAAGGTGCCCTTCGTCCTCCAGTGCCCTTCGATCGGCGTCCTGTAGGTCGGAATCATGATCCCGGGGCTTGAGCGTACCCCCCATCAATCTGGCCGTAAGGTAGATGTGACGTCGAAAGACGGGCCACGATTGTCGAAAGGGCCGATAAAGCTGTCCTGAGCTGTGCCGAAACGGTCCGACCCGAATCGTCGGGGTCCCACTGGTATCGTCATACCAGACGGGCCGGTAGAGCCGGCCGGAATAGCTCCAAGGCGGCATGAGTCTGTCGAGAGCTGGGCCGATGACGTTTGCAAGGGCGAGCCAAGCCACTTGATCGCGGACCGCAACCTGGAACGCTTGCCGCGCTTCTGCCTTCTCGCCAGAGGCCGCGTATTTCGGGTGCGGCAGCGGGCGCATCGGCTCCATATGGTATCGACAGCGGCCAAAGGACGTGGAGATTGATTCCAGCTCCTGGCCCAGGTTCGCCTCGAACCGAGCGACATCCATCTCATCGAACCACACATCGCCGGGCTTCAGGAAGTTCTTAGCCTTCTGCCACGCCCAGTAGAGGTTCTCGGGCAGCGTCAGTCTGTCCACAAACTCACTCGGTCGTTTCATCGCCGCCGTGCCCTCCCTGGTGTGGAACCACTGAGGCTGAGGTACTCGGCCAGGTCCTTCCCACGAGGAATGCTCAGGACTTCCAACTGCTCTCCGAACTCGGCGAAGATACCTTGCAGCCTCTGACCGAACTCGCGGCCGGGTCGGTCCATGTCGGGAACGGCAAACGCCCTCAGCCCCCGGAAATCCCGTACCCATTCTCGCTTGAAATGATTGACCCCGAGCGCCGCGACAGCGGCATACCCAAGTTGAGAGGCCGCGATTGCATCAAGAACACCCTCGCAGATGAGCACCGCTGAACCAGCCGGCGCAGCGGGAAGCACCTCGCAGTTGAACAGTGGTCTCCCTATTCCGATGAGATTCAGGTATTTGGGTTGACCAACACGCAGCCGGCGAGCCTGGAGGTACGAGACCTTGCCGGTGTTGGAGAATGGAATGACAATGACAGCGTCCCACCACACTGGGCTCTCTCCGTGGGCTCCAGACCCCTCGTCGGGAATGCGCAACAGGCCTGCGGTACGTAGCCGATCGTGGCCCCACTGTTCTGCGGCTTCTCTGAAGAGCCTACCAGGTGCAGTTTGCTCGCCGAGCCCGAATTGGCTTACCACTGCCTCCGAGAAGCCGCGGCCCAGAAGGTACTCCAGCCCGCGACTCGATATTGGAGACCTGTCCAAGACCCACCGGTACAGTTCTTGGTCTGGTGTGCCCTGCAGCTCTGATGGAGGGACCTTCTCCGAGGTAAGGTTCGGCCCTGACTTCCGTGCTCCAACTGCCCGGCTGCGAGCTTGACCGGCCACTATCGCGCACGTTTCCACCGAGTAACGTGATTGAAGCCACGCCACTGCCTCATGCAGGGTTAGGTCGAGGACCGCCATGACAAGATCAATGCTCGATCCTCCCTTCTGGCAGGAAAAGCAGTACCAGAGATCCTTTGCTGGGTCGAATCTGAGGCTCGGCGTGGCCCTGTCGTGACCACGAAAGCACATTGCAACCTTGCCTTTGACTGTGATTTCGAGTGCTCTCGCCACGTCCAGGATCGGCGCCCGCCTCTTCAGCTCGTCGAGGGACCTAGCCATGCCTGTTCGACTCACTCAAAGTGCACGCCGACGACACTCCGGCCGCTGAATCGGCGGCAGGTGGAGGGGCAATCTCGGCGAGCCGTGTCCATGGCTACTCCATCGGTGCCTGCGAAAGTCAACCTCACTAACGATGCCCTGCCTCGTGTTCAAGGTGTGAAGGTGAACCCGCAAGGGGTCGGCGGATCCATTCTCTGCGTTGGGTTGCGCTTGATGCCTCGTGCGGGAGGCGGCGATGAGGTCCTCGGGCCGGATACCGGTGGTGCGGTAGGTGATCTTCTGGCAGAAGTCGTTGCCCTTGTCGAGGACCTTGCGGCAGATGCGCACGATGTCCTCGGCGTGGGAGTCCTCCTTGGTGAAGATGAGAGTCCTGGGGACGTTCTGGCGGCCGGGGAAGCTCACGGTTGGTAGCGCGCCGCGGAGCGCCTGGAGCATGGTGCGGATCTGGTCCCCGGCGACGACGCCGTGGGGAGTGCGTCCTTCTGCTTTGGCGCGATCGTGCACTGCCCATCCCGCGAGCCCCAGCAACTTGTCGATGTGAGTCCGGGCGAGGGCTTCCGGGGTGGTCATATCTTCAACTCAGCAGAGCGGCAGGAAATCGAGGTTGGCGGCTGATGCAAGGGCAGCTCCGCCAGCGTGCTACTCCCCTCGCCGCCGTGCTTCCACTGCACTGCTCTCACTACCGGCATCATATCGCGGGCTGGTCGTGGGCAGAGATGGCGAGGAGACAGTTGCCTGCTGCTTGGTCGGGAGCCGGACGGTGCAGTGGTCACAGGCTCGAGCTCCCGTGGGCCTCGACATAGCCGTCCATCGGGAGCCGTGCGGCGATGGTGTCGGCCCGGTTCCTCAGCTCCAGCGCCCGCTCCCCGGGGTGATCCCGATACTCGTCGAGGAGTGCCTGGAGCTGGGTGCCAAGGGCGAGGGTCGTCGCCGTCGGGGATGCCGGGGCATTCGCCAGGACAAGCGTCGCCTGAGGCCCGACCGCACTCCCGGATGGCAGGGTGAGAGCGCCGGTCTTGGCGCTCGGCAGGGGCGTGCCGTCGGCAGCTACGACCCGCAGCGTCCAACCGGCGACCTGGACGCTGATGAAACGGTGGCGGTTGGTGAGCTGGAGACACCACCCCATGCTGGAGTCCTCGACGAGGCTCATGGTGACCGCCGAATAGACCGGGACCGTCAGTCGCCGGCCGTCGGGATAGTGGCCTGACCAGAGGCACTCGAAGTGATCACCCAGGAGGTCCCACACCCCGTCGTGGGGTGACCGGCCCCGGTTGCGCTTGGCCAGATAGCAGGGAATGCGTCCGCCGATGCAGCCAGGCACCTGCTCCTGGTGTGCGTCGAGCACACGCCCCATGTGATAGGCCTCGAGGAAGAGGTAGTCGTCCGTCTGGAGCATGAAGACCTGGGGCGTGCCGTCATAGACTCGAGCCTCGATGGCGAGGTTGCGGTCCATGTACTCCTGGATGCTGCGCAGGGATCGCTCGATGTTCTCGACCGTCGTGGTGTTGAGCTCCCGCGCGGCGCGGAGATCCGCCATCGTGCCGCGGGGGTCGAGCGCCAGGATCCTGAAGCGAACATGTCGGTCCAGCGCCTCGCGCACCTCCTCGGTGAAGTCGTTGCCAAGGTGGAAGAGGGACGGGAGGGCGACCGCCGCGATCGACACGCTTGTCGTCTTCGGATCGGTCAGGAGCTTGCTGATCACCTCCTGCGCGCGGGGTGAGAGCCGACTCGGAAACAGCTCCACGACGTCGGCCGCGATCGCCGCCTGGGCCATGCCGACGGCCGGGCCGAGCTTCTGGAGCGAGGCGTCGACGCGCTCGTACTTCTCGCGATCAGCTCGCCGGTCCCAGACGACGATGCTCGTGAGCAGGGCCAGCGCCAGGAGGATCAGGCTCTCCATGCGTGGCTGCACGACCAGCGGGAACAGGACGCCAATCAGCCCAATGAGAAAGAGGACGCTGGCGAGTGCGACCGCCAGGGTCTCGCCCACGGTGCGCCTCAAGCCGATCTTCGACACCACGTTTGCCTCCCGTGACTTGCCGGAATGCTGGTCCGGCCCCCGTCTTGCACATCGGCACCTGATAGGTGCGGGCTATCCCAAACCGTTCATTGTCTGTCGGTATCCTGCCTGACGGGCAAGATCCGGCGTTGCCAGGCGGGTGCTGGCGAGGTGCACCTCCAGGCGGCGACCCACCCGGCTGCTGGCCACAGCGACCAGGCGGCAGGTCGAAACGGCGGAACCGTCGGGAATCGGCGAGCGGACGCACCTGTCGCGCGGCGTCGGCGATGCGGCTCGTGCCCCATGATTCCCTCAGCATGAGACCTCCTGAAGACACTGGCTCATTGATACGGGAGGAGGCAGGTGGCTGTCATCACCCAAATGGGCTATGCACCTGGAATTCGCGAACGCTCCCCTTGAAGCACGAGATGCACGCGACACAGGGGCGGTTCGCTCCGACGGGTCTCACCGAGCTTGCCACGTCAGGCCGAGGACGACCCATCGTCCGGGCATGGGGATGCCGTCCAGCTCCAGGTAGCGGGTGGCGAAGAGGTTGGTGGCGGTCAGCTCGACGCCGAGGCCGCGGCCAAGGGTTCGGGACAGGCGCGCGTCCACCAACGAGTAGCTGCCGCCGGTGCGGGGCTGGCGCCAGCGGCATGCCAGGTCGCCCGTCACCTGGGCCGGCAGGGTCACGCGGGTCGACGCTCCGGCCTCCCACTTGGGATGCGCCAGGGCGTAGCGGGATCGGGAGGGGTCCACGTCCACCTCGGAGTGCAGCCAGCTCGCCCAGATCCGGCTCGCTCCCAGGAGGTCCGCACCGGGAAGCTGCATGCTCCACTCGGCGCCGCTCGTGACGACCCGGGCGTGGTTGGCGGCGCGGTACACGCCGTCGTCGCCGCGCAGGAAGTCGATGAGGTGGCGGGCGTCCCGCTGGAAGACGGACAGCTCCACGAGCGTCCGGCTGACCGGCAGACGCAGCAGCAACTCGTCGGACCACGCTTGCTCGGGCCGGAGCGCCGGGTTGCCGACCGTGGCCGGGGATTCGTAGTACAGGTCGGTGAACGACGGTTGCCGGAACGAGCGCCCTCGGTGAGCTGACAAGGTCGCACCGCCGCCCAGGTCCAGCTCCAGCCCGAGCCCGGGGGAAACCTCCCAGCCCAGCCCGGACATGCGATCGCCGCGGGCCTGTCCGCCTACCGTGAGCCGGCCGAAGCTGCGTCCGCCCTCGGCGAAGAGCGCGAAGCGATCCCGCCGGTGGTCGCCCAGGCGCGACGACGCCAGCGCCTCTCCCTCGCCCTCCACGCCAGCCACCCAGCGCACGCCGGCGGACTCGCCGCTCAGTACCGCCTGCCCCTGGGCCGTGCGCGAGCGGTGGCGGTTCTGATACCAGTCGGGCCGCGTGCGGTCGAGCACGAAAGTGTCGTGGTGCTGGCGCGCTCCGGTGCGCAGCGTGAGGGTGGCATTGCCGACCGGGCGGCTGGCCGCTACTGTCAGGAGGCCGGTATCGGTCTTCTCCCACTGGTTGGGGTAGGTGCTGGAGTAGTACGCCCACGCCCCGAAGCGCTTCGCCTCGGTGCCCAGGCTGGTGCGGAGGCTCCAGGCTCCAGCCCGGCTGGACCAGCCGAGCGTCGCGCGCCGGGCCTCCAGGTCGGTATCGGGACGATAGCCGTCATGGGTGGTTCGTCCCACGGAAACCCACGCGCCGGCGCCCAGCGGAAGTGCTGCCTGTCCGGACCAGAACCCGTTCTGGCCCCCGCTCAACCGCACCCTCGGCCCGGCCGGAGGCCCCGTCACGATGGCCACGGTGCCGCCGAACGCGCCGGGACCGTGCACGGCGGAGCCCGGACCCAGCGTCACCTCGATGCGCTCGACGGCCTCCAGATCCACCGGCAGGTCCAGGGTGAAGTGACCTGTCTGCGGGTCGTTCACCCGCACCCCGTCGACCAGCACCACCGCCTGCTCGAAGGTCGTCCCGCGGAGCTGCAGATCCGCTTGCACCCCCAGCGGCCCGCGTCGCACGAGACCACCACCCAGGACATGCGCCACCAGCTCCTGCACGCTCCCCACCGGCAGTCTGGCGATCTCCTCCCGCTCCAGCACGACGGTGCGACGCGGCGCCGCCGCCTCCGCCGGCAGACGGCTGGCGGTGACCGTCACCGTCGCATGGACCTGCGTCTTGTGTGCGAGGGCGCTCGCCAGCAGCCAGGCGCCCAGACCAGCCGGATGCACTCGTCCTCCAGGCCGGAGATGCTAGCACCCCCCACACACGGGCTTCAGGCTCCAGGCTCAAGGCTCCCGGAGACGCCAGGAGCGAGACGGGCCAGGGTGGGGGCTACGGTGTGCGCTTGACGGTGAA
>DAONEV010000232.1:0-6930 GCA_035403265.1 Thermoanaerobaculaceae bacterium | reverse complement strand
GTATCCGAGGGCGATCGCCATCGGCACGAAGATGAGGGCGAACGGCATCGCCTCCTCGCACATGCCGTACGCCCCCCCGAAGAACGAGAACACCAGCATGACGATCGGGATGATGAGGTAGCTCCGCCTCCCCAGCAGCTTGACGAGCTGGTAGATGCCCGCCGCGATCGCGCCCGTGTCGTTGAGGATGTTGAATGCGCCGCCGACCACGAAGATGAGCGCGATGATGGCCCCCATGCGGAGGAAGCCCCGAAGCGGCGCCATGAAGATCGCCGCGAGCTGCGGCTTGCTGGGCTCGATGTGGAAAGTACCCGGCACGACGACCTCCCGGGTCGACTCCCCCACCTTCTCCTGCCGCCGCTCGTAGGCGCCACCGGGCAACAGCCAGGTCGCCGCCGCCGCCAGGAGGATCAAGCAGAATGCGATCACGAACACATCCGGGGCCTTCTTGGTCACGGGGAGCCTCCAGTCATCGCCGATATTATATCTAGGTTGGCAAGAGCCAGACACGGAAGCGGCCGTCGGCGCAGGTGGCGATGACCTTGTGGCCGTCCTGAGTCACACACACCGCGGCGAAGCTCTCATCGATCTTCCCGGTCAGGACCACCGGCAGCTCCGGGTCCAGGGGGTCCCAGACGACGACGGTGCTGTCCATCGCCACGCTCGCCAGACGCCGTCCGTCAGGAAGGAAGGCGAGGCCGGCCACGGTGCGGACGTGCTCCTGATGGAACCCGCGGGGCTCCCGCGTCGGAAGGTGGTGGACGCGCACGGCGCCGTCCCGGGCACCGCTCGCCACCAGGTCCCCGGACGGCGACACCGCGACCACCGCGAGCGGCGCCCGGTGGCCGTGGATGGTGGCGACCAGGCGGTGCTCGCCCGAGGTCTCGTGGACCCGCAGGCTGCGGTTGGTGTGACCCGTCACGACGCTCCGGCCCGACCCGGCAAGGACAAGGCAGTTGACGGCGTCCGGCTGGCGGCGCAGGACGCGCCGCGCGTCGCCCTTGCGCAGGGCGGGCAGCTCCCAGAACTTGAGGGTGGCGTCGGCGCCGCCGGTGATCACGGCCGCGTCGCCAGGAGGCATCCCGATCCCGCCGACGGCGCCGTCGTGACCGAGCCGCACATCGAGCTCGAGCCCGGAAGCGACCTCCCAAAGGTAGACGGCGCCGTCCAGGTGTCCCGAGGCCAGCAGCGAGCCGTCCTCCGAGAACGTCAGACAGGTGGTCATCGCCCCGTGCCCGGTACGCAGGTGTTGCCGGTTTCGCAAGGTGCCGAGCTTGCTTCGGGTCGCGACGTCCCAGAGCTGGATCGCCCCGTCCGTGCCGCCTGCCACCAGCATGGAGTCGTCCGGCGAGAGGATAGCGGTCTGCAGTCGGCGAGCTTCGCCGAAGATCCCGTCCTCCACGAAGGCGGTGCGCCCGGTCGTCGGCAGGCGCGGTGTCGGCCGCGTCGGAGCCGGCACCGACGCGGCTGCAGGCTCCGCAGGTGCCGGTTTGGGGGGCGAGGCGGACGACGCGAGTCCTCTGGATGCGACTTCCGACGAGATCCCCTCTCCTGCCTGGGGACGAGGCATGCGGGTCGCACCCGTGAGGCTGCCACGGACCTCCTCAAGCGCCTGTGCCATGGCCGTCATGTCCTCGAACCGATCGTCCCGGTCCTTGGCGAGGGCCTGGCTGACGATCTCGACCAGTCGCGCCGGCAGCCCAAGCGCCGGGTCGAGGGGCGGTGGCGGGGCGTGTAGGACCCGGTAGATGAGTGACGGCACCGTGCTTGCCTCAAATGGACGTCGCCCGGCCAGCAGCTCGTAGAGGATGACGCCGGTCGCCCACTGGTCGACCCGGTGGTCGATGCTCTCGCCGGCAAACTGCTCGGGAGCCATGTAGCTCGGCGTGCCGAGCAGGATCCCGGTGCGGGTCGCGAGCGTCGCGCCCTCCAGCCAGGCGATGCCGAAGTCGACGAGCTTGACCGTGTCGTCGGCCAACACGGAGACGTTGGCCGGTTTCACATCCCGGTGGATGACGCCGTGGCGATGGGCGAACGCCAGTCCGTGGCAGATCTGGATGACGACGGCGAGACGGCTCCTGAGATCCGGCAGGCGTCCCCACTCGGCGGCGTCCGTGAGATCGTCTCCCGCCAGGAACTCCATGGCGATGAACGGAGCCCCATCCACCTCGCCGAACTCGTAGATGATGACGATGTTGGGGTGCTGCAGCCGGGCCGCCGAGCGCGCCTCGCGCAGGAATCGATCACGCATTCCCGCCTCGGCGAGGATCGACGGCGACATCGTCTTGAGGGCCAACACACGGTCGAGCACCGGATCGCGCGCCTTGTAGACGGTGCCCATGCCGCCTCGTCCGAGCTCCTCGAGGATCTCGTACTTGCCGATCCGTTGCGGGTGGTCGGGCACGCCCCATGCTACCGCAACGAGCTGCAGGACGCTGGCGTCCTTTGCCTGGCAGACCCCTCGGTCGCGATGCAGCACCCGAAATCAAGCGCGGACGTGGACGTCAAGGTCCACGGCCAAGGGGCGCTCTTCCAGCCGCCGCTGCGGCCTACCGGGGGCTGATACTGACCGAGCCGCTACCGGTGTCGGCGGTGATGCGAACCCGGCGGTCGCCCCGGCGGTAACCCACGACCTCCCGGTCCTCGACGACGGCCTGGGCATCCGAGAACCCACAGTCGAGGTCGCCGCTGCCCTGGTCGGCAAGGAGCTCGAAGCCCGTGTCAGCGGGCAGACGCAGGGTCACATCACCACTGCCCACGTTGACGTCGACCTGGCGCAGGCGCCCACCGGTGATCGTGAGACGGATGTCTCCGGAGCCGGTGTCGCCCCCGAACTCCTCGATGTCGGCGTCGACCACGGTCACCGGACCGGAACCCGTGTCGGCCTTGAGTCGGGAGGCGCGGACCCCGCGGACCTCCACGCCACCCGAGCCGGTGTCGCACAGCACGTCGTCGCCGTCGAACCGCGTCACAACCACGTCGCCCGAGCCCGTGTCACAGCTCAAGGAGCCCTTGCCACCCTCCGCCCGGGCGCTACCGGAGCCCGTGTCCAGCTTGACCCTGCCAGAAAGCTCGCTGGCCTCGACGTCACCGCTGGCGGCATCGAGGAGGATCTTGCCCTCGACGCGCTCGGCGCTGAGGTTGCCGACGAAATTGCGGAACGTCGCCTCCACCACGCGACGCGGCACCTTCACCTCCACGTCGGCGAAAAGGAGCACCCCACGCCAACTGGTCACGCGCACCCGCCGTCCGTCGTACCTGACCTCCGAGCTCCCGGACGATGCATAGCGGAAGGTACGGTACTCGCCGACCGGGTAGATCACTCGCAGCGTGCGGGTGCCGTTCTCGCCGCGCACCTGCTCGAAGCGCATGGTGGACGCGAGCGCGTCGTCCTCGGCGTGCACCGTGGCGACGGCCACGACCCTGTCGTCGTCCCCGGCCGTCACGGTCATGTGGCCCGCCAGGTTCTCGACCACGAACGCTTCGGTGGCACCCGCCGGTAGCTCGGCTCGCAAGGTCCGCGTGGTCTCCGCCAGAAGCGGTCCGGCCGCCAGAAGCACAGCAACAGCAATCACGGCGTTTCTCGAGCGCATGGATGTCCTCCATCTCATGTCCGTATCAACGCAGGGAGTCTGTCCCGGGTTCACGGCCGGAGCCCCGCCCGCGGCCCCTGGTCCGCGAGTACAATGGCTCGTCGTGCGCGTCCCCCGGTGCGGGACAGTAAGATCATGATCTACGAAGAGTTCTACGGCCTCAGGGCCCAGCCGTTTTCGATCACGCCGGACCCGCGGTATCTGTACCTGTCCCGCCGGCATCGCGAGGCGATGGACCACATGCTGTTTGGCATCACCGAGCGCAAGGGGTTCATCCAGATCACCGGGGAAGTGGGGGCCGGCAAGAGCACGCTCTGCCGGGCCGTGCTCGACAGCCTCCGCGAGGGGTACGCCACGGCCCTCGTCCTCAACCCGGTGATGAGCGGCCTCCAGCTCCTGCGCACGATCCTGCACGAGCTCGGGCTGTCCGACCGCGGCAACGACCGCATCCGCCTCACCCAGCGCCTCAACGACTTCCTGCTCCAGCGCGCTGCCGCCTCGGAGGACGTCGTGCTGTTCATCGACGAGGCCCAGGACCTGTCGAACGAGCTGCTGGAGGAGGTGCGGCTCCTCTCCAACCTCGAGACCGACGACCGCAAGCTCCTCCAGATCGTGCTCGTCGGGCAGCCGGAGCTGCGTGAGAAGCTGCAGCGGCCCGAGCTGCGCCAGCTCCGACAGCGCATCACCGTGCGCTACCACCTCGGGCCCCTCGACCGCGTCGAGACGGAGGCGTACATCGCCCATCGGCTGGCCATCGCCGGGGCGAATGGACGGCCGACGTTCACCACTGCCGCCCTGCGCTCGATCCACCGCCACTCGCGCGGCGTCCCGCGCCTGATCAACGCCCTCTGCGACAAGGTGCTGCTGTGCGGCTACGTGGAGGAACGCGACGAGCTGGGATGGCGCCAGGTGCGCCGCGCCCGGCACGACCTGGAAGGCCGGTCCTCGTGAGCCTCGTGACGGAGGCCTTGCGCAAGGCGCGCCAGGACGCCGCCACGAAGGAGGCGGCACGGCAAGGGAGAGTGGTGTCCCTGCGGGCTGCACGCCCGCCGCAGGGGCCCTTCGATGTCCGCAAGGCCGTGGCCATCGCCGCCCTCGTGCTCGGGGCCGGACTCGGCGGCGGAGGGCTGGTCTGGTGGGGGGGCGGCAGGAGCCAGCCGGCAACCGGCCCCGCCGCGGCGACATCCACGTCGGCCGCGCCATCTCCCAACGGAGCAACCTCCGCCCCGGGAACGGGCTCAGCCGCAGGACCGTCCGTTCCTGGCCCCCGCGTCGATCGCACACCGCCCCCAGCCGCGGCGCCTGCCGTCTCCACAGACGGATCGCGGCCGGCCCCGTCGCCGCGGGTAGGCCCGACAGTCACGGCAGCCACCATGACCGAGGTCGCCGCCGCGCCCCGACCTGACCCTGGCGTCGAGGCTGGCCGCCCCGAGTCACCGCCGGTTTCCTCCCCGGCCCCCCGCGAGCGGGCCTTCGTGCTCGACGCCGACCTGGGCCGCGTGAAGCTGCATCTCGACTTCGTGGTCTACAAGCCGAGCGCCCCTTTTGCGGGGATCAACGGCCAGCAGGTGGTTCCGGGCAGCATCGTCGAAGGGTGGCTCGTGGAGGAGATCGGCCGCGACTCCGTGCGGTTGTCGGACGGACGTGGCAAGGTCGTCCTCCGGACCCGATAGCCCCTGGCAAGCCAGGAGTTGCTCTCCGGTTCCCGACCTCTTACTCTGAGGGCGCCCACGACGGGCGGGAGGTGCCGGGTGTCCGAACGTATGGTGAAGCAGTTCATGGAGATGGTGCGGATCGACTCGGAGTCGGGAAGCGAGGCCCGCTTCCTCGACTACCTGCTCGGCGAGCTGCGCTCGATGGGCGCCGACGCAGCCCTCGACGCCTACGGGAACCTCATCGCGAGCTTTCCCGCCAAGGGGTGCTCCCAGGTCGAGCCCATCCTCCTGTCGTGCCACGGCGACACGGTCAAGCCCGGGGTCGGGGTCGAGCCCGTCCTCGAGAGCGGCGTGATCCGGTCAGGTGGCGACACCATCCTCGGCGCCGACGACAAGGCCGGCATCGCCGAGGTGCTGGAGGCGCTGCGAGTCGCCCCGGTGCGGCCGCCCGTCGAGCTGGCGGTGAGCCGGCAGGAGGAGGTCGGACTGTTTGGCGTCAAGGCCATGGACATGTCGCGGATCACGGCCCGCCGCGGATTCCTGATGGACAACGACACCCTCGACACGATTGTCATCGGCGGGCCGTCCTACTTCGCGATCGACGCCGCGATTCGCGGCCGCGCCGCCCATGCCGGGATGGAGCCCGAAAAGGGCATCAACGCCATCCAGGCGGCGGCCAGAGCGATCGCGGCCCTGCGTCTCGGGCGCCTCGACCACGAGACCACTGCCAACGTCGGCGTGATTACCGGCGGCATCATCCGCAACGGGGTGCCGGCATCCTGCTCGTTCCTGGCCGAGTGCCGCTCCGCCGACCATGCCAAGGCGGCGGCGCTGGCTTTGCAGATGGAGCAGATCATCCGGGCCGAGGTCGACGCGGCCGGTGCCACCGTCGACATCACGGTGGACGAGAAGTGCCGGGCGGTGCGGATTCCCGAGGATGCCTGGGCGGTGCGCATCGCCAAGCTGGCGCTCGCCACGGTCGGCATCGACGCCAGGGCCGTGTTCATCACCGGGTTCACCGACGCCTCGATCTACAACAACCGGGGGATCGAGATGGCAGTGGTGGGCATCGGCGCGCAGAACGAGCACTCCAGCGACGAGTGCATTGCCGTGGCTGACATGGAGAAGGCGGTGGCGATGTTGGTCGAGATCTTCCGGCTCTCCGCCTTGTAACTCATTGCGGCAGAAAAGCAAAGACTGGTCGCATCAGGAGGACGCGGCCAACCTTGCGAATCCAACAGCAATATAGCCCGTCGAGAGACGAGGTGTCTCTCGACGGTCGAGGTCAGAAGCGGCGGCCTCCGCTTGGACGGCGGTCCGAGCGCTCCTTGTCACCGCGACCCTCGCCGAAGTGTCCGCGACCCCCGCGGCGGTCGTTCATCCCGCCGCCCTGGGGACGGGCCTCGTTGACGACCAGCGTGCGACCACCAAACTCGGTGCCGTGCAGGCCGGCGATGGCGGCGCGTCCCTGGGCCGGGTCGTCGAACTCGACGAACCCGAAGCCGCGGGAGCGGCCGCGCTGGGGATCCACGATCACCTTGGTCGTGGATGGGGTACCGAAGGTCCCGAACAACTCCTGGAGCTGCTCGTCCCTGGCATCAAAGGGCAGGTTTCCGATGTAGAGCTTCATCTCTCGACTCCTCTTGCTGCTTCTCTCGACTCGATCTGGTTCTCCATGTGAC
>DAONEV010000231.1:0-6935 GCA_035403265.1 Thermoanaerobaculaceae bacterium | reverse complement strand
CCGAGCAGGCCTTGGGGCAGACGCTCTCCGACCGTGAGGTCTCTCGCTACTGGGTTGACAAGACCATCGAGTTTGTCCGCGCGCACCCGGGCCAGGAGCTTGTACTGCTGCTCAACAAGCTTCTTCTGGCTTTGAACCGGACCGAGGTTGGTGACACCGACAGCCAGTACCTGTTCGCTGACCACTCGCGGGCTCTCAAGCTGGGCCAGAGCATCTTCCATTTCGGGGTCCTGCTGCCGCTGGCCGGGTTGTGCCTGCTTTCCTGGGCAAGGGACAAGAACGCCCTTCTTCCGCTCCTCCTGACCTGTGCCACGCTCCTGGTGGGCATGGTGGTCTTCTACGTGTTTGCCCGCTACCGGTACCCGCTCGTCCATCCTCTGCTGCTGCTGGCCGCTCTCGGTCTCGGCAATCTCACAGTGGTCTGCACCCAGCGGCGGAGACACCAGGTCGCCCTCGGGTGCTCTCTGGTGGTCGGGCTAGGCGGCCTCGCCAACTGGCCGCTGCTTTCCCCGCGAGTGGTCCTGGCGGAGAGTCGCTACAACCTTGGCGTGGCGCTCGCCGATGCCGGCCGAGCCAACGAGGCTGCCGCGAGCTACCAGGCTGCAATTGCGGCTCACGACGACTTTCCCAGCGCGCACAACAACCTGGGCTCCTCGCTGGCAGCGCGTGGCGACCTGGAGGGCGCCAGGCAACAGTTTGCGACCGCGCTCCGGCAAGAGCCTGACCACGCCTGGGCCAGCTTGAACCTGGGCCTTGTCCTGGTCAGGCAAGGGGAGACTGGTCAGGCCTTGAGCTATCTCGAGCAGGCCGCAAGACGCCTGCCAAACTCCTCGGAAGCCCACGTCGAGCTGGGCAAGGTCCTGCTCAGCCTCGACAGGATCACCGACGCGCTACCCCACCTTGAGACGGCGGTCCGTCTCGAGCCGACGCTGGCCGAGGCGCGGATCGACCTGGGCGTGGCCCAGGCCCGCTCCGGCCACCTGGACGAGGCACTGGCCTCGTTCCAGGCTGCTGTCGAGCAGGTCCCTGACGACATCGATGCCCGGCGCAACCTGGCGTACACGCTCATGGTCATCGGCCGCCGCGACCAGGCCGCGTTCCACTACCGCGAGATCCTCAGACGAGACCCCGGCAATGGCGAGGCGCTTCGCGCGGTGGCGATTCTCGCTCAGGCGAAGCCTGCAGAGAAAGCACGGGCCAGGTGAGCCTGACGACCTGGAGCAGGTGCTTCGGCCAGGTCCAGCGCTGGTGACCCAGCCTGAGGGGTGTGAGGCCGGTTGGCCGTCCCGGTCGTCGGGCAACACGGTCACATCAGCCCATTCACCCGGCTGCAATTCCGGGCCAGGGCCTCATGGACAGCACCCCAGGGTTCTCGTCCGGCATCTCGATCTCGCTTCCTGATGGCCGACCTGCAGATCATCGCCAAGGTGCAGACCGCCGACCCGGCGAAGGTCGCCGAGGTCGAGGCCAACTGCGCGAAGTACAACCCGAAGGCGCGGACGATCAAGTGCAACTCGAAGATCGCCGTCGACAAGCCCGAGCTGATCAAGGGCAAGCGCGCCATCGTCATCGAGGACGGCCCGACCCTGACCCACGGCGGCATGACCTACGGCGCCGGGTGGTTTGCGGCGAAGAACGCCGGCGTGGCCGAGATCGTGGACTGCAAGCCGTACGCCGTCGGCACGATCAAGGCGACCTACGTGAAGTACCCGAACTCGGGCTTGTGGGATCGAAGCGTCGAGGTCAGTGGGGGGAGGCGTCTCGTAGCTCCTCCAGCGGTGACACCACCATCCTCGTCGAGGAGCCCAACCTCGCCCGGGCGGAAGAGCTGCGGGCCACCGCGGACGGTCACCAGATCGAGCTGGCGGAAGACGTGGATCCTTCGGAGTAGGTGCACCCGATCCCTACCGGTCGCCGGAGGGCGCCGGTGCCGGGCCCGCACACGAGACCCAAAACGGCCCGGCATCCTGCGGCTGGCTGCGGTGGCCTCGTCCGTACCGGCGCTTCAGCCGTCGCCGAGAGGGTGTCTCGTGTGTCTCAAGACAGCAGTGAACTTCCTTCGACCGTGAGACATTCGAGACCCTCCGACGCTTCTCGAAGAAACTCCAAGTACGACATTTCATTGATAACAGCGTCGCCCTTGAGGTCGTCCCGGGCTGGCACGTGTATTGCCTGCTCGACCCCTCATGGTTTCGTCGGCACTTGAGGTTGGAGCCCCACCGTGGCCGGGTCGGGGCGGGAAGGACGGAGGCGAAAATGAGAAGGACTACCCTAGGATTTCTGTGCGCCCTGATTGCGGCGGTGTCCGCGGTCGGGAGCGTCGGCGCAGCATGGATTCCGGTTGTCGCGCATGCGGGCGGCGTCAACGGGGCCCAGTGGCGGACCGAGATACGGGTCCTCAATGTCACCAAGGGTGTCGCAACCGTCGAGATGCACCTCTATTCGGCGGCTGGCTCGTATCAGTACACCCAGGTCATCCAGCCCGGTGGCCACTTTGCGCCGTCCGACGTGGTCTCTCTCTTCACCACCGAGGACACGGTAGGCGCGCTCGAGATCGACGCGGATCGGGGCGTTTTGACGACCTCGCGAACGTACGACGCGCGATTCCCGGCGGTGTTCGGACAGGTGCTTGACGCCGTCCCGGATGAGGGAGGCCTGGCCGCCGGAGAGATGGCCTTTATCCAGCAGCTCCGCGAGGGCAACGGCTCGCGCACGAACCTCGCGGCGCTTAACACGGGAGACAGCGAAGCCTCCGTGCAGGTCGACATGTTCGACGAGATCGGCGTCCTCCTGGGGTCGTTCCCGATGGCCGTGCCGTCCCACCAGGTCGTCCAGGTCAACCGCCCGTACCTTCTCCGCTACGGACGTGCCTCGGTGCGGGGTGGGTTCGTGCGCATCACGATCTCCGCCGGCACACACGTCCACGTGTTCGCCTCGGTCGTCGATGGCGCGACCGGGGACGCGGACACCCTGTGGGCTGCCAAGGCTCCGGCCGATGCCAACCCCAGCGTGCCGCTCCTCGACCCCAACGCCATTCCGAAGTACACCGATCAGCTCGTCGTCCCGCCGGTCATGCCGTCGACCGGCACCGACGGCAACGTGACGAAATACGAGATCGCCGTCCGCCAATTCAACCAGCAGGTGCTGCCCACGGGCTTGCCCGAGACTACCGTGTGGGGCTACGGCAAGGCCGGCGATCCTCTGCCTGGCGGCGCACAGGCGTCCACCTTCTTCTTCCCCGGGTTCACCATCGAGGGGCGCGTCAACCAGCCGATCCAGGTCACCTGGATCAACGACCTCATGGACGATGCGGGTCACTTCCTGCCCCACATCTTGCCACTCGACCAGACCATCCACTGGGCCAACCCGCCAGGGCCGCCCGACTCGATGGGCATGACCCCGGCGCCGTACCTTGGCCCCATTCCGATCACGACGCACGTGCACGGCGCCCACGTCGAGGCCATTTCCGACGGCCACCCCGAGTCCTGGTTCCTCCCCGCCGCCGTGGACATTCCGTCCGGCTACTCCATGCACGGTACCCACTACACCACCGCGGGGACGCCCGTTCCGGGCAAGGCCGTCTACAACTACTCCAACGACCAGCGGGCGACGACCCTGTGGTACCACGACCACTCGCTCGGCATGACCCGCGCCAACGTGTACGCCGGTCTCGCCGGGTTCTGGTTGCTGCGCGACGATGCCGAGGCTGCGATGGGCTTGCCTGGCCCCGCCCCGCGCGCGGGTGACCCGCCGGGCCGGCGCTACTACGAGATGCCGGTCGTCATCCAGGACCGGACGTTTGAGGCCAACGGGCAGCTCTTCTACCCGAGCAGCCGCGAGTTCTTCGACGACTACGCAGGTCCGTACGCGCCCGACACGCCGGTCCCGCCGACATGGAACCCCGAGTTCTTCGGCAACGTCATGGTCGTCAACGGTCGCGCGTGGCCCAACATCAACGTCGAGCCCCGCCTGTACCGGTTACGCATCCTCAACGGCTGCAACTCCCGCACGCTCATCCTGGCCCTGAGCCGCGATGGGATGGTATTCCACCGGATCGGCAACGAAGGTGGGCTGCTCCCCGACGCCCCGATCGAGCAAGCTCAGATGCTCCTCGCCCCCGCCGAGCGCGCCGATGTCCTCCTCGACTTCTCGAACCTCCAAGCTGGGGATCAGGTCGTCATGCTCAACCTCGGACCGGACGAGCCGTTCCAGGGCTTCCACCATGACCCGCCCCAGGATCCCGCCGACCCTGCCACGACCGGCCAGGTCATGCGGTTCAAGGTCGTGGCGCCCACTGGCGATGGCAACCCCGGGATAATCCCGGCGACTCTGCCGCCCGTCCAGGCCATGCAGACGAATCTCCCACCGCGTGACCTCACTCTCAACGAGATCGCGCATGACGTAGGTGGCGAGCTCGGGGAGATCCCGGTCCAGGCCCTGCTCGGCACCGCCGAAGCGGGACCCCTGCACTGGGGCGCGCCGACCACCGAGAAACCGCACCTCGGGGACACCGAGATCTGGCGGATCATCAACCTCACCGAGGACGCCCACCCCATCCACCTCCACCTCGTCGAGTTTCAGGTCCTCGACCGTACGCCCTTCGACGCCGAAGCGTACCAGAAGGCTCAGGAGGCCTACCTGACCGGCGGGGGAAGCAAACCGGATGTCGTCAGCTTCTTCACCGGTCCGCCCGAGGCACCCAGGCCCGAGGAGGCCGGCTACAAGGAGACGACGGTCGCGGACCCGGGCTATGTGACGAGGTTCATCGCCCGCTTCGACCGGCTCGGGCTGTACGTCTGGCACTGTCACATCCTCGAGCACGAGGACAACGAGATGATGCGCAACTACGAGGTCGTGCCTTAGACCCTCGCGACCTCCGAACGACTGGATTCGGGACCGTCACTCTTGATCCTCTTGGGTCCGGATAGAGGGGAGTCATGGAGCGAGGAGGCTTGCTGCTGGAGCATTCCGCTGCCCGAGTCAATAGCGGCGGCGCACCAGACTCACGGCAACCCAGGCTCCGGACATCGATGCGGGCGGGGGCACCCCCGCCCGCTGTCGTTCCGGCTGGTTGCTGTCGAGCTCGGGCGGTGCAGCCCCAGCAAGACCTCACCCGATCCTCATGAAACCCTCATGACTTCCGCGATCATGGGCCCCATGTTGGGATCAACGGTCATGAATGGAAGACATGGGGCACCATCAGGTGCTCGCGGCGGGCAGAGCGACCGTTCTTTGTTGTTTCACTCTGATACAGGCGTTTTCGGTCCAGGTTCGCGATAGCCGTGCCTCCGGTGCTCTTGCGCCCTCGGTGACCATCGCGCCGTCGAACGGTGGCGAGTCATGGCAGGCCAGCGGCGGGACCGGTCTCACGTTCGTGAGCTCGACCGCGGTGACTCCGACCGCCGATTTCTCGAACGGCGACTTCGTCAGGATCTTCCAGAGGGGGACGAAGGTCCTCGTCACATTCAGCACGAGCCTCGCCTCCGCGTTGGTGCCCGGAACCTGCCCCAAGACGGAGCCGCAGTCCGGCGCCTACGTCTACCGGGAGTTCAACGAGGACATGACGCCGACCGGCAAGCAGGGAGTCATCGCCTGCGGCGTCAAGGGCGACAACGGCGGCCTCCTTGTCGGGAACAACTTCTACCTGGCTCTGTCGGGCGTCGACGACCCGCTCCTCGACGGCTGGAGCCTGTCCATGTGCGGCTCGACAGCACCTGGCACCACGTCAGCTCGAAGGTCCTCAGGTCGCAGACGTGGTGCCCCGAGGGCGTGGCGTACTGGGGCGACCACTCCTTCGTCTCGTTCCTCGACTCCTCGTAATGCACCGGGACGTGGGGAGGCCGAACAGGGCAACCTCCCCGGCTTGCCCGACACACTCTGGCGCCCCCTTGGCCACCTCTGGTTGGCCGGCACCGCGTTCATTCCGTGGAGGCGGGGGGTTCCTCGTCGCGCGCCCCCAGGCGTTCTCCCCGCTGTACCAGCACCACCGCCGCGACGATCGCCGCCGCGGCGAGCGCGAGCTGGCGGCCGAGCGGCTCGCCGGCCCACATCCAGCCGACGAAGATCGCGACCACGGGGTTTACGAACGTGTGCGTGGCGACCAGCGCCGGCGAGGTGTGCTGTAGGAGCCAGGAGTACGCCGAGAAGGTGATCACGGAGCCGAAGGTGATCAGGTACGCCAGGCCGAGAACGGAGCGGAGCGATACCGCCCCGGGATCGAACGCTGCGATCTCCCCGGTCAGGGCCGCAAGCGAGAGCAGCATCGCGCTGCCCGTGAGCGTCGCCACCGCCGCGCGGCCGAGCGGATGCGCGGGCAGCTTCAGCAGTGGGCTCGCGACCACCCCGAGCGACCATGCCAGCGAGCTCGCCAGCGTGGCGAGGATCCCCCAGTCGACCAGGCGCACTGTACCCAGCTCGGGTAGGGTGAGCAGCGCGACGCCGGCGAGCCCGAGCAGCAGGCCGAGACCGCTGGCCCAGGAGAGGCGCTGGCGCCCGAACGCCGCGCCGAGGACCAGGATCCACATCGGCTCGGTGGCGATGAGGAGCGCGGCCAGGCCCGAGGCGATGTGCAGCTCGGCCCAGTGCAGAAGGCCGTGCCCGGCGAGGAAGAACAATGCGCCGATCACGCTGCCCGCGATCCAGTCCGAGCGGCGCGGGCGATAGCCCCGAAGCCACGCGAGCGCGAGCAGCACGGTCCCCGCAACGGCGTGGCGCACGCCGGCCGTGAGCAGCGGCGGGATCGTCTCGACCGCGTAGCGGATGGCGAGGAACGTCGTGCCCCAGACGAGGAAGACCGCGGCGAACGCCAGGAGCAGCAGACCACGCGGCGGTGCGGATCGGGTCGGTGCGGGGGATTCCATGATATAACCTCCTAAACAGCATACGACGGTTATGATTCTAGGCCTCTGGATCTAACCTGTCAACTGTCGTATGCT
>DAONEV010000230.1:0-6936 GCA_035403265.1 Thermoanaerobaculaceae bacterium | reverse complement strand
CTCACCGTACAGGCCGATGCGCGGCACGCCCCGGTCCGCGAGCGGCGAGATGTCGGCGCCACCCCCGCCATTCTGCACCGGAACACCGCTGGAAAGCGCCAGCGGACGGAGCCACGCGATCTGGGCCTCCGTTGCCGCCACACCCCAGTGGTGCGGACGGAAGCCACCCATGTCCGACTCCACCGCCGCCAGGTGCGGCTCCGAGCCGTGGGCGGCGGCGTAGGCCTTGCCGCCGTCCAGGCCAAACTCCTCGTTGGCGAACAGCAGGCCACGAACCGTGCGGCGAGGCGCCGCGGGCAGGCCGCGAAGCAAGCGCAGCACCTCGATGACGTGGATGACTCCGACCCCGTCGTCGTGGGCTCCCTGGCCAACATCCCAGGAGTCGAGGTGCGCGCCCACGACCACGACCTCCTCGGGGTTGCCGGTCCCGGGGATCTCGGCCAGCACGTTGGAGGTCTCCACCATGCCCAGGTCCCGGGTCGGGAGGTCCAGCCGCACCCGGACCTCGACCCCGGAGCCCGCGAGCCGGGCGATCCAGGCCGCGTCCTCGGCAGTAAGAGCGGCCGCCGGGACCCGCGGACCGTCCGTCTCGTAGTGCAGGCTGCCAGTATGGGGAGTCGCCAGCGACCGTTCGGGCGTGCTGGCCACCAGCACGGCCAGGGCGCCCTGACGGCCGGCCGCGGCCACACCTTCCGAACGGGCCCGGCCGAAGAACCCGTAGCGCTCGCCGGCTGTGGCCGCCTCGGGGATCTCGGGCGCGAAGAGAACGATCTTGCCTTGCACGTCGGGGCCGACGTCCTTCGCCGCGGCTCTGACGGCGACCGCGCCCTCGACGTCCCTGGCAGGCACCGAACCGCCGAGGGCCAGCACCGGGAGCTCCCGCTCGTATGGCGCCGTCGTCATCGCATGCTCGCGGCCCCTGACCCACCGGTGCACTGTGACCGGCTCGCGCCACACCCGTGCGTGACCGTCGGCCCGCATCGTCTCCATCGCCCAACGCACCGCCTCGGCAAACGCCGGCGAGCCCGCGGGCCGGGCGCCAATCCGATCGCACAGGGTTGCCAGGCGCGGCCACGCCAGCTCGTCCTGTCTGGCCGCCTGCTGCAGGGGCGCCACCGGTGCGCTGGTGGCGGCCCCGGCAGCCCGACCATGACCTGCCGCCGGTCCGGCGACCACCACCACCCCCAGGAGCAAAACGAGGCCGTAGGCTGAATGTCTCTGTGGTGTCATTCCCTCATTCCCTTGAGCCGGGAGTGCAGCGACGCCGGCGGGTGGGCATACCGACACCGTTCTCCCAACCAGTCATGATCACTTCGGCTCCCCTCGTCCCGCCAGAGGGCCGACCTGGAAGGAGCCGTCCAGCCGGGCCAGCATGACGTCCATCTCCTTCTCCAACTGCTCGAGCCCTTCCGTCAGCCCCCGGTCGTCAAGCTCGCCCACCTGACGCCGCGCCAGCAGGCGCTGGCGTTGCCGCTCGAACCACTGATCGACGTCGAAGTTGTAGGTCAAATCACCCTCTCCGCCGTCATGGTACGCCGCCGGGAGCTGGGAGGCGACGTGCTCACAGCGCCCCGCGCCACCCCCGGCCACGGTTCGGCGGGCGGGGGAGAGAGTAGAATTCCCCGTCCGGCCGCGACCGGACTCTGTCATGACCTTTACCTCACCCACCTTCCTTCTCGCGTTCCTGCCCCTGGCGGTGCTGCTGCACTGGATGGCCCCGGCCCGCCTGCGCAATGGAGCTCTCGCGGTCCTGAGCCTGGTCTTTCTCGCCTGGGCCGGACCGATCTTCCTCCCGCCGCTGCTGGCCGTCGCGCTTGTGGACTGGGGGTGCGGCCGCATCATCACAGCACCAGGGCCGCGAGGCCTGGTCACCCTCGAACCCGGCGGGCCTCGCACCCGGCGCCAGTGGCTGGCCTTCGCGACGTCGCTGACGGTCAACCTGGGGCTACTGGCCGGGTTCAAGCTCCTGCCGGCTGTGCTTGCGGGCGTGGGGAACCTCCTCGGGCCGGACAGAGGCCTGGCCAGCGGCTGGCAGGTCGCGGTGCCGCTGGGGCTCTCGTTCTACACCTTCCAGTCGCTCTCCCACACCATCGATGTGTTCCGGGGCCACACCCCGGCGTGCCGCCGCTTCGTGGACTACCTCACGTACCTGGCCGCCTTCCCGCGCCTGTTGGCCGGGCCGATCGTGCGCTTCCACCAGATCGCCGAGCGCCTGTCGGCGCGCCGCTTCGAGCTCGAATCCTTCGCCCGCGGCTGTCTCCTCTTCTCCCTCGGACTCGGCAAGAAGGTATTGCTCGCCAACCCCCTCGGGGAGGCCGCCGGCAGCGCCTTCGCGGCGGGCAGTCTCTCGGCGCCGGACGCGTGGTTTGGCCTTCTCGCCTACGCCTTCCAGATCTACCTGGACTTCTCGGGGTACACCGACATGGCCCTGGGGCTCGGGCTGATGCTCGGGCTCGAGCTGCCGCCCAACTTCGATGGGCCGTACCGGTCGGCCTCGGTCACCGAGTTCTGGCGGCGCTGGCACATCACCCTTTCCTTCTGGCTGCGGGACTACGTCTTTCTGCCGGTCGCCTACTCCAGCGGGCGGCGCCTCGCACGCCTCGGGGCCTCGCCCCGGCGCGAGGAGATGATGTCCTACACCGCCGCCTCCATGACCACGATGCTGCTGTGTGGCCTGTGGCATGGCGCGACCTGGGGCTTCGTGATCTGGGGCGGGCTGCACGGCGTCTGGCTGGTGGGCGAGCGACTGGTGATGCGCAAGAGCTGGTACCGGAAGGCCCCCCGGCCGCTTCTGCAAGCCGTGACCTTCCTGACCGTGACGGTGGCATGGGTGTTCTTCCGCACCCCGACCGTGGGCGCCGCCGGCCACTACCTGGCCGCGCTCCTCGGCCTTGGCGGACCCGGCCCCGCGGCCTCGCTGCTGGGCGGGCTGCTGTACACACCGTTCCATCTGCTCGCCCTGGCGGTCACCGCGGCCCTCGTCTGGCTGGCGCCGGCGAGCTGGCGTCTGGCCTCCACCCTGACCCCGGCCCGCGTCGGCGTGGCGGTGGCCACACTGTGGCTGGCCCTGGCGCTCCTGAGCGTGCAGAGCCACACCGGATTCCTCTACGCGGTGTTCTGATGGCAAGCCTGCCCACTCCGCCGCTCGCACCCGCCGCCAGACCGCGGCGATGGCTCGCCATTGCAATGGCGGGTGCGTTCACCGCCACACTTCTGGGCGGCCTCATCGGAGCCATCTGGAATGCCCGGCGCGAGGGCGGCTGGCAGGCAGCTCATCCCATGTCGCAGGAGACCGGCACCGCGAGCGGAGCCTCCTCCGGGGACGGCTGGCGTGGCCTCGCGACCCGGACGCGGGAGGCCGCTGCCACCCTCGATGCCTGCACGGCCGAGCGGTCTCCACTCGCCACCACCGTCCGCCAGCCTCTCCAAGCCTGGCTCGCGTCCTGGGCCAGGCAGGGTTCGGCGCAGGTGGTGGTGGGTCGCGACCGCTGGCTCTTCTTCCGGCCGGCCGTGGACCACCTGGTGGGACCGCCATTTCTGGCGCCGCCGTTCCTGGCGGCCCGCGAGGGCGGCGACCGCCATCGCGACCCGCGCCCGGCGATCCTGGACCTGGCCGCGTACCTCAAGGGCCGGGGCATCGCCCTCGTGGTGGTGCCGGTCCCGGTGAAGGCGGCAATCGAACCCGAGCACCTGTCGCACGGCGCTGCCGACGAGGTCTTGCCTCTTGCCAACCCGTCTCTCGCCGCGCTGCAACACGAGCTGGAGGGTGCCGGCGTGCTCGTCTTCGACCCGAGCCCCATCCTGACCGGCATCAAGCGCCGCACCGGCAAGCCGGCGTACCTGGCCGCCGACACCCACTGGCGACCGGAGGCCGCGGCCGAGGTGGCGCAAGCCCTCGCCGCCTTCCTCCGCGAAAGCGTGCCGATGGACGTGGCTCCGGACCCCGGATACCAGGTCGAGGAGGCCGAGATTGCCGGCACCGGCGACCTTGTGGGGATGCTGGGGTTGGGCAAGGAGGACCGGGCCTTCCCGCCCGAGAAGGTCACCATCGAGCGGGTCCTCGATTCCGAGGACCGCCTCTGGCGCCTCGACACCTCAGCCGACGTGCTGGTCCTCGGGGACTCCTTCGCCAACATCTACTCCCTCCCGGCCATGGGCTGGGGCGAGGCGGCCGGTTTCATCGAGCACCTCAGCCTCGCGCTCGCGAGGCCGGCCGACGCCATCCTGCGCAACGACTCCGGGGCCTGGGCAACGCGGGCTCTGCTCTCCCGCGAGCTGGCGGCCGGGCGCGATCGCCTTGCCGGCAAGCGCGCGGTCGTCTGGGAGTTCGCGGCGCGCGAGCTCTCGGTCGGGGACTGGCGACCGCTCCCCCTCGCCCTCGGGAAGGCCGAACGGCGCGGCTTCTTCGTCCCGGCACGAGGAACGACCGTCGACGTCGGAGGCGTGATCACCGCCATGGGTGTCATCCCGCAGCCGCGCAGCGCCCCTTACGCCGACTACATCGTGGCGCTGCGCCTGTCGGACTTGCAGGCCGCGATCCCCGAGGTGGCCGGCCGCGAAGCGGTGGTTTTCGCCATCGCCATGCGAGACTATGCCCTCACGCCGCCCGCCGCCTGGCGAGTCGGGCAGCGGGTTTCCGTGCGGTTGCGCCCGTGGGCGGAAGTGGCAGACGAGTACGGGTCCTTTACCCGTGGGGAGCTTGCCGACGACTCGCTGATGCTCGTCGAGCCCTGCTTCGCGGAGGAGGTGGGACGTTGAGGCGAATGACTCTGGCGGCAGTCCTGGTTCTCGTCGCATCGACGGCATGGTCCGGGGAGGAACTCAGGTCCCTGGAGGCCGACTTCAAGGCGACCTGCCAGAAGATGGTGGGGGCAAAGCTCAAGGGGACGACCGAGGACGTCATCGGCAAGGAAGGCTGGGTCGTGCTCACCACGGAGCTCAACTACGCCGCCTGCGGGCCGTTCTGGGGCGAGGGGGGCTTGAAGGCGAACCCCAAGACCGCCCCCGAGGCCGCCGATCCCCTGCCGGCGATCCTCGATTTCAACAAGCAGCTCGCGGCACGCGGCATCACGCTCATCTTCATGCCCGTCCCGACCCGCATCGTCGTCTATCCCGAGGCCATTCTCGGCAAGGAGCGCCTCGCCACCTTCAAGACCGTGCCCTACCTCAACTCGCCCGAGCACGACTTCTTCCAGATCCTGCGCAAGCAGGGCGTCAGGGTAGTGGAGCTGACCCCCGTCTTCCTGGCCAACCGTCACGACCCCCATGCCCCCCTATTCATCCCGTCCGAGTCCCACTGGACCAACGGCGGGATCGCCCTCGCCACCGCCGAGCTGGCCAAGCTCATCAAGGTGATGCCCTTCTACCACTCGGTCCCCAAGCACGAGTTCGTCGTCAACTGGCAGGAGAAGGAGCACTTCGGCCACATCTACAAGGACATCCGCGAGAAGGCGGGGCTCCCCGAGCGGCCCAAGGACAGGGTCTGGGTGCGCTCCTGCATGCTCAAGACCCCCGGCGGCGCGCAGAAGCTCGAGTGGCGCAACGCCGACAGCCCGGTCGTGGTCATCGGCGACTCCAACATCATCTGGTGGCGGGACCAGGAAGGCGCGCTCTTCCACCAACTGGCCGCCGACCTCGGCTTCCCTGTGGACAACCTGGCCACCACCGGCGGAGGCGCCACCAACACTCGGCTCAACTTCATCCGCACCGCCCTCTCGGAGCCCAATTACCTGAAGGGCAAGAAGGTCGTCGTCTGGTGCTTCACCTCGCGCAGCTTCTACAACTCCCACGACGGCTGGAGGCTCGTGCCCATGGACAAGGTGCCCGAGCCCGAACCCACCCCGGGAAGCTGAAAGCGCGCCGTTCCCCCAGCCGATCACCAGACGCCAGCCCATCTCTGATGCTGGTTGGCCGCTTCAGATTCATGTAAGCTTCGCGCCGTGGAAGGAATGCTCTCCCGGCTCGACGAGGTGGTGGCTCGTTGGCAGGCGCTGCGCGACGAGCAGGCCAGCCCCGAGGTCTTCTCCGATCCGAAGAAGCTCCGTGATGTCTCCCGCCGCCTGGCGGAGATCGACCCGCTCGTCGAGGCCTATCGGGCCTATCGCAAGCTGGAGGAAGAGGAAGCTGGCGCGCGCCAGGTCTTCGACTCCGAGCACGACCCCGAGATGCGCGCCATGGCCGAGGAGGAGGTCCGCCAGCTCACCGAGGCGCTGGCCACCAAGGAGGAGCAGCTCAAGCTCCTGCTGCTGCCGGTGGACCCCAACGACCGCCGCAACGTGGTGCTCGAGGTTCGGGCCGGCACGGGAGGGGAGGAAGCGGCGCTGTTCGCCTCCGAGGTCCTGCGCATGTACACCCGCTACGCCGAGGTCCGCGGCTGGAAGGTGACGATCACCGACATCTCCGAGGCCGGCATGGGCGGCGTCAAGGAGGCGGTGGCCCTCGTCGAGGGTGATGGCGCCTTCTCGCGCCTCAAGTACGAATCGGGGGTGCACCGCGTGCAGCGGGTCCCGGCCACCGAGGCGTCGGGCCGCATCCACACCTCGGCGATCACCGTGGCCGTGCTGCCAGAAGCCGAGGAAGTGGAGATCGACGTCCAGGAGAAGGACCTGCGCATCGACCGCTTCTGCTCGTCGGGCCCGGGCGGCCAGTCCGTCAACACCACCTACTCGGCAATTCGCATCACCCACCTGCCGAGCGGCATCGTCGTGCAGTGCCAGGACGAGCGCAGCCAGCAGCAGAACCGCCTCAAGGCGATGCGCATTCTCAAGGCGCGCCTGTACGAGGCCGCCCAGCAGGAGCAGCAGGACCAGCTCGCCGCCGAGCGGCGCTCGATGGTAGGTTCTGGCGATCGCTCCGAGAAGATCCGCACCTACAACTTCCCCCAGTCGCGGGTCACCGACCACCGCATCGGGCTCACTGTACACCGCCTCCAGGAGA
>DAONEV010000229.1:0-6962 GCA_035403265.1 Thermoanaerobaculaceae bacterium | reverse complement strand
GACCGACTCCTTTCCGGGGCGATCAATCGTGCATTGCGCGGAGCCTCCGGCGCCCTCGAGGCCGAGGCCTTCCTGGCGCTGCAGCTCCCCCTCGATTCCGTCGACGTGAACGTGCACCCCACCAAGGCAGAGGTGCGTTTCGAAAGCCCTGGCCAGGTCATGAGCGCCATCGCCCAGGCCCTCGCTCCGGCCCGACAGCACCTGCACGGTCCGGCCCCGATCCGACGGATCGTCACGCTGGACGCCACCGTGCCCGCCGATCAGCCGCGGCTTCCATTCGCCCCCATACCTGGGTCATCCAGAGTCTCGGAAGCCGCAGGTGAGGGCTGGCCCGTCCCTGACGTGACCCCGCCGGCGACGTGCCACACCCCGTTGGGTCGCTATATCGGTCAGTACCGCGAGACCTACCTGGTCATCGAGGACGAGGAAGGGCTCCTGCTTGTCGACCAGCACGTCGCCCACGAGCGCGTACTCTTCGAGGCGCTCATGGCCCAGACCCACGCCCATCCAGCGACACAGCGCCTGCTCTTGCCTGAGGTCGTGGAGCTACCGCCGGACCTTGCGTCCCTGGCCACCGATGCGGCGGACGACCTGGCGACTCTGGGACTGGAGATCGAGGCCGCCTCGGGACAGACCGTCCGGGTGCTCGGCGTACCCGCCGCCCTCGCTCCCGCCGGCGCCGCCGCCCTCGTCGAGAGGTTGCTCGCCGACCTGGCCCTGGGCGTGACAACCGGCGCGACCCTTCGCGAAAGGGCCGCCGCCTCACTGGCCTGCCAGGCCGCGATCAAGAAGAACCGCCCGCTGCCCCGCACCGAGGCCGAGCACCTGTTGGCCCGCTTGCGCACCCTGGATGACCCGCACCGCTGCCCGCACGGGCGGCCGATCATGCTTCGCCTGCCCCACGCCGAGATCGAGCGCCGCATCGGAAGGCGCTGAGCCCCACCCCAGCCACTCGAGGGTTGACACTCCACAAGTCCAGGTTGCCGCTCGCGGGAAGAGGACCGGTGAGCTCGGGCTGACGCGAGTCGTCCAGGGCCGCTCAGACGCTGTCCTCGTAGCGACTCGGATCCTCCACCCCCGCCTCGGCGAAGCCGGCGCGGCGCAGGCAGCAGGCGTCGCAGCGGCCGCAATGCACGAACGGCGCCGGGGGGTCGTAGCATGACAGTGTCAGGGCATAGTCCACACTCAGGGAGCTACCCAGCCGGATGATCCCGGCCTTGGAAAGATGCAGCAGCGGCGCATGGATGGAGAAACGCGGCCCTACCATCCCGGCCCGGGTGCCCAGCCTCGCCACCTCCTCGAAGGCGCGCAGGAACTCCGGCCGACAATCCGGGTAGCCGGAGTAGTCCTGGGCGTTCACGCCGATCACCAGGTCCGCCGTCCCGAGCACCTCGGCGTAACCCGTGAGGAGCGCCAGGAACACGGTGTTCCGGGCCGGGACGTACGTGACCGGGATGTCGCCGCCGATTTCCGGCCGGTCCTTCGGAACCCCGATCTCGGCGGTGAGAGCCGAACCACCGATGGCGCGGAGATCGACGCTCACGAACCTGTGCTCGCCGAGCTTCAACGCCGCGCCGACTCGCCGGGCGGCCTCGAGCTCACAGGCCTGCCGTTGGCCGTACTCGATCGAGAGCGCCGCCACCTCGAACCCGGCCGCCTGGGCCCAGGCCGCAGCCGTCGCCGAGTCGAGCCCGCCCGAAAGCAACACCACGGCCTTGTTCACGAGCCAATCCCGGCCAGCTCGCGGGCCCGCGCGGCCCGGGCCTCGACCTCGTCCCATCCGACCGCGCGCACCGGCGCCTGGCCATAGGCCGCGAGCCGCGACCCGGCCGCCCGGACAGCCGCCGAGAGGAGCACGTCACTCTCGGACCAGGTTAGCACCGCCTCCACGACCTCGCGGCGCGCCGAGAGCGCATTGCAGATAAGAACCTGATGGCACCCGGCCTGCATGGCGGCCGCGGCTCGGGCAGGTAGCGGGCCGAAACGCCCCAGCGCCCCCATCTCGAGGTCGTCGGCGATGATCGGGCCAACCGGTACGCCGTCCAGCCGTTTCACCAGCACCCGGGACAGAGACGCCGGGCAGCACGCCTCGCCGAGCGACGGCGCCATGGCGTGAGCGACCATGATCGCCCGCGCCGGGGTCACCAGTTGCCGGAACACCTCCTCGTCCGCCGCGGCCCAGTCGTCCAGCTCGGGTAGCTCGCGGTGCGAGTCCACTTGCCCCGATCCGAGGCCCGGGTAGTGCTTGAGGCAGGCCGCCACACCGAAGCTCTCGATCCCGGCCAGGATGTGCCCTGCCGCGGCCACGACCGCATCGGGCGTGCTGCCGAGACAGCGGCCCTCGCCCCCCACGTACCCGCCCCGTCCGACGTCCACCACCGGTGCGTAATCCACGCTGATCCCGAAGTAGGCGCAAGCGCAGCCCAAAGCCTCGCCCAGCGCGCGCAGGGCCTCCGGGCCATTCTCCGAAGCCCGCGCCGGAGCTGGCAGCGGTCCTGTGAGGCCCGCCAACCGATTGACCCGGCCGCCCTCCATGTCGATGGCGATGTACGGCTGCCAGGACAGCTCCCGCAGGGAACTGGTCAGGTCCGAGAGCCGCTCGCGATCCTGGACGTTGCGCGCGAACAGCACGATCCCACCCGGCTGGAGCGCCTCGAGTTCGGCGCGCTCCGTCGCGTTGAGCTCGACCCCGCCGATCCCGCACGCCAGCCAGCTATTGCGGCGCCAGTCTCCGGTGTCCCCTCTCACCGCCGTCATTCCTCGATCTCCCGCTTCAGCTCCGCCAGCAGGTTGAGGGCGTCGAGCGGGGTGAGGGAGTCGACCTCCAGCCTGCGCAGGCGATGGGCGACGATCTCCTCCCCGGCCGGGAAGAGCGAGAGCTGGCGGTGCGCGCGGGGCGGCGCGGTGGCCTCCACGACCTTCAGCTCCTGTCGCTCGAGCAGCTTGAGGATGACCTGGGCACGTTTGCAGGCGGCATCGGGGACGCCGGCCAGGCGCGCGACGTGGATGCCGTAGGATCGGTCGGACGGCCCGGGCGCCACCCGGTGCAGAAACAGCACCTGTCCCTGCCACTCCTTGACCGCCACGGAGGCGTTGACCACGCGTTCCAGCCGATCGGCCAGATCGGTGAGCTCGTGGTAGTGGGTGGCGAAGATGACAAGGGGCCCGCCGTCGCACATCGGCGGGTCGTGGAGCGCCTCGACCACTGCCCAGGCCAGGGAGAGGCCGTCGAAGGTCGCCGTGCCGCGGCCCACCTCGTCCAGGATGACCAGCGACCGGGGCGTCGCCTGTCTCAGGATGCGCGCCACCTCGGTCATCTCGACCATGAAGGTGGACTCCCCGCGGGCCAGGTCGTCAGCCGCCCCGACCCGCGTGAAGACGCGGTCGATGTCCCCGACCTCGGCCGCCTCGGCAGCCACGAAGGAGCCGGCGCGGGCCATGATGACGGCCAGCGCCACCTGGCGCAGGAATGTCGACTTGCCGCCCATGTTGGGCCCCGTCAGGAGGATGATCTGACGGCCACCGCCGTCCAGATCGAGGTCGTTGGGCACGAACGGTTGCCCGGACAGCTCCTCGACGACCGGATGTCGGGATGCGGTCAGGCGGACGCGGTGCCCGGAGACGAGCTGCGGCCGGCAGTAGGCGTGGCGTCGGGCCCGGTCGGCAAAACCTGCCAGTACGTCCAGGGCGGCGATGGCCCGGGCGGTGGCGGCCAGTGCCCCGGCGTGCCTGGCGGTCCTTTCCAGCAGCTCCGAGAAGAGCAACCGCTCGCGCTCGTCGGCCTCGCTTTCGGCACCCAGGATGCGGCGCTCGAGATCCAGCAGCTCCGCGGTCACGAAACGCTCGGCGCCGGTGAGGGTCTGCTTGCGGGTCCACACCTCCGGGACCCGGTCGAGATTCGAGCGGGAGACTTCGAAGGCGTACCCGAAGACCCTGTTGTAGCGGATCTTGAGGTTGGTGATGCCGGTCGCGGCACGTTCCCGCGCTTCCAGCTCGCCCAGGATCTCCTTGCCGTGCCGCGAGAGCCGCCGCGCCTCGTCGAGGCCCGGGTCGAAACCGGGCCGGATCGTGCCGGGGCCGAGCAGGGCCGGGACCTCGTCCGAAAGGGTGACGTCCAGGTCGGCAGCGAGCGCCTCGAGAGGGTCCACCTGCACCGCCAGGTCCGCCAGGAGCTGGCAGGGCGACGAGACCAGGTCGGAACGCAGTGCGGGAAGCCGCGCCAGGGCCGCGCGCAGGCCCGCCAGCTCTCCTGGCCGAAGCTGCTTGAGGCCCAGCCGCGCGGCGGCGCGCTCCAAGTCCCCCACCCCGGCGAGGCGCTCACGCAGGCTCGCCAGCGTCCCCGTCTCCTCGATCAGCCACGCCACTGCCTCGTGGCGGAGCGAGGCCGAGGCCGAGTCGGCGAGCGGTCGGAGCAGCCACTCCCGCAGCAACCGCGCACCCATCGGCGTGACCGTGTGATCGAGGACGCGGGCCAGACTGGCCCGCCGCTCCCCGCTCGCATCCCGCAGGATCTCGAGATTCCGCACCGTCGCAGCATCGAGCACCAGCTCGGCGGCTCGATGGCGGCGCTCGAAGGCGCCGAGGTGCCGGGCCGCCTCACCCTGGGTTTCCCGGAGGTACTCGACCAGCGCTCCGGCCGCGCCCACGAGTGCCTCTCCCGGTTCGAGCTCGAACGCCCGCAATGAACCGACCCCCAGACACCTGCGCAGCATCTCCTCGCCGCGCGCCGGCGCGAACCACGCCACCGGCCGCGCGGTGACGAGCGGCCGTTCGATCTCGACCGGCCACATGACGTCAAAGTCCTCGCCCTCGGCGACCAGCGCCTCGCGGGGACGGAGCTGGGCCAGCAGCTCGCGCAGCTCGTCCGCCCCCGAGCACACGGCGCCACCGAAGGAGCCCGAGGCAACCTCCAGAAAGGCCAGGGCGCTCGTCCCGGCATCGGCCGCCAGTGCCACGACCCAGCGGCGCTCGTGGTCCCCCAGCAGCTCGGGCTCGATGACCGTGCCGGGGGTCAGGATACGGACGACCTCCCGTCGCACCAGGCCGCCGGCCTGAGCCGGGTCCTCCATCTGCTCGGCAATGGCCACCTTGAAGCCCGCTTCCAGGAGCTTGCCGACGTACCCCGCCAGGGCGTGGTGGGGAACGCCACACATCGGCGAGGTGACCTGGTCGTTTTGACGCCGGCGCGTGAGGACGAGGCCAAGAATCGGCGCGGCCGTCTCGGCGTCCTCGAAAAACAGCTCGTAGAAATCCCCGAGCCGGAACAACATCAGGCTGTCCCGGTGCCGGGCCTTGAGCTCGAGGTACTGCTGCAGCATCGGAGTCTGCTTCATGCCGGCCGCATTGTAGCCCGGGAGACCGCTGGCGGCGCTTGACGTCCGGCCGCCTCGCCCTGAAACTGGCACCGTGATTGCGACGTTGGCCATCGTGGGATGCGGGCCCCGGCTGGAGGTGGCCCTCCAGGCGCCCGGCATGGCGGCGCCGGCCGTGATCGCCCTCACCGGTCCCACCCCACGGTCCGACCTCATCATGGCGGCGGTCGACCTCCTGCTCCGTGCGGCCGATCTCAAGCGCTCCGAGATTGGCCGCGTGGTCGCGACCCGAGGTCCCGGCTCCTTCACGGGCATCCGCGTCGCCCTCGCCACCGCGCAGGGGCTCGGTCTGGCGCTCGGGATCCAGGCTGTCGGCGTCACCTCCCTGCTCGCCCAGGCGTTGCGGGTCCAGGCCGGGGAGTGCCTGGCCGTGCAGCCTGCCCGCCGCGGGCAGGTCTACGCCCAGGTCTTCGTGCAGCAGCCCGAGGGGTGGTCGCCCGCGGCCGATCCCGGGGTCGTGCTGGTCGAGTCACTGATTGAGAGCAACCTCCCCGTGGTCAGCCCGGCCGGGCTCGCCTTGCCACCCGGCACGCCGATCGCGCCCACCATCGGCACCGCCGCCGAGGCCCTCCTCACCCTGGATGAGGACCGCTTCCCGGGGGGCCTCGACACGCTCTCGCCCTTTTACCTCGAACCGCCCCCTGCCGTCCCACCGGCGCGAACCGCAAAGCCATGGCCACCTTCCCCCAGGGCTTCATAGCCCGGCCCGCCGTAACGGCCGACATCCCCGCCGTGGCGCGGCTGGAGGCGGATGTCTTCGTCGACCCCTGGCCGGCGCACCTCTACCTCCAGGAGGTTGAGCAGCCGCTCCGCTTTCAGCGAGTCGTGGTCAACGACCAGCGTGCCGTGGTCGCCTACCTCTTCGCCTGCTGGCAGGTGGAGGAGCTGCATGTCCTCAAGGTCGCGACGCACCCGCTTTTCGAGGGCCGCGGGCTCGCCACCGCCCTGCTCGAGGAGGCACGTGCCGAGGCCGAACGAGGCCGTTCGCGGGGCCTGTTCCTCGAGGTCCGGCCGTCCAACCGCCGCGCCGTGCGGCTCTACCAGGCGATCGGCTACCGGGTCATCGGACGACGGCCCGGTTACTACACAAACGGCGAGGACGCGCTCGTCATGTTCCACGACCTCAGCCGCCCGGCCGATAGCCCGTAGGTAGGGCCTTCCTGCTCCGGCTTGAACCCGACTTCCAGGCGGCCGATCGAGATTGCGGCAGGGATCTCGCTTCGACGTCGGCAGAGCCGGCGGGCGTATACTGCCGGCGGAGAAACGCGGTGGCTCGTATCGGAGAAATCCTCGTAGCGAAGGGCGCCCTCAGCCAGGACGCTCTGAGGTCTGGCCTCGACGCGGCCCGGCGCAACGGCGGCCGGATCGGGACCTGGCTGGTCCGACTCGGGTACATCAACGAGACGACGCTCCTGGACGCCCTCGCGCAGCAGTACGGTTGCCCGGCGGCCAAGGCGATCGACCTGGCCACCGCGCCGCCGACCGTTCGCGGCATTCTCCCGCCCGCCTTCTGCAAGCGTCACAGCGTATTGCCGTTCAATCGCAGCGGTCGGCAGGTGGATGTCGCGATGCTCAACCCGGCGGACCTCG
>DAONEV010000228.1:0-7002 GCA_035403265.1 Thermoanaerobaculaceae bacterium | reverse complement strand
AACCTCGACCCCGACCTCTCGACGATGAGCTCGGACACCCGGTTCTCAGGCAACTTCGGGGCCGGCTTCAAGCTCTTCTTCACTCCCCAGGTGGCGCTTCGCTTCGACTGGCGCGGCCACGGAGTCAACATGGGCGGGGACCACCACGACGACTGCGACTGGTGGGACGACTGTCACAACCACGGCGACGACTGGCTCTACTTCAAGGAAGTGGCGCTCGGGCTCACGTTCGTGTTCTAGTGACCGCCGTCACCGTCGCATGCCGACGGTGGGGCGGGGAGATTGCTACGATGCGGGCGGCGGGGAACACATCCCCGCCGCCGACTTGTTTTCTGGAGCGGGACGAAGTGGAGGACCTGTTGTACGGTCGGATCCTGATAGCTTTCAGTCTGTTGGTACTGGCGGCCCCGGGTGCCCGGGCGGCTGTGCCGGCCGGTCCGACGACGCCAAGAACCTTCGAAGCCACTGCCAGTGTCTCTTCGGTGCTGGTCCCCGTCACGGTCCGAGACTCGAAGGGCCGACTGGTTCCCACACTGGACCAGAAGCGGTTCCATCTCGTCGTGGACGGCATCGAGTTCCCCATCACGTCGTTTTGGCGTGAGGGGGGACTGCCAATTTCGTACACCTTCATCCTCGACACCTCGGGATCCATGGGACGCCGTCGGCTGGGCCAGGCCCGGGATGCCATCCTCGCGATGGTCAAGCAGTTGCGCAAGCAGGACGAGGTCTGTCTGATTACCTTCGGAGCCGCCGAAGTGAAGCGCCGCATGGTGTTCCCGGGCGACCCGCTCGAGCTCGGCGCGCTTCTGGAGCCGCTCAGGGGGTATGGCACGACCGCGCTCTACGACGTGCTGACCGTCACTCCGCAGGCCATGGACGGTGCGAAGAACGTACGCCGGGCGATCGTGCTCTTCACGGACGGTGTCGACACGGCCTCGGACATGAAACCGGACGACGCGGTGAAGGTGCTGGAGGGGCTTTCCGACCCTCTGTACGTCCTGGGCATCGAACCGCCTCCGTCCGAGGAGGGTCTGGAGGACAGCTACGAGCAGTTGCTCGAGAGGTTCGCGACGGTCTCCGGGGGACGCTATCTCCGTGTCGACATGGCTTCCCGCCTCCCGGAGTTTGCCCTGGAGCTGCGGCAGGAGCTCTCCATGCGCTACATCATTGATTTCCAGCCGTCCGGTCTCGGCGCCTCGAAATGGCGGCAGATCGAGGTTCGGGTCGACGGTCGCTTCGATGTCTCGGCGCGGCAGGGGTACACCGGCACCCTGCCGTAGCGGGAGGAGGGATCATGCGAGGGGTGCAACTGGTTGCAGCCGAAAAGCCAAAGGCCCCTTGACAATTGCGCGCCGGCAGTGGGTATACTGCCATTCGATGCAGCGAGGATGAGGAGCGAAAGCTCATAACTCAGTAATTGAAAAAAGGAGGAACGGGCATGAGAAAGTCGTTGTGGGGAGTTCTTGCAGTGGCCGTAGCCCTGATCGTCAGCGGGTGCGCGACCAAGACGTTCGTTCAGGAGCAGGTGGCGGCAGTCAGCAAGGCCTCGGATACCAAGATCGGCGAGGTTCAGAAGCAGGTCGAGGCGACCCAGATGGACGTCACGAACCTGAAGAAGTCCGACATCCAGCAGAATGAACAGCTTGCCAAGCTGTCGGATACTGCCAAGGAAGCCCTGAAGCGCGCCGAAGAGGCTGGGAAGCTGGCCAAGGGCCGTTTCCTGTACGAGGTGACGCTGTCCGACGAGACCGTCAAGTTCGCCCTCGGCAAGGCCGACCTGGCCAAGGACGCTCAGGCTGCTCTCGACACTCTGGCGAGCCGCATCAAGGCCGATGGCAAGACCAAGAACCTCTACGTCGAGGTCCAGGGTCATACCGACTCCCTGGGTTCCGAGAAGTACAACCTGAAGCTCGGCCAGGAGCGCGCCGAGGCCGTGATGCGCTACCTCAACATGCAGGCGGGGATCCCCCTGTCGGTCATGAACGTGATCTCCTACGGCGAGTACAAGCCGGTTGACGACAACAAGACTGCGGCAGGCCGCGCCAAGAATCGCCGGGTCACCATCGTCGTTCTTGAGTGATCAGGTTCCCTCACCGTGATCAAGGCGCCCCGGATTTCTCCGGGGCGTTTTCGTTTTGTGACGGGGCTCTCATCCGGGGAAGCCGAGGTGGCCCCGGCTGCCACTTGGCGCTATTATGGTTGCAGGTTGACGGAGGTGCAGGGTGAGAAAGCTGGCCATGACCCTCGTGATTGTCCTGGTGGCGAGCTCTCTTGGGGCAGCCAGCTTGGTCCTGAAGGGCGGCAAGATTCTGGCTGTCCAGAGCTTCTCCCAGCAGGGAAACCTGGTGGTGGTTCGCCTTTCCGACGGCCGAGTGCAGTCGTATCCCCTGACCGCGATCGACATGCCAGCGACCGCCGCAGCCAACCCCTCCGCCCCGGAGCCCCAGGCCGAGAAGGCCAAGGGGCCAACCAGCCCCTTTGCCGCCGCCAAGGCGAGCGAAGGCGCCGGTGCGCTTGTGGTGACCGACAAGGATGTCAATCACTTCTTCCGCGAGGAAGCGTCGGCTGGAGAAGCGGGCGAGGCCACCGGGGAGAAGGACAAGGCAGCCGGGGCGGCGAGGGTGGTGCTGTTGTCGTATGACAAGAAGGTGGTCGGCGAGGGGCAGTGGGAAGTGACGACGACCCTCGTCAACCAGGGCGGATCGCCGGCCAGCAGCATCAGCGTGACGGCGCGGGCGGTGGACCCGGATGGCAAGGAGGTGGGGAGTGCGTCAGGTAGTGCCTCCGACCAGCTCCCTCCCGGCCAGCAGACCACCGTGGTGATCAAGATGGCGGCCAACGCGAGTGCTCAGGAGTTCAGGTTCGACGTCGGGTGGCAGTCGATCGCGCCGGTTGGGACGCCCAAACCCGTCGAGGGCCCCAGGGGCGAGGAGGCGGCCAGGCCCGCGGCGCCGCCGGCCCCGACGCCCACCCCGAAGACCACGAGATACCTGGCGCCGCCGAACATGATCGTGGCGCCCGCCAGTGCGCCAGGGGATCCGAACGCCCAGGTCCCGCTCACGGCGCCGCCGAGCCCTGCGCCCGACAAGTAGCCAGACCAGCTCCTCACGAACAAGAAGAGGCCCGGGACGCCCCGGGCCTCTCGGTGTCTCAAGGTGCCGCGCAGGCGGCGCCGGTCGGGTCAGTCTATTCCTCGGCGCGTGCCCGCTTGGAGTCCCAGTACATGTAGCCCAGGAGCAGGAGGTAGAAGCCCAGGGCCAGGAGCTCCGCACCATGTCCATCGGCGTTGTTGAACAGGTTGACGCCCAGCTTGTCGCCGAAAGAGACCTCCTGGGAGACCCAGCGGAGGAGGGCGGCAACGACGCCCATGACCGCGCCACCGGCGATGAACCCGGACGCGATGAGGGTGCCGCGGTTGGTGCGCGCCTGCGAGAGCTTGTCGTCCCCCTTGGCCGACTTCGCCACGAAGTGCGCGACCAGGCCGCCGACGAGGAGTGGCGTGTTGAGCTCCTGAGGGAGGTACATGCCGAGCGCGAAGGCCAGCGCCGGGACCTTGAAGACCAGCGCCAGGACCAGGATGATCGCGGCACCCGAGGCGTACAGGAGCCACGGCACGGCCGCATCCGACATCAGGGTCTGGATCACGGCGGCCATGGCGTTGGCCTGCGGCGCCGGTAGCGGAGTCGGGTGGTCGGCCGTCTGGACGAAGCCGTAGACCTGGTTGAGCAGGAGGATGACGGAGCCGACGGTGAGCGATGCGACCAGGGTGCCGAGCAGCTTGGAGCGCTCCTGCACGGCAGGCGTCGCCCCGATCCAGTAGCCGATCTTCAGGTCAGTGACGAACCCGCCCACGGTTGACAGGGCCGTGCAGACGACGCCGCCGATGAGGAGTGCCGCGAGCATCCCGGCCGGGCCGGTGAGGCCGAGGCTGACCAGCAGCAACGAGGCGAGGATCAGCGTCATGAGTGTCATGCCTGAGACCGGGTTGGAGCCAACGGTGGCGGTGGCCTGTGCCGCCACGGTCGTGAAAAGGAAGGAGATGACGACCACGACCAGGAGGGCGACCAGGCTCTGCACGATCACGTTCGACTGGCCGTTCAGGACGCCGAAAACGAAGAACACCAACAACGTGACGACCAGGACCAGAAGGCCGGCGAGCACCAGCTTCATGCGGAAGTCGCGGTCTGTGCGTTCGACGGCCACGGTGGTTTCGGCCTTCTTGCCGAAGAGCTCGCGGAAGCCGAGGCCGAAGGCCGACACGATGATCTTCCAACTGCGGACGATGCCGATGAAGCCAGCGCAAGCGATGCCACCGATGCCGATCAGCCTGACGTAGGTGCGGAAGATCTGCTCGGGCGTCATGCCGCCGAAGGTGGCGCCAGCAGGCAGCGTGAGGCCAGGCAGGTGGGGACCGAAGTGGCTGATCAGGGGTACCAGCACGAACCAGGAGAGGAACGAGCCGGTGCAGATGATGAAGGAGTAGCGCAGGCCGATGATGTAGCCCAGGCCCAGGACCGAGGCGAGGACGTCGAGGCGAAAGACCAGCTTGACCTTGCTCGCGAGGGTCGAAAGTCCGGCGACGGCGTGCGTGGTGAAGACCTCCGCGAAGGCGCCGAAGTGGATGGTGAGGAAGTCGAAGAGCCCCCCCACCGCGGCGGCGACGGCCAGGACCTTGGCCTGTTGGCCGCCGGACTCGCCCGCGACCAGGATTTCGGTCGTCGCCGTGGCCTCCGGGAACGGGAGCTCGCCGTGCATCTCCTTGACGAAGTAGCGCCGCAGGGGGATCAGCAGGAGCACGCCGAGCACGCCGCCGAACAGAGCGACCAGGAAGAGCTTGAAGAGGTTGACCGGGAGCCCGAGGATGAACAGCCCCGGAAGGGTGAAGATCGACCCGGCCACGATCAGTCCCGACGCCGCGCCGATCGACTGGACGATGACGTTCTCGAGGATGGTGGAGCGGCGCCTGAAGGTCACGCCCAGCCCGACGGCCAGGATGGCGATGGGAATCGCCGCCTCGAAGACCTGTCCGACCTTGAAGCCGAGAAAGGCGGCAGCGGCGGAGAAGACCACGGCCATGAGAAGTCCCATCGAGACGGAGCGCACCGTCCACTCGGGGACGTTCTCCCCTGCCTTGACGAGAGGTGCGTAGACCTCTCCCGGGTTGAGCTTGCGGTAGGCGGTTTCGGGGAGCGTGCGACGGCTTGTCTCCATGCGGGGCCCTCCTTGCGGCTGGCACGGAGGTTAGCGGCTGCGGCAGGGGGAAAGCAAGCAGCCAGTCAGCGGATCAGCGCATCAACGGATCAGCGAGTCAGGGGCAGCGGATCAGGGGCTAACCAGTTGACTGACGAACGAACTGGTCGTCGCCAATCAACCCTCTACCTGGCTCCCTGACTCGCTGTCTTGGGGTTGATGAGCCGGTGTGTGAGGGGGAAGGGGTATACTACGCCGCACTGCGCGCCCTGCAGCGCGGGGCGGAATCGCAGACCACGAGAATGGTGGAAACCATGGATAAGCCGAACGCCTGCTGTGGCGCGCCAGAGCCGCCCGAACGGTTGCTGGCCGAGTTTCCGGTGTCGAGCCTCGATGCGTGGCACCAGGAAGTGGTGAAGCTCCTCAAGGGCGCGCCGTTCGACAAGAAGATGCTGACGCCGACCTACGAGGGGATCACGCTGAAGGCCCTCTACACCCGGGACGATGTCCAGGCGCTGCGGTTCCCGGCGGTCATGCCTGGAGACGCTCCGTTCCCGCGTAGCACCCGGGTGCTTGGGTACCGCCAGGGGGCCTGGCTGGTAGCTCAGGAGCTGCCCTACCCCACCTACGAGGAGTTGAATGAGGCGCTGCGCCAGGACCTCGACCGTGGGCAGACGGCGGTGAACCTGCTGCTGGACCGCGCCACCCAGGCCGGCCTCGACCCGGACATGGCGCCGATTGGCGAGGTGGGAGCGGACGGCACCTCCATCGCCTCGGTGATCGGTCTGTCACGGGCACTGGACGGTATCGACCTCGGGCGCACCCCGATCCTCGTGCAGCCCGGCTCGGCGGCCTTGCCGTTCGCAGCCCTGCTGGTCGCTCTCATGCGCAGGCAGGGCAGGGACGTCTCGCAGCTCCAGGGTTCCCTGGGCATGGACCCGGTCGCGGGACTCGTGACCCGTGGCGAGCTGCCGGTGTCCCTCGGGCGCGCCTACGACGAGCTGGCGACGCTGACGGGCTGGGCCTGCGCCCATGCGCCGCGGATCACGACCGTCTCCGCCTATGGGTTTCCCTACCATGACTCAGGTGCCAGCGCCGTGCAGGAGCTGGCGTTCGTGCTGGCCACGGCAGTCGAGCACCTGCGGCAGCTCGAAGCGCGCGGCCTTGACGTCGAGACAGTGGCGCCGCGAATCCTGTTTGGGCTCTCGGTTGGCTCCCACTTCTTCATGGAGGTCGCCAAGCTGCGCGCCGCCCGCATGCTGTGGGCGCGGGTCGTCGAGGCCTCCGGGGGCAGTGAGGCGGCGGCCAGGATGACGTTGCATGCCCGCAGCTCCTCCTGGAACAAGACGCGCTTCGACCCCCACACCAACATCCTGCGCGCCACCACCGAAGCTTTCGCCGCGGTGCTCGGCGGCTGCGATTCCCTCCACGTGGCCGCCTTCGACGAGGCCCTGGGCCTGCCCTCGGAGCGGGGCCGGCGCATTGCCCGCAACACGCAGACGATCCTCCGCGAGGAGGTCCACCTCGACGCCGTCGTCGACCCGGCAGGCGGTTCCTGGACCGTCGAGGCCCTCACTGCCCAGGTGGCGGAGAAGGCGTGGGTGCTCTTCCAGGAGATCGAGTCCGAAGGCGGCATGTTGGCGGCGCTGGAGAAGGGGATTCCGCAGCGGCAGGTCGCCGAGGTCGCCGAGCAGCGCCGCAAGGCCATCGCCGGCCGCCGCGACGTCGTTCTCGGTGTCAATGTCTATCCCAACGCCAAGGAGGCACTTCCCGAGTACCGGGTCCCGGACCTCGCCGCCCTGCATGCGAGCC
>DAONEV010000227.1:0-7032 GCA_035403265.1 Thermoanaerobaculaceae bacterium | reverse complement strand
GAGCAGCATCACGCGGTGGTGGCTCTCGGCGGTGGTGTGCAGGCGGTCGAGAGCCACCACCGCGTGATGCTGCTCGAGGTCATGGGGCGGGAGGCCGGGTGGATTGCCCTGCACGCCGGCATCGCCGGCGGGGCCGACGTCATCCTCATCCGCGAGATCCCGTTCCGGCTCGAGCCGATCCTCGCCAAGTTCCGGGCCCGGGAGCGCCGCGGCCGGCCGTTCTCGCTGGTGGTCGTGGCCGAAGGGGCCGCTCAGGCCGGGTGCGAGCAGGTCTTCTCCGGCGAGGACACCCTGACCGGCTGGAAGCGGCTCGGCGGCATCTCGGCCCAGGTGGCGCGGCAGATCGAGGAGCGGGGCGGCTATGAGGTGCGCTCGACGATCCTCGGCCACATCCAGCGCGGCGGCTCCCCGGTGCCGGTGGATCGCATCCTCGCGACGCGCTTCGGCGTCGAGGCGGCGCGGCTGGCCGCGACCGGTCGGTTCGGCTACATGGTCGCCCTGCGCGATGACGAGATCGTCGCGGTGCCCCTGGTAGACGCCATCGGCAAGCTCAAGCTAGTGGACCCAGGGTGCCAGATGGTTGCGACGGCGCGGGCCGTCGGTACCGTCTTCGGGGACGAGGACCCCGAGGCGATCGAGGCCGCGGAAGGGTGAGGCCCTCGCTCGGCATTGGCAGCGCCCTGCTCGTCGACCTGACGGCAGCGGGGCTCCCCCTGAGCGCTGAGACGGTGTTCGGACGGCCGTGCCGGTTCGAGGTCGAGCTCGGCAGCGGCAAGGGGCGGTTCCTGATCCAGTGGGGCGCGGCACACCCGGAGATCGGCATCCTGGCGGTGGAGCGCGCTCTCAAGTACGCCGAGCTGGCAGCGGTCCGCGCCGCCCGGATGGGGCTCGGAAACGCGCGGGTCGCCGCGACGACCGCCGAGGACCTGCTGTTCCGCTGCCTGGCGCCGGCGAGCGTTGACGGGTTCCACGTCTACTTCCCGGATCCCTGGCCCAAGATGAGGCACCAGAAGCGGCGCTTCTTCTGCCCGGACAACCTCCGGCGGCTCGTCGACCGCCTCCGGCCCGGCGGGCTATTGCGGGTCAAGACCGACCATCCCGGCTACGCTGCCGTCATCGGCCCCCTGTTGGCGGCGCAATCGGGCCTCGACCGGGTCGACGAGGCCGAAGCGTGGGCCGGGGTGCCGGCCACCAACTTCGAGGTCAAGTACGCCCGCGACCAGCGGCCGATCCACCGTTTCGCCTTCCGACGCCTCTGAGGCGAGCGTCGCGCCACCGACAACGCCGTCGGAGCGACCTTCCTGTCGCGGCATTGGTCGTTCAACAGGTGCGGACCTGTTCGCGCCAGTAGGCCAGGGTGTCGGCGAGGGTCTGCTCGAAGGGGACGGTGGGCAGCCAGCCGGTGACCGCATGGAAAAGCCCGGGGTCGCCCTGCAGGACCTCGAGGTCCGAAGGACGCAGTCGGGATGGGTCGGCCACCAGCTCCACGCGGCTGGGCGAAAAGGCGAGCAGCCGCTCGACGACCTCGCGGATGGTCACCGTCACGCCGCTGCAGACGTTGTAGGCGGCACCCGGCGCGCCTTCGCTGGCCGCCGCCCAGTACGCCCGTACGGCGTCCCGTACGTCCACGAAGTCTCGCCGCACGTCGACGTTCCCGACCAGGATGCGGGGCGGCCGGAGGCCGGCCTCGATCTCGGCCACCTGGCGCGCCAGGGAGGCGATGACGAAGCGGCTGGACTGGCCGGGGCCGCAGTGGTTGAACAGGCGCAGCCGCACCGTGCGCAGGCCAAAGGTGCGGTGGTACTGGTATCCGAACAGGTCCGCCGCTGCCTTCGACACCGCGTAGGGCGAAACCGGTCGGAACGGCTGGTCCTCGCCGATCGGCAGCTCGTCCGACCCCACCACGCCATACGCCTCCGCCGAACACGCGAGCATCGTCGGTACGTTGAGGTGGAGCTGGCGCAGCGCCTCCAGGAGGTGCAGTGTCCCGAGGACGTTGACCTGCACCATCTCGTCTGGTGCGTCCCACGAGCCGGCCACCGACGAGGAGGCCCCGAGGTGGAAGATGAGGTCGGGCGCCGCGGCCTCGACCGCCCGGATCACGGACACCGCGTCCAGGAGATCGCCCTCGACGAGCTGGGTGCCGCGCAGGCGGGCCGCGCTCTGCGGGTCCTCGGAGCGCCACCGCAGCAGTCCGACGATCTCGACTCCGGGATGCTCGCGCTGGAGGAACCCCACGAGATGGGAGCCAACGAAGCCGGAGATGCCGGTGATCAGCGCGCGCATGGCGAGATGGTAGCGCAGGTGAAGCGGCGCCGTCGCGACCGGCTGCCTGGGTAGGGCTGTTGGTCCTATCTGACCGGCTCGAAGACCCCGAGCGCCCGATTCTTGCGCACGTTGTCCCAGCCGAAGACGCGGCCGTTCATGGCGATGTAGACGCCGTGCGGGAGCGTCTGGGCGAAGGAGATCGCCGAGCCGAGGTTGAACAGCCCGTCCGAGCTGCCGAAGGCGTACGGGATCATCGCGCCGGTGAGGACCACCGTCTTCCCCTCGATCCCCTCACCGAGCACCGCCGCCGTCTCGGCCATCGTGTCGGTGCCGTGGGTGACGACGATGCGGTCCTCCGGGCACTGCCGGCAGTTGTCCAGAATGATCTGCCGGTCGGTGGCGGTCATCTCCAGGGAGTCGACCATCATCACGGTGCGCACCGCCACCTCGACGCGGCAGCGCCCCAGGCGGAGCATCTCCTGCAGATGGGTGTCCTGGAAGAACAGCCTCCCGTTGATCTCGTCGTACTCCTTGTCGAACGTCCCGCCGGTGATGAGGATGCGAATGGTCATGGTCCGCCCCCGAGCAACAAGGATACATGGCTACTGGCGTGCTCCAGGCCGCGCGTGACGCAGAACGGTGACGCCTTGACGGAGGCGAGCGGAGGCGCGATGGAGCAGGAAGCCGGCAACCGATCCGAGGCGGGCGACGAAGCCCCACCACAGGCCCGCGGTGCCGAGGCCGATTCCTTGGTGCGCCGTCTCGACCTCGACATGGTCCCGGGAGTAAGCTGGCGCCGCCTTGGAGGTGGTCATGCGTTTGTCGGTCGCCATTCTGGTTGCCTTGACTGGGGTCATGTTGAGCACCGCCGGTTGCGCCCGTGACAGGGCGCCGGCGCCGCCCAGGCCGAGTGAGCCGCCAGCGATGAAGGTCGTGCCCGATATCGCCGCTCGTCGCTCGCAGCTCGTCGAAAAGCAGCTCAAGGCGGACCTCACGTCGCTGCCGGCGAACGAGCGCGAGGTGGTCGGTCACCTGGTGGCGGCGGCCCGAATCATCGACGATGTCTTCCTGCTGCAGGCGTGGGCGGGCAACCCGGCGTTCGCCCCGAAGGTCGCGACGCTCCAGGGTCCGCTCGCCAGACCCGCCCATGAGTACTACCGGATCATGGGTGGACCGTGGGACCGCCTCAAGGACAACGAGCCGTTCCTCGGTGAGCTCCGGCGTCCGGCGGGAGCCGGGTTCTACCCCGAGGACATGACGAAGGAGCAGTTTGACGCCTGGGTGAGCGCGAACCCTGGTGTCAGGGCCGATTTCACGTCGCCTCTCACGGTGATCGGGCGCGACGCCAAGGGCCTGGTCGCGAGGCCATACAGCGAGGCGTACCGGGCGCTCCTGGAAAGGGCGGCGGCCGAGCTGCGCGCGGCCGCGGGCAAGACCACCAACGAGAGCCTGAAGAAGTACCTGACCCTCCGGGCTGAGGCCTTCGCGAGCAACGACTATTTCGTGTCGGACATGGCGTGGATGGACCTCGACTCGCCGATCGAGATCGTCATCGGCCCCTACGAGACCTACGAGGACAGTCTGTTCGGCTACAAGGCGGCGTTCGAGGCGTTCGTGTGCGTGACCCAGCCGGCCGATTCCGAGCGCCTCGCGGTGTACAAGAAGGAGCTGCCCTTCCTGGAGTCGCGCCTGCCCATTCCGCCGGAGCATCTGAACACGAAGCGGGGCGGGGAGTCACCGATCCGCGTCACGGACCTCGTGTACTCGGCTGGCGACGCGCGCAAGGGCGTGCAGACGCTCGCCTTCAATCTCCCCAACGACGAGCGGGTGCGAGAGGCCAAGGGCTCCAAGAAGGTGTTGCTCAAGAACACCATGCTGGCCAAGTACGAGGCGATCCTGATGCCGATCGCGAGCCGCGTCCTGCCGGTGAGCCAGACCCTGCAGATCGACTTCGACTCGTACTTCAACTTCATTCTCTTCCATGAGCTCTCCCACGGCCTGGGGCCCGGTCGCATCACCGTGAGCGGCAAGTCGACCGAGGTGCGCCTGGAGCTCAAGGAGCTGTACTCGGCAATTGAGGAAGCCAAGGCCGACGTGCTGTCCGTCTACAGCCTTGCGGTCCTCGCCAACAAGGGGGTGTTGCCAGAGAGCATCGTCCGCACCCTGCCGTGGAGCTATGTGGCGGGGTTCTTCCGCACCGTCCGCTTTGGCGCCAACGACGCCCACGGGCTGGGCGTGGCCATCCAGGCCAACTACCTCCAGGAGAAGGGCGCCCTGGCCATTGACTCGGACGGCCGCTACTCCCCGGTGCTGGAGAAGTTCGCGGGCGCCCTCAAGTCGCTGGCCCACGACCTGCTGATGATCGAAGCGGAGGGCTCCTACGCCAAGGCCAGGGAAATGGTGGAGCACTACGGCAAGGTCAAGCCCGAGATGGCCAGGCTCGTCGAAACCCTCAAGGACGTGCCGGTGGACATCGACCCGGTGTTCGAGGCAGACGCCCAGAGGTAGGAGCGACATTCCTGTCGCGACTCCATTCTCCCTCGGAGGTCGTGATGCCATCTGGGTCGGTGGGCGATCAGGGTCGGGGCACCGTTGCCCCTTCTATGAGGCCGGGGCGGGATCCTCGATGATCTCGACGGTGGTGGTGATCTGGCAGTCCGGACGCAGTGAGCCGATCGCCGAGCAGTAGGTCGTGCGCGAGAGCTCGATGGCCCGCTCGACGCGCTCCCGCGCGACGCCCCGGCCGCGCACCTCGAAGCGCAGCTCGACAGCGGTGAAGTACTTGGGGTGATTTTGGTTACGCTGTCCGGCGATGTGCACCTGCAGCCCCGTCACGGGCTGTTGCATCTTCTGCAAGATGGAGATCACGTCCATGGACATGCAGCCGGCCACGCCGACCAGCACGATTTCCATGGGCGACGGTCCCTGGTGCTCGGGTCGAGAAGACGAGTCCACGAGCAGGATGTGACCCGAGCCCGACCGCGCCTCGAACCGCAACCCTTCCTGCCACACCAGCGTCGCGACGTCTGCCATTGTCCCTCCCCGCGGCCGGGCCGCCGGTCGAGTCTACCGCAGGGAGATGGTCAACAGTCGAAGACCGGGGCGCGGGGATCAGAGCAGTCCGGCGAGTAGGAGCAGGAGCAGGAGCGCCGTCGCGAGGACCTCGAGGCCACCTGCCCTGGAGCTGACGTGAGAGCTGCTGTACATCGCCCGCCTCCTGCCGCCGGTGAGCGGCCTTCTGGACTGTTCTACGGAAGCCGGAGTGCCACCGTTGGCCTGTGATAGGCTGCGGAGCGAGCTGCGGACGTGCTGACAAGCCATGTGCTGGCGGCGTTTCACGAGATCACCCTCAAGGGCGGCAACCGGGGGTTCTTCGAGCGTGCCCTGCGCAACAGCCTCGTGCGGGTCCTCGAGGGGCTGCCGGTGGCCGAGCTGTCGGTGCCGGCACGGGTGGTGATCCGGTTTTCGCGGCCGGTCCCCTGGCCGGTCGTCGAGGAGCGGCTGCGCGCTGTCTTCGGTTTGAGCTGGTTCGGCCCGGCCCGAATGGCGGGGAGGAGCTTCGAGGAGCTGGAAGCGACCGTCCTGGCGGCGATCGAGGAGGTAAGCGCTTCGAGCTTCGCGGTGCGTTGCCGGCGCTCGGACAAGCGGTTCCCGCTGACGTCGGCGGAGGTCGAGCGGCGCCTGGGTGCAGCCGTCGTCCGGGAGACCGGCTGGCCCGTCGATCTCGATCGTCCCGACCTCACGATCCGTGTCGTCGTCCAGACCGACGGCTGCTACCTCCTGATGCGGACGGTTCAGGGCCGGGGAGGCCTTCCCGTGGGGACGGGCGGACGGGTCGCGGTGCTGCTTTCAGGCGGGATCGACTCCCCGGTGGCCGCGTACCTGGCGATCAAGCGCGGGGCACGGGCCCTATTCGTGCACTTCCACTCGGCACCCTTCACGGACGAGGCGGCGAACCGTAAGGTGCGCGAGCTGGCGGCGCTGCTGTGTCGCTTCCAGGGACCGGGCCGCCTGGCGGTGGTGCCGTTCGCGATGTTCCAGGAAGCGGTGGCGGCGGCGTGCCCGACCCACCTGCGGGTCGTGCTCTATCGGCGGATGATGCTGCGTGTCGCGGCTCGCCTGGCGCGGCGCTGGCGCTGCCTGGCGCTGGTTACCGGGGAGGCGCTCAACCAGGTGGCGTCCCAGACGCTCTCGAACCTGGCCAGCATCGACCGCGTCGCGCACTTGCCGGTGCTGCGGCCGCTCGTCGGGTTCGACAAGGAGGAGATCGTGCGCCTCGCCGAGGCGGTCGGCACTTACGAGACTGCGCTCGTGCCGTTTGCCGATAGCTGCGCGTACCTGCTGCCGGCCCACCCGGCGCGTGACACGTGGCCCGGAGAGTGCGAGCGCGCCGAGGAGGTCCTGGACATCCCCGACTGGGAGCGGCGCCTGCAGCGGGATGCCGCCGTCGAGAACGTGCAACCCGCCGCGTGGACCAGCGGCACTGAAACGACCGCGCCTGCAACTACATGAGGAAGGTGTCGTAAGCTGCGGCAGCGGGTCGCGGCTGGCTCCCCGCGAGCTCGCCATGCAGAATGGCCGGGGGCTCGGAGTCGAGGAGGGATTGGGATGGATTCGATGCTGCCAGGCAAGGTTGGAGTCCTGAGGCGGACGGGGCGCGCGCTCGATGCGACCCGGCGTTTCGGTCTTAACGTCATCTTCTTCGGACTGCTGCTCGGGCTCCTCGTGGCCGGCACCGGGCTGCGGGGCGGGACGGCCGGCGGC
>DAONEV010000226.1:0-7049 GCA_035403265.1 Thermoanaerobaculaceae bacterium | reverse complement strand
AGAAGGGCTCGACGCTGCGGGTCTGGTCGGGCTGATGCGGGACACCCGCGTGACTCTCGTCTCGCTGGTCGCACCCATGCTCGGGCGGTTGGTGGAGGCCGGGGAGGTGCTGCCGTCCCTGCGAGCCGTGCTGCTCGGCGGCGGGCCTTGCCCGACCGGGCTGGTGCGCGCGGCTCGCGCGGCGGGGTGGCCGGTACTGGCCACCTACGGCCTCACTGAAACCTGCTCACAGGTCGCAACGCAGGTGCCCGGGGAGGTGGCCGACCCGGACGACGTGGCCGCGCCGCCGCTGCCGGGCGTGGAGCTGCGCATCGCCGAAGGGCGGATCCAGGTGCGGGGGGAGATGCTCATGGCGGGCTACTTCCCGCGGGGAAGGCACGACGAACCCTTCACGGACGACGGTTTCCTCGCCACCGGGGACCTCGGTGCGATCGACGGACGCGGGTGTCTGCGGGTGCTGGGTCGGGCTGACGACCTCATCGTCACCGGCGGTGAGAACGTCTCCCCGGTCGAGGTGGAGGAGGCGTTGCTCCGCTGCCCGGGCGTGACCCAGGCGTTGGTCTTCGGGGCGCCGACCGAGCCCTGGGGGCAGGTGGTCGCCGCGGCGCTGGTGCCGGGGCAGGAGGGACCGCTGCCCGGGCAGCGGCTGGGCGAGGCGCTCGGGGGTCTGGCACCCTTCAAGCGCCCGCGCCTGGTGGCCTGGGTGCCGGAGCTCCCCCTGGGCACCAACGGCAAGCCCGACCGCCGACGGGCGGCCGCGGAGCTGCGCGGCGCCCTGCGGCCGCTGGCATCGGGCTGAGGCGCGCCGGCACCCAACTGCGGTCGTCGCCGGCTCCCTTGGGCCTCCCGCGTCTGCTCATGCTGAGGAGTTGGGTGCAGGACATCCAAGCGTCCGGATCTGTGGTAGGCGCCGTTTAAAACCGATGAGGTGCAACTGGTGAAAGTCCAATACGGAGAAGGAATAGCGAGCCACTCCGGCCCCGAGTCATGCGCCGGCACCCGTGAGGGGGCAGGCGAAGCGTTGACAGGGGAAGGTGTGAGCCGGGTATTGAGCCGCGAAATCCGGACAACACTCCGGGGTGCCACCGCTGTCACAGAAAGCGAGCGGCGAGACTGGGCGTACCGCTACCGCGAGGTACGTCCGGACCCCGCGCGGTCCAAGGCCCCGAGCGCGCACCGAAGCATCTCATGCGGGAAACGGGAGATCCCACGACTGGCCAGGGCGGATGGTGCCGTGGTCCGCGCCGAAAACCCTCAGGGGGCAACTCGGCGATGAACGGGCGTGGGAAGTCGGACAGCCCCGTAGTACCTGGGAAGCCCTCGAACAAAGGCGGTGGTGCGCCACCGTCGGCGGAGGGGGTGGAGGGAAGGGGGCTGGCCAAGGGGAACCTGGTCCAGCGAAACGGGTGCCGGACGCAGCGCCGGGGAAGCCCGCACAGCGAGCTGGAACGGGTACGGGAGGTGGCGAAGCGGGACAAGCAGGCACGGTTCAGCGCGTTGTGGCACCACGTCACCGAGGTGGATCGGCTCCGGGAAGCGTTTCTCGCCCTGAAGCGGGAAAGCGCGCCCGGCGTCGACGCAGTGACATGGCGGGAGTACGAGGTGGGGTTGGAGAGCAGAGTGTCCGACCTGGCCTCGAGGCTTACACGAGGGGCATACCGGGCGAGACCGGTACGGCGGGTGTACATACCCAAGCCCGATGGGAGGCAGCGGCCGATTGGCGTGCCCGCACTGGAGGACAAAATTGTCCAGCGCGCGACCGCCGACGTGCTCAACGCCATCTACGAGGTCGACTTCCTGGGGTTTTCGTATGGATTTCGGCTGGGGCGGGGGCCGCACCACGCGCTCGACGCGCTCGCCGTGGGGCTCAAGCACAAGCGAGTGAATTGGGTGCTCGACGCCGACATTCGTGGGTTTTACGACGCCATCGACCACGAGTGGTTGGTGAAGTTTGTCGAGCACCGGATCGCGGACCGGCGCGTCGTGCGGCACATCCAGAAATGGCTGGCTGCCGGCGTGCTGGAGGATGGAGTGGTACGGCAGGAGAAGGAAGGGACGCCGCAAGGGGGAAGCATCAGCCCCCTGCTGGCGAACATCTACCTTCACTACGTGTTCGACCTGTGGGTCCAGCACTGGCGGCGGCGGCACGCCCACGGTGATGTCATCGTGGTGCGTTTCGCCGACGACCTTGTGGTGGGATTCGAGCATCGCATGGATGCCGAGAGGTTTCAGGGGGAGCTTCGCGAGCGGTTGGCGAAGTTCAACCTGGAGCTTCACGCCGACAAGACGCGTCTGATCGAGTTCGGTCAACATGCCGAGACACGACGGCGACATCGCGGCGAGGGCAAGCCGGAAACCTTCGACTTCCTGGGATTCACGCACATCTGCGCTAAGACCCGGAGGGGATGGTTTACGGTGCTCCGGCAGACCATGGCGAAGAGAATGCGGGGCAAGCTGCAGGCGCTCAAAGGAGAGCTTCGGCGGCGTGGTCACCTCCCCGTGCCTACAGTGGGACGATGGCTGCGAAGTGTGCTCACGGGTCACTACCGCTACTACGGTGTCCCAAACAACTGGCACGCTCTCAGCCGCTTCCACTACCAGCTCGGACGGCTGTGGTACCGGGCGTTACGGCGCCGCAGTCAACGCACCCGGTTGAACTGGGACCGGATGCAACGCCTCATCCACTCCTACCTGCCCTATCCGCGGATCATGCATCCCTATCCCGAGCAGCGCCTCCGCGTCACGACCCGAGGCAAGAGCTCAGTGCGGTAGTCCCGCACGCTGAGATCTGTGCGGGGGGCGCCGGGTAACCGGCGTCCCTACCGCGACGGGGGCCGGGGAGGGCAACCTCCTCGGTCTACCCGACACCTAACCTCTCTTTCCCGCCGGAACGACGGGATTCTGCGATGTAGCTGGCCGCGTTTGACTCGACAAAGGCCGGCCGCTAGCATGGCGGTGTCTTCCGGTCGGTCGTCTTCCAAAGGTCTGTGGTTCAAGCTCGTTTCCGGGAGGGAAGACCGGCAGACGGAGCGGCGCTCTGGCAGGTGCGTGAAGCTGGTGGTCCCAGCCCGGAACCTGTCGGGCAGGAGGCCACGATGCGCGGAGTCCAACGTCCCGTTGTCGCAGTTCTCGCCATCAGCGTCCTCGTCGGCCTCGCGTTGCACCCGCCGGCCCATGCCGGGGGTCAGGAGGCCCTGCCGGGGGCTGGGAGAGGGGCTGCATCCTCGCACTCCGAGGGTACCGGCGGCATCGCCAGCCCGGCCGAAGAGGTCTACACGGTGCTGCACGCCTTCGCGGGAGGCGCTGGAGACGGTGGTACCCCATACGGGTCGCTGACCGTTTTCGATGGCGCGCTCTACGGGATGACCATCGCGGGTGGCGCGCACGGCGCCGGTACCATCTTCCGCATCGATCCGGACGGTACCGACTTCTCCGTGCTGCACTCGTTTCCGGCGTTCGACGGCGACGGGTTGGGTGGGTCCGGCGACCTGACACTGTGCGACGGCGTCCTCTACGGGATGACGGACCACAGCACCAATGGCTACGGCGTGGTCTTCAAGATCAACCCGGACGGCAGCGGCTATCAGCTCCTGCACTCCTTCCCGGCGTTTGAAGGCGATGGGTTGATGCCCTACGGCTCGCTGACCATCGGAACCGGTGTCATCTACGGGTTGACCTCTGGGGGCGGTGCCAACTCCGACGGCTTGGTCTTCAAGCTGCTCACGGACGGCTCGGGCTACGCTGTGCTGCACTCGTTCGACCAGATCAACAGCTCGGACGGACGCGACCCGATGGGCACTCTGCTGCTCGTCGGCGCGACCCTCTACGGGACGACGTACTATGGCGGCGCCGGCTCGGACAAGGGAACGGTCTTCCGCCTTCGCATCGACGGTGCTGAGTTCAGCACGTTGCACAGCTTTGCCGGAGGACCTGGGGACGGCGAACGACCTCGCAGCTCCCTGATCCTCGATGCGGGCGTGCTCTACGGCATGACCGAATGGGGAGGTGCCAGCGGCCGGGGCACGATCTTCGTGGTCGCCGTCGACGGGAACAACTACCAGGTCCTGCACTCATTCGCGGGAGGAACGGGCGACGGCTGGGGGCCGTGGTGGAACTCGCTGATGCTGGACGGTGGCCTGCTTTACGGCATGACAACCAACGGCGGGACAGACGGCGCTGGCGTCCTCTTCAGAATGGAGAGAAACGGCACTGGTTTCACGGTGCTGCACTCGTTTGGTGGCGCGGTCGGCGACGGCAGTCTCCCTAAAGGCAATCTGACCCTCGACAACGGGGTGCTCTATGGGATGACCAGTTTCGGCGGCGGCATGGACAAGAAGGGGGTGGTCTTCTCGCTGGCCGGGGCGACCTGCCCGGCGATCACCATCTCGCCGACAAGCCTTTCCGACGGCGCGTACGGAGATGCGTACCCGCAGCAGACACTGACAGCGTCCGGCGGCAGTGGGCCGTACACCTTCACCGTGTCCTCCGGGACGCTACCGCCAGGCCTGCAGCTTTCGACCACCGGCGTGCTCTCGGGAACACCGACAGCAGCGGGCACCTTCGATTTCACCGTCGAGGCAAGCGAACCATCCGGCTGCTCCGGGAGGCAGGCCTACAGCATCACCGTGACCCCGCGGGCCGACCTATTGGTGGGTATCCTGGACGCTCCGGACCCTGTTCGCGTCGGCGGCATGCTTACCTACACGCTCCTTGTCGAAAACGCCGGACCCTCGAATGCAACGAGCGTCACAGTCACCCAGACCCTCCCGAGCGGAGCGACCTTCACCGGCGCGAGCGGCACGGACTGGACATGCGGTCACGCCGGTGGGGTTGTGACGTGCTTCCGCCCGCAGTTCGGCGCGCATTGGGCCAGCCACATCACCGTGACGCTCACGGCGCCATCCACCGCGGGCAGCCTCTCGAGCAGCGTCACGATCGCTGGAGACGGAACCGACCCCGACACGTCAAACAACGCGTCCGCACAGACGACTACCTGTATCAACTGCCCGGCCATCGCGATCTCGCCGACGTACGTTCCCGACGGCGTCGTCGGCGGCTACTACGTCATGCTGACCCTCTCAGCCACTGGCGGCGTGTCACCGTACACGTACAGCGTGGTCTCCGGCAGCTTGCCGCCGGGGATGTCCCTCGATCCCTCAGGGTACCTCTCGGGTGTGAATGGGCTCACGCAGGAAGGGACATTCGAGTTCACCATCCAGGCAACTGATTCGATGGGCTGTCCTGGAAGCCGGGCCTACAGCATGTACGTCGCGGGTCCGGCCGACTTGGGGATCAGGCTTCTCGAGTCGCCGAAGCCGCTGCTGGCGGGTGGTGTGCTCACGTACACGATCACAGTGAGTAACAGCGGGCCCTCGACCGCGAAGAGTGTCACCGTAGACCAGAGGCTTCCAGACGGGGCGACCTTCACCGGCGCAAGCGGAACGGGGTGGACGTGCAGCGAGGCCGAAGGTTACATCCTCTGCACCTTGCCGTGGCTCGCCGCTTCTTCGACTGCTAGCCCCATCACCGTGACCGTTACGCCTCCCTCTGTCCTCGATTACGTGTGGAGCCAGGTGTGGGTAGGAGGTTTCGGGCCCGACCCCAACGGCGCAAACAATTGGGCAGATGGGGTCTCGATGGTCGCCGAATGCGGCGACGGGTGGCCGTACGCTGTGTTGCACGGCTTCGGGACCTTTCAAGATGACGGTTATGACCCGCTGAGCGCGCCGATCCTCGCCAACGGTGTGCTCTATGGCGTGACCCGCGGTGGGGCACACTCCGGCACGGTCTTCAAGATCAACCCGGACGGATCGGGCTACGAGATCGTGCACTCCTTCGTCCATTCCGGTGATCCCGCTGGGAGATTGCCCGCAGGCTCGTTGGTTTTCGACGGCACCTGGCTCTACGGTGTGACTTCCGACGGACCTGTGGAAGGCAAGCGCGGCGTGGTCTACAGGCTGTCCTTGGACGGGAGTGTCATCGAGCCGTTGCACGTTTTTCCGGGAGCGGACACTGACGGCTACGACCCGTTCTCCCTGATCGTCCACGAGGGCGTTCTCTTCGGGACGACGGTGTTGGGAGGCGCCGCGGACAAGGGCACGATCTTCAGGATCAACCCGGACGGTTCCGGCTATACGACCTTGCACTCCTTTTCGGAGACGGACGGCAAGTGGCCTACCGAGGGCCTGACTGCCGACGGCGGCAGGCTGTACGGAACGACCCGAGAGGGCGGCTGCTGGAACCAGGGTGTTCTCTTCTCGATAGGCACCAACGGCGGGGACTTCCGGGTGCTGGGGGATGCGTGTAAATCCGACAACTTTGGTTTTCGCCCGCTAGGCCCCTTGCTTCTCGACGGGGAATACCTCTACGGAACGACGCAGTACAGCGGCCCGGCCAACCGCGGCACCATCTTCAGAATTGGCATAGATGGCAACGGCATCGAGGTGCTGCACAACTTCGCGGGGGGTGCAGACGACGGTACGGAGCCGAGTGGAGGGCTCACGCTGCACGACAACATGCTCTACGGGGTGACACGTTGTGGCGGATCGGGCAGTGATTTTGGCGACGGCACCGTCTTCAGGGTGGGTCGGGACGGGACAGGCTTCGAACTGCTGCATGTCTTCGGCGCGGTGCCCAGCGATAGTGAGTATCCCATCGGTTTGCTGACCTTCGTCGACGGCGTGTTATACGGTGCAGCGTATGGGGGTTGGGGGGGATTTGAAGAGGGGGTGATCTTCTCCCTCGGCGGGGGCAACTGCCCGACCATCACCCTCTCGCCAGCGACCGTTCCCGACGGCACCTACAACGAGGCCTATCCGACTCAGACCTTCACGGCCTCCGGGGGCACGGGGCCGTACACGTTCAGCGTCGCCTCCGGCGCCCTGCCGCCGGGGCTCTCGGTGACGTCTGACGGGGTGCTGTCCGGCACGCCGACGGCTGCCGGCATCTTTGGCTTCACCATCCGCGCCCGGGACTCGCATGGGCTCTCGGGGAGGCGCTCCTACACCGTCACCATCGCGGGTACGAGCGACCTTTCCATCGCCATGCTT
>DAONEV010000225.1:0-7067 GCA_035403265.1 Thermoanaerobaculaceae bacterium | reverse complement strand
AGGCTCGTGGCGAGGGCATCCATCTCGTGGCCAGCCGGCAGAGCGTCCACCATTGCCTCGGGCACCAGGCTCTGGATGGGAGCCATGGCGCCCTCGGCCGTCGCCACGGTGACGAGCCCGGTGCCCATGACCACCGCGGCGCGCGCAGCGAGGGCAGCGGCGCCGGCCCTTCCGACGCGGCCAGCCACGACCAGGAGGTGGCCGAACTGCCCCTTGTGAGCGTCGAGCGGCCGCACGGGCAGCCACCCGCCCACGTCATCCACCTCGAGCACTCCGAGCCTCGCTTGCGCCTCGACGACCCAGGGCGGGATGCCGATGTTTGCCACCCCGACGTCGCCGCAGTGCCAGCAGGCGGGCGCCATGACGTGCGTGAGCTTCGGCGCCCCAAAGGTGACGGTGACCGCTGCCTCGATGACCTCGCCGCAGACCGCCGGAGACCCTCCCGACAGACCGGAGGGCACGTCCACGGCGACCACAGGCCGTCCGCAGAGGTTGACGCGGCGGACGATCTCGGCCCACCGTCCGTCGAGCGGGCGGTCGAGGCCGGTCCCGAAGAGAGCGTCCACCACTACCCCGCTACGGGCCAGCGCCTCGTCTAGCGGCCCCAGGTCGTCGCCAGGCGCGACACGCACCGCCACACCAAAGCGGCGTGCCAGATCGAGCTGCGCTCCCGCATCGCCGCGCAGGGCCGATTCCTCCGTCAGCACCAACGCCTCGACGTCCACCCCCCGACAGAGAAGCTGGCGGGCGCAGGCCAGTCCGTCGCCACCGTTGTTGCCAGGGCCGCACAGCACCAGTACGGATCCAGCCTCGGTGAATCGCTCGGTCACGACATCGGTAACGGCACCGGCCGCCTGCTCCATGAGGACGAGACTGGGCAGACCCAGATCATGGATGGTGATGCGATCGGCCTCGCGCATCTGGACGCTGTCGAGCACCGGTATCATGGCCACCTCCCGGAGACCGCCCGCGGGCTGCGGGACCAAGTCTCACCGCCTATGGTAGCGTTGCCGTGCCGCCACTGGCGGAACCGGGAGGGTTGATGCCGCGAAAACCCGTCTGCCTTGGAGCCCTCGCCCTCCTCAGTCTGCTCCTGCCTGAGGGGGCCGCTGCCTCCGGCGCCTCGGAGCTGGGCTCGACGCTGCCCGCCTGGAGTGCCCTGCCATTTGTCGGCATCCTCCTGTCGATCGCGCTCTTCCCCTTGCTGGCACCGCACTTCTGGCATCGCCATTACCCGAAGGTGTCCCTGGCGTGGGGGCTGCTTCTGGCGGTGCCGTTCGTCCTCATCTACGGCGAGCCGGCGATGTACAGCCTGGCACACATGGCGATCGTCGACTATGTGCCATTCCTCATCCTGATCGGCACGCTGTTCACGATCGGCGGCGGCATCCTGATTCGCGGCTCGATGCGTGGCAGCCCGCCGGTCAACGCCGTACTCATGGTGATCGGCACTACCCTCGCCTCGGTGATTGGCACCACCGGCGCCGCGATGCTGCTCATCCGGCCACTGCTGCGCGCCAACAGGCATCGCCGGCACCGGGCTCACACGGTGGTGTTCTTCATCTTCGTGGTCGCCAACATCGGCGGCGCGCTCACGCCCCTGGGCGACCCGCCGCTGTTCCTCGGGTTCCTCCACGGCGTCCCTTTCCAGTGGACTCTCGGCCTGTGGAGGGAGATGCTGCTGGTGGCGGCCGTCGTGCTCGGCGCCTTCGTGGCCGTGGACACGGTGCTGTGGCGGCGTGAGAGCCCCGAGGTGCGGCAAGTCCCTGCCGGCATCCGCGAACCCTTGCGCGTCGACGGCTGGCACAACTTTCTGCTCCTCGGAGGCGTCCTGGGCGCCGTCGTGGTCTCCGGCCTGTGGCACGTGGGGGAGGTTTCGCTTCTGGGGGTTCACCAGCAGGTGCAGAGCTTCATGCGAGATGGCATCCTGCTGGTGCTGGCCGCGACCTCCTGGCTGACCACGTCGAACGCCCTGCGCACGGAGAACGAGTACTCGTGGGGTCCGATCAAGGAGGTGGCGATCCTCTTCGCCGGCATCTTCGCCACCATGATCCCGGCGCTGTTGATGCTGGGCGCAGGCGAGCACGGAGCGCTGGCCTTCATCATCCGGGCGATCCACACACCAGGCCAGTTCTTCTGGGCCACCGGCGCCCTCTCGTCGTTCCTGGACAACGCCCCTACCTACCTCACGTTCCTGCAGACCGCCCTCGGCCGCCTCTATCCGGGGATGCTGGAGCGCCAGGCCGTTTCCCGCCTGATCACGGACGCACCGGCGTTCCTGCAGGCGGTGTCCACCGGTGCCGTCTTCATGGGCGCCAACACGTACATCGGCAACGCCCCCAACTTCATGGTCAAGTCGATCGCCGAGGAAGCCGGCGTCAAGATGCCCTCGTTCTTCGGCTACATGGTCCGTTACTCTCTCCCCATACTGATTCCGACCTTCCTGCTGGCAACGGCTGTCTTCTTCTAGGAGCGTGCGACATGACGACGTGGCTCAAGATCGTGGTGAAGGGCGACGAGGAGACGCTGCGGGGCTTTCTCGCGGGCTTTGGTGCGACGGCCGGGAGTCTGCACGAGGGTGCGGTACTGGGGAGCGACGTCCCGGTGGCTCCCGAGAGCCTCACGCAGCGCGTCCAGCTGCTTCTGGCGGCTGGCTCCCACCACGTCGTCCTCACCCCCGACAGCTACGGCGTACCGCTCATGGCCGCGATCCAGGAGCACGGCGGCGTGGCCGGTCTGAGCATCGAGAGTAGCGTCGAGGTGGCGGGCGGCAGCTTCCGGTTTCGCGCCGAGACGTTCAGCCGGGAAGGCGGGGCGGCGATCCGCCAGGCGTTGCTCGAGGCCATACCTGACGGAATCGAGATCCGCGACCTGGGGACAGACGAGCGGCTCGACCCCTCGGAGCAAGGCCAGGAGCTCTACGCGCCGGCCCACCACTACTCGCTCAAGCTGAGCGGTCAGATCCTTGGTCCGCTTCCCGGCGTGCTGGAGATGCATCGCCGGGCACGCTCCCTCGAGGAAGCCACCACCGAGCCGGTCCGGATCCTCACGTCGTAAGGCCCGCCCAGGGCAGACGACGTCGTGGCTGAGCCTCGGGCCTGGCTTGGCGAGAGTGCGGCCTACTGCTCCCGCTCGTATTGTCGGACCGGCTCCTTGCCCGACAGAACCCGCAAGGCGCCCTTGACGAGGGCAAACATCTCGTTTTCACCGGGGTAGACGCAGACGCCGCAGCCGACCGCCGCGACGTAACGGGTGATCGCTTCCACCAGCAGCCTGGAGCGCGCCATCCCACCGGTCAGAAGAATGCGATCCACCGCCTGACCGTCGAAGGCCGGTAGCAAGATGCAAATCCACTTCGAGATCTGGTACGCCAGGGCGTCGAAGACGGCGGCGGCCTCGGCGTCCCCCGCTTGCATGCGCCGCTCCACCTCCCGGAGATCGGAGGTTCCCAGCAGATCGATGAGCCCTCCACGCCCCTTGTTGAGCTTCTTGAGCTCGGCCCTGGTGTACTTGCCGGAGAAGCAGAGGTCGATGAGATCCCCGACCGGCAGTGAGCCGGAACGTTGGGGCGTGAACGGACCCTCTCCGTCGAGGCCGTTGTTGACGTCGATGTAGGTCCCCCGCTTGTGCGCACCGATCGTGATGCCGCCGCCCATGTGACAGACGATGACGTTGATCTTCTCGTAGAAGGTCTCGTTCTCCTCGGCGAAGCGGCGGGCCGTGGCGATCTGGTTGAGGGCGTGGCTGACGACCCGCCGGCGGATCTCCTTGAGCCCGGTGATGCGCACCCGCTCGGCCACCTCGTCCACGACCACCGGGTCAACGATGAACGACGGCTTGCCGGTGCCCGCCACGAGCTCGTGGGCGATGAGACCACCCAGGTTCGAGGCGTGCTCGCCGTATCGCGCCGCACGCAGGTCGCTCACCATCGCGTCGTTGACCGCCATGGTGCCGTGGGGCACCGGATGCAGGACGCCGCCGCGCCCCGACACGGCGTCGATGTCGTCCATGGACAGGTCGTTCTCGGCCAGGGCCTGAAGGATCACGTCCTTGCGGAAGCCGAACTGCTCGGTGAGCGGCCTGCCCTCGAACGGCAGCAGCTCCTGGGCCGAATGCTGCAGCTCCTTCGTGAACCGCTCCTCCTCACCCTCGTAGACCGAGATCTTCGTGGAGGTCGAGCCGGGGTTGACCGCCAGCACCATGAACCGGCGGAAGAAGGTGTCCTTCATGAGGCGGCGGGGCCCCTGGATGTGCAGCCGCAGCACCGAGGCCTTCACCGCCAGGCGGATATCCTCCGGGCTCGAGTCCATCGCGAGGTCGACACCCCGGGACCCGAGGCCGGCCATCACCGGGAACTTGCGCGCGGTGGGGAAGCGCGTCCCGTAGAGGTGGTACAGCAGGTTACCCATGTCCAGGTTGGGGCAGATGATGACGTTGGGGCTGCCCTCCCACGGCATGTTCTTGTGCCGCTGGTAGTACATGGCCGAGCGCTGGGACAGTGCCACGGAGACCTTGACCTCACCCTGGATTCGGATTGAGCCGTAGCGGGGGTTCTGCCGAACCCGGGCGGTCAGGTACTCGGGTACCAGCTCGACGGCGCGCCGCACCAGCTCCGGAGAGGGCCCCTCGTCCGAGCCGCGGTTCGAGTACGAGACGATTGCCCCGTGCACCTCGGGAAGCACGTCGTCGGGAATGAGGTCGCGCGCCACGGCGCAGGTCTCGACCGCGTTGTAGGCCAGGACGTCCGGGGTCATGGTGGCGTTGACGCCGACATCGCCGAAGACCACGATGTTGTGCGGGAAGACCTCTTCCGGGTGCTCCTCCGGCAGCACGAACACGCCCGCCTCGCAGCAGACGCCTTCCCGGGCCAGGAAGCGGATCATGAGGCGGAAGTAGTCCTTCGGCTCGTGGATGGCACCGCCGACGACCATGTCGGCATGCTCCAGCCGCGCGGCCATGATGCCGAACCGGGCCGGCTCACAGACCCAGCGCCGGGCCTCCTCGATCGCCACCACGCGGCCTCCCTTGCGAGCGCACGCGATGTACTCCTGGGCGAACTGATCCACCAGGTCGGCGCGGGCCGGGATGTCGACGAAGGAGCTCTCCGAGAGCGTGTACTCGACGCGGTCGCGATCGAGGTGGGGCAGCTCGCGATCCACGACCTCGCGAACCTCCTCCTGGCGCGCCAGCAGGACGGGACGGACGAACCTGGTGAGGAAGCAGGCCGCCTCGACGACCCGCGGGTCCAGCGCCTCCGTGAACAGACAGGCGGGTCGGGTCCGGCCGGTGGCGAGGATCTGTCGGTCGAGGGACCCTTCGATGTCGTACATGCACGCCTCCCATGTCCGGTTCGTCGGTTCGAGCTGGCGCCCTACCTGCGACCACCGGTGCGGGCCAAGCATCGCGGGAGGCACCACTGCCTCGCCATTCTAGCCCAGCGGCGCCGGCGTCGTGAAGGGATTCACAGTCATCCTGACAGCCTGGGCAGGTCGCGCCGGGAGGCCGGAAGCGGGGCGGCGAGACTGCGAGGCTATCGGATCGGAATACGGACGGAGCTGCCCGTCGACTGCACGTCGTCGACGCGTGCGGAGGCGGAGCCGAGGTCGACGACGACGTAGAGCTCCGGAGGGCTCAGCTCGGGGTGGTGCCCGAGACGGACGCGCGCCACCAGCCTCCCGCCGACGGCGAGACTCTCAGGCTCACTCCCGCTGCTGATCCCCGCGATGCGCACCAGCTCCCGCGGCGGGTTTTCGAGCCGCAGATGCCGGATGCGGTGCGGCACGATGCCGCCGTTGGCCACCAGCACGACGGACCCACCGTCTCCACCTGGCTCCCAGCGGACCGTCTGGATGCGAGTCGCGGGAGGGAGCGAGGCAGGGTCCTCGAGAGCCGAGGCCTGCGCCGGAGTCGGGCTGGATGCGGGGACGGCAAATTCGGTCGGGATCGCAGCGGGGGTCGGGACCGTCTCGGGCGTGGGGATCACTGGGATGGACGTCGGCTGCACCACCACGACCTGGGAAGCACCCGTCCCGGTTTCGACTGGGCCGGCCCCGCGGCTCCAGAGCAGGAAGCCTGTGGCCCCGAGGCCGACCAGCGCGACAAACCCGGCCACCCACGGCCAGAGCTGACGCCGCTCCACCTCGAAGTCCAGCGGCAGGGGCGGCTCGCTGTGCTCGACATTGTCCACGAACATCTGCGACACGAGGTCCTCGAAGGAGGCAGCGGCATCGGGGCCCCGGCGACCGCCCGCCGGTCGATCCCTGAGCACACCAAGGGGATTCTCGTCGTCAACCGGTGGAGGGCCGACCAGGGGGAGCGAACCTGCCGGAGAATCGTGACCCGCCGAGGGCGATTCCTCCTCCCCGTGCAACACCGTCCGGGGGAGCGGCGGTGCGGCGAAGATCTCCTCGAACCGGGGGGGGTCTCCCGACGTCTCGGTAGGCGGTTTGGACCCTGTCGCCCTGGGTTCGGCGGGAAAGGAGGGCTGGTCCGGCGGAGACTGGTCCTGCCGCGTCACGCCCGGATGGTAGCACGGGCATTGCGTCCGGCCACGGAGCAATCGTTCGTCAGGAGGTGAGCTTCTCCCAGTCGGACTCGTCGGCGTCGGTGGCGATGGCGAGTCCACCGTCGCAGCCGGCGAAGACCGGGTCCTTGACGGCCTGCACCCGGCCGCCGCCGATCTCCTTCAGAGCTTCCTGGAGCGCCTTGTCGAGACCCGCGATGCCCGAGCTGCCCCCGGCCAGGACGACGTTGCCGCGCACCTTCTCCTGGTACTCCGGGTCGACCCGCGCAATGAGGTCGATCATCGTCTCGGCGACGGGCGGCACCAGCCCCTCGCAGGCCGTCCGCAGCTCCTCGGTGATGTCGAGCTGGGTTGGCTTGCCCTTGACGGGCGCGGTGACGACGACAGGCGCCTTCGCCTTGCCCACGAACGCCGCCTTTTCCTTCCACTCGCGCACCATGAAGAGGGAGAAGTTGGCGTCCGGATGATGGGCCTGCGTGAGCTTGAAGAGCTGCTCGTCGGTCCAGTCGCCGATCCCGGTGTCGTCGGAGGTGATGTTGGGCGA
>DAONEV010000224.1:0-7150 GCA_035403265.1 Thermoanaerobaculaceae bacterium | reverse complement strand
AGCGCCGATCGCAGTGCCGCGGGGAACGTCTCGGTGTGGCGACCCACCTGGCGCTGGGAGACGACACTCTGCAGGGGCTGGTGCACGAACTCGATGGGGTCCTCCACGGTGATGATGTGGCGCTGCGAGCAGGCGTTCATCTCGTGAACGATGGCCGCCAGCGTCGTCGACTTGCCCGAGCCGGTGGGACCGGTGACGAGAAACAGGCCGTTGCTCATCAGCGTGAGCTTCCTGAGGGCGGGAGGGAGCCGCAGCTCCTGGAGGGTCGGCAGACGGTCCGGGATGATGCGGAAGACCGCCCCCAGTCCGCGGGACTGGTGGAAGACGTTGGCGCGGAACCTCCCGGCGCCCTCCAGGGTGTAGGCGAAGTCGACCTCGCCGTCTCGCTCGAGGGCGGCCTGCTGCTCGGGCGTCATCATCTCGTGCAGGAACCGTCTGGCCTCTCCTTCCGAGATGATGCGGAACGGGAGCTCGACGAGATCGCCGTTGTACCGGCTCGTAGGTGTCGTGCCGGCGTGGAAGTGCAGGTCGCTCGCGTGCTGCTCGACGACCAGGCGAAGGAACGAGTCGATGCGTGCCATGTGACCCTACTTCCTGAGCCCGGCCGGGTTTCGGCCAGCGGGCGAGGGGTTGGCCACCCCCGGTGGAGCGCCCGCTGGTTCGCGGCTGTCCGGGCGAGCCGCGGCCTGGGGGGGTGCGCCCGGCCCGGGCCTGGCCCCGTCCCCGGCCCGCGCCTGGCCAGCGGCAGCAGCCACCGCCAGGCTCGACTCCATGGCCTTCTTGTCGATGGCCTTCATGTAGGCGTCCTCGGTGGAGATCGCGCCGGCCCTCACGAGTCGCAGCAGGTCCGAGTCCATCGACTGCATCCCCTGCTCGCGGGACGTCGCGATGACCTGAGGGATCTGGAAGCACTTTCCCTTCCGGATGAGGTTCGCGATGGCGTCGTTGTTGAGCATCACCTCGACGGCGAGGGCGCGGCCATCTCCGTTCGCCCGTCGCATCAGGTGCTGACAGACCACTGCCCGCAGGCTGACGGAGAGCATGGACCGCACCTGATCCTGCTGCCCGGACGGGAAGGCGTTGATGAGACGGTCGACGCTGGTGTCGGCGGAGGCCGTGTGGAGAGTGCCGAAGACGAGGTGGCCGGTCTCGGCGGCGGAGACCGCGAAGGCGATCGTCTCGTAGTCCCGCATCTCGCCTACCAGCAGGACATTCGGGTCCTGCCGGAGGGTGCCGCGAAGCGCATTCTTGAACGTCGCGGTGTGGGTGCCGACCTCCCGCTGGTTGATCAGGCTGCGCTTGCGGGCGTGAACCACCTCGATCGGGTCCTCGATGGTCACGATGTGACGGGACGATGTGCGGTTAATGTAGTCGACGAGCGCCGCGAGGGTTGTCGACTTCCCCGACCCGGTCGGCCCACCGAGGATGACCATGCCGTTCTTCAGATCGCCGAGAGTGGAGACGATGGGGGGAAGACCGAGCGCCTCGATCCGCAGGATCTCGTTCTTGACGATGCGGAAGACCGCCGAGATGCCGGTCTGCTGCCGGAAGATGTGGGCCCGGAAGCGCAGGTTGCGCGCATGCACCTCGTACGAGAAGTCCACGTCGGCGAGGGACCGGAGCGCCGCCAACTGGGCTGGCGAGAGATGCGGCTCCAGGATCGCCCTGAGCTGCTCGTCGGAAAGAGGCTTCTTGCTGATCGGCAGCATCTTCCCGACCCGCTTCATGTACGGCACGCGCTCGGCGGCGAGGAGCAGGTCGTCTCCCCCGGCGCCCGCCATGGCGATGAGCATGCGATCCAGGAGGATCATCGACCGATCCTCCCCGCCTTCTGCGGTCCCGTTGGCCACGTTCCACGCCCGCAGCCCATCGCGAACCGCGTTTCGCACCCGGTAGTCGGGGTCGGTGTCGAGGGCCTTGAGGGCTGCGAGCCAGTCACGGGCGCCGAGGGCGAAGAGACAGCTCACGGCCGCCAGGCGCAGGTCCCCGTCGGGATCGGCCAGACACGCCGCCACGTGAGGCGCCGCCTCGGTGGCGGTCAGACTCTGCAGCGACTGGATGCACACGAGCTGGAGGTCCGGGCGGTGCGTCAGGATCTCGACCAGGTGTGGTACGACCCGGCGGTCCCTGATCGTTGCCAGCGCCGACACGGCCTGCTCGCGGGCCCACCAGTCGGCGTCGGAGGTGGCGCTCAGCAGGAGCGCGTCGATCGCGGCCGGGTCCTTGAGGCGCGCCAGCGCGCCGATGGCGTAGCGGCGCACCACATCCGACGGATCGCTGAGGTACGCCACCATGAATCGGGTGAGCGACGGGCCGGCCATCTCCACGAGGGCGTCCATGACCCGCTCGCGCACCCACCAGTCCTCGTCGCGCAGGAACCCGAGGAGGCTGATGGTGAGATCCCCGGTGGGGTCCCCGACCTTCCTTGCGAGTTCCACCGCAATGCGCCGCACGGTGGTGTCCCGGCTGCGCAGCAGCCAGACGATCGTGCGGGCGAGGTCGATCGTGCCGCCAAGCGCCAGCTCGGAGAGCACCTCGGCGGCGCGGGTTCGGACCAGTGCCTGCTTGTGCGTCAGCGCCTCGACGAGCGGCCCGGCCGCCTTGTCGCACCGCATCTCCAGGAGCGCATCGAGCACGGCGAGGCGAATGGTGCGGGGGCCCGCCCGGAACTTGTCCATGAGGAAGTCGATGGCCACCTGGGATCGATACTGCTGGCACCCCGCGATGATCGCCTTGAGGAGCGGCAGGTTGGCGGCGTCGGCGCGCGGCGACACGAGCCGGAAGAACTCCTCCTCCGGTGCGAGCTTCGAGAGCGCCAGGATGACCTCGCGGAGCCCGCGCTCGTCCTTGAGCTCGAGGCCGCGCGTTACGGCCTCGAGGGCCGTGGGCAGTGCCTTCGCCATGAGGCGCGTGTCGGTCAGGTACTCGAGTGCCCGCGTGCGCTCGGACGGCAGGCCAAACAGGAGGACGTTGGTGAGCAGCGGGATCACGTGGTGGCCGGCCTTCGGGATGAGCACGTCCATGGCTTCCGTGCGCCCGCCAAAGCGGGCGTCGGCCACCATGTCGGTGAGCAGGTCGAGCGCACTCCTGCCGGCGACCAGGGTCAGGACCTCCGCTGCGGCCGTCCGGGCCTGCGGATCGCTGCACCCGAGCACGGTGCACAGCTCGTTGTGCGCGGCAGGATTGTTGACCTTCGGGAGCACCGCGACGAGGACCTCACGCGCCCGCGGATCCGCCGCCCTGAGGGCGCGGACGGCGGGAGCGAAAAGCTCGACGGTGCCGGAGTGCTTCTCGATCAGGAGCTGGAACGCCGCGCACCGCGCCCGGTGTCCGGCGCCGTCCGTGACCAGGGTCTTGTCGAGCACCATGCCGAGGAGCTTGAGGAGGTCGCTGGGAGCGAGCCTCTCCGCATCGAGCACGAACGCCCCGATCTCCTCGGGAGTCGTCCACTCGGGCGTGCGGAAGAGCCTGAGGACTTCCTTGGTCGGAATCATCGCTGCACCTCACGAGAGCTTCGACTGGAACCGGAGGACAGGTCCGCTTGCAGCCTGGGGGCGGATCTGGCCGTCGGTTCTCTCGGGCATTCTACTGTGCCCTTCGGTTTTCGAGCCTTCCCGGGCCGGCGCCGCGGCGGCGGCCAGGAGCTGGGGGGAAGCAACTGCTGATGAGACACGTTCTCCTGCTTGGCACCAGGGGCGGACGACCGGCCTTGGGTCCGGGGGGGATCCATGGTGGGACGCTGGAGTTGGGTTGTGTTGGCCCTGTTCCTGGGTGCGGGCCTTGCGGAGGCTCGCGTGCGACTGTTTCCCGGCGTGGCGCGGTCGGCGGGCGCCAACACCACCGTGTGGCGGTCCGATGGGGTGCTGTACAACCCGACCACGGCGCCACAGACGGTGAAGCTGGAGCTCGTCCCGCGCGGTGAGGCGGCCGCCTCGACGTTCACGACATTGCAGCTCCTGCCGGCCGAGACCAGGGTGATCGACAGCGTCTACGACCTGCTCGGGGCGCCGGATGGGGGAGGGCTCCTGCGGCTGACCGGGGATGTCGCGGCGTGGTTCCGCTCCTACAACCAGGGAGCCTTGGGGACGTTCGGGCAAGACCTGCCACCCCTGGATCCGGCAGGCGGCCACGCTGCCTGGACCGTGATGGCGTTCGCCTTTGCGTCTCCGCAGAGCACCGCGACCGACTTCCGATCGAACCTCCTGCTCGTCAACCTGGACTCCAGGCCGATCACCTTCACGATCACCTCGAGCGGCAAGGAGAAGACCAGCACCGTACAGCCCGGGGTCAACACCCAGATCAACAACCTGGGGGCGTTCCTGGGCACGCCGAAGGGATACTTCACGGCCAACGTGACGGCGGACGGCCGCTGGTACGGCGTCGTCTCCACGGTCGACCCGGTAACGGGCGATCCAACCACCGTGCGGGGCCTGCCGCCGGTGCCACCGGGCGAGCGCCTCTACCCCGGCGTCGCCAAGGTGGCCGGCAGCAACCAGACGGCTTGGCGGACCGAGGCCACGTTCGCGAACCCCGGGACGGTCCCGGCTGACCTACGGCTGGGACTGATTCCGCGGGGGGCGAGCCAGGAGGTTGCGAACCGCACGGTCTCACTGGCAGCCGGAGCGGTGCTCCGGGTTCCGGACCTGTACGGGTACCTCGGCGTCGCCTCTGGCGCCGGAATGCTGAAGGTCACCGGCGACGCGCTGGCCTGGCTGCGGACGTTCAACCAGGGTTCCACCGGCACCTTCGGGCAGGACCTGGCGGCCGTGGGGGAGGGCGAGGGCGTCTCGGCCAGCGAGCCGGTGCTGTTCCCGTTTGCGAGCCCGGCCGATCCCAAGACCGGATTCCGCTCGAACCTCGCGGTGCTCAACCTCGAGACGCGGAGCATCACGGTGACATTGCGCTCGGGCGACCGGCTCGGGACCAAGATCGTGCCGGCTCGCTCATATGCTCAGGTGGACAACCTCGGGGCCTTTCTCGGCGCACCGATCGGGATGGAGCCGGTGTGGATCTCCGCCGACGGCCGCTGGTCGGCGACCATTTCCACCATCGACCCGTTCACCGGCGACCCCATGACGGTCCGGGGTGAGGGGGCGTTCACGCCGCCCTCCAGCTACGACCTCGTCGAGCAGGCGCGCTCGGGCAGGACGCTCTCCGACGAGCAGGCGCTGCTCTACGGCGTGTACGCCGACTACAAGGACCCGCGGCTACCCGTCGCGTACCGGGGCGACGACCGCTCTCAGGACGAGGCCGACAGCCTGAGTGACGCCACGGCGCGATGGGCCTCGCTCTCCACGGCGACCCGCAACGCCGTCGGGCCATTCCTGGTGCCGCCGTTCGTGTCGGGAAGCTGGTGGGACCTGAGACGTGGAGGCGCCGGTGGTTTCCAGATTGCCGCACCACCCTGCCGCCCCTGGGAGGCAGGCTGCCCAATTCTTGCCGACTGGGAGTACAAGCAGGGCGCCAACGTGCGGGTGTGGTACCTCAAGGACAACGCTGGCACCGATGCGAGCGTGGCCCAGGCCCTGGTCACCGAGGCGGAAGCGAAGATCTGGCCGGCGCTCGCAACCCTGATGCAGCGGTGGCCACTGCCGGACGGTCAAGCCGGCGGCAGCCCCCACCTCGACATTGCCCTGGTGGACGGCCTTGACGTGCCGGCACGAACGAGGCCCGCGATCTGGGACGCCTGCAAGAAGACCCCGGCGTACATCCTGCTGTCGCGCGCGACGACCTACGGCCCGTATCGTAACTCACTCCTGGCACACGAGATGATGCACGCGACGCAGCTCGGGTACAACATGGCGGGATGCATCGACGAGTACAACTGGCTCCGGGAGCCGATCGCGACCTGGTTCGAGGACTTCCTCTACCCGGATGTGGATCGCGAGCAGACGTACGCCGACAACTACCTGGACGAGCCAGAGAAGCCGATGGATGCCTTTGCCAGCGAAAACGACAAGCTGCACGCCTACGGCGCCTATCTCTTCTTTCAGTACCTGACGCGCATCAAAGGCACCAGCCCCGCCGTCATCCGGTACATCTGGGAGGCCACCGAGTTGGGGGACGCCTTCCACGCCCTCGACGCCGGGCTCAAGCGGGCTGGCGTGCCGCTCGACGAGTCGTGGCCCGCGTTTGGCGTCCAGGCCTGGAACACCGCCCAGCCGTTCGCAAAGTTCATGGAGAAGGACATTCTGCCGCTGCGCGCCGCGATTCAGGACACCTTCCCGATGAGTGTCACTGGCGGCGACGGGTACTTCGAGACGGCCAAGGGCGACGAGATCAAGCTGCCGCGCCTGTCCACCCGCTACTTCGCCTTCGAGTTCACCGACGACACGTGCGCCGCGGTGGGGTTCTTCAACGGGCTCAACTCAGCGGTCAACCTACAGACGGTGGACGAGTACGGCGACGTCTTCTCCTCCCAGTCGCCGGCGGTGACACCGAAGGGCGCCCATGTGCGGGCGCTGCTGAAGATCGGCGGCAAGTGGAAGGAGGAGGACTGGACCGGCCGCAGGTATGTCTCGTTCTGCCGGCAGAAGGACTCCGAGAGGCTCGAGTCGCTCATTGTAATCCTCTCCAACGCCAGCATCGACACGTCGAATGACCTCGTGCCCCAGGGCGCCTTCTCGCCCTTGGTGTGGACCTCCAACTTCGGGTGCGGAGCGTGGGAAGGCAGCGCCAACCTGACCTACAAGTGGGGACAGGCGGTGACGGAGACGATGACCGTGACCGGCATCGGCTTCCTCAACCTGGGGGACGGCCTGATCGACGAAGGCACGCCCATCTTCCGCGGCTACATCCCTTCCGCGGGGAGCTACTCCTGGAAGATCAGCGGCAACGACCAGAGCTGCTCCTACAGCGGCCAGGCCGCCGGCCCGCTTGGGGTTTGGCCGGGCACGTCGCTGTTCGTACACCCGTGGGTGGTCAACGGACCCGGGCATCGGGCCTTTGTCTCGGGGCTCTTCCAGGAATGGACCAACTTCGTGACGGTCACCGAGACCTGCGGCAGCCCGCCGAAGTCGAAGCAGATCCAGTATTCTCCCGCCAACTCCTTCCTGGCGACGATCTTCGACAACGCCTGGAAGAAGGTCTCCCGGGACGGTCGGACCTGGGACGTGGACGCCAGCAAGACGGGCCATCAGGGTCTGACCGG
>DAONEV010000223.1:0-7178 GCA_035403265.1 Thermoanaerobaculaceae bacterium | reverse complement strand
GGGGTCGCGGACCTGAGACCGGAGAGGGCCGGGTTGTCGAACACCCAGCGCTTCTCGTCGAGCCTCGGGGGCGGCATCAAGATCGCCCTCGCCGAGCACGTGGCGTTCAGGCTCGAGGCCCGCGGCACCTGGAGCGACACGAGCGACGAGGAGTGGGGGTGGGACGACGAGAGCTGCGAGCACCACCACGACGACTGCGAGTGGAACCGCAACCGGGACCTGGTGCAGGGCCAGATCAGGGTCGGCATCACCTTCTGGTTCTAGTCTGTCAGACGGACACCGAGGTTCAGAGCCATGACGCGACACGAAAGGTCCGGCTCGCCCGTCGGGCGCGCCCTGCTCGGATTCACAATCCTTCTGCCCATGCTGGTACCGGGCATCTTGAGCGCCGACCCCCTGCCCGCGCAGACGAGCACCGGCGTGGTGCTTCGCGGGCGGGTGGTCGACGCGGTGACGCGGGCGCCGATCCCGGGTGCCGAGATCACGGGTGGCGGGCAGCCTGCTGTAGTGAGCGACGAGCGGGGTGGGTTCGCCCTGCCCATGGACGGCCAGCCCCCGCTCGCGCTGCAGGTTCAGGTCCCCGGGTATCTCCCGCGCACCGTCGAGGTGCGTGACCTCGGGCGGGCCGACCGGCTGGAGATCGCGCTGGAGCGCGCCCCGGGGTACGCGGAGCAGCTCGTCGTCACCGGACCGCCGCCGGCACCGCCCGAGCCCGCACAGGAGGTGTCGGCCCAGGCGGTCGCCGACACCCCGGGTGCGTTCGAGGACGGCATGCAGGCGCTCAAGTCGCTGCCCGGCGTCATCTCCCGCGACGACTGGTCGGGGCGGCTGTACGTCCGCGGTGGCCGGCCGGACCAGAACGGCATCTATCTCGACGGCATCCCGGTCTACGACCCCTACCGGGTCTTCGGTCTCACGAGCCTGTTCAACCCCGAGACGCTGGAGTCGCTCACCCTCTACCCGGGCGGGTTCGACGTCCGCTACGGCGACCGGCTGTCGGCAGTGATCGCGGGCGAGAGCCGGACGGGTACCGTCGACACGCCGTTCGCGGGCAGCGCCAACATCAGCCTGACCAACGCCAACCTTCGGGCCGAGGGCAGCCTCGGCCTCGGCTTCCCCTCGAGCTGGCTGGTGAGCGCCCGCCGCACGTACTTCGACCTCGTGGCGACGGACGAGGACATCCCGTCCTTCGCCGACCTGCAGGCGCGGATCCTGCTCGAGCCTTCGTCGCGGCACCGGCTCACCCTCACCGTGCTCGGCTCGCAGGAGGAGACGGACCTCACCGCCGACGACCAGGAGTTCGACGGCCTCCCCGACAACCACGTCGAGGCGGGAGATACCCAGCAGAACCTCGTGTTCGGGCTGCAGGGCCGGCACCTGTTCAGCGACTGGCTGCGCCTGCACTACGTGGCCTCGCGCACGAGCGACACGCAGACGTCGGACGTCTTCTACCGCGAGGGCGAGACGGGGTTCGAGACCCGCGCGGACCAGGACCTCGAGGCGGCGACCACGACGCTTCGCGCCTGGGTCGAGAGCACGCTCGGCCGCCACACCCTCGAGCTGGGCGGCGAGGTGAGTCGGAGCGAGAACACCGTCGGGTTCCACCTCGACACCAACGACCCTCGCGTCGACATTCCGGACTCCATCAAGAGCTTCGACGAGCGGGAGGACTACTCCAGGTTCGGGGCGTTCGCCCAGGACACCTTCGCCCTGGCGCGCGACCTCGAGCTCAAGGCGGGCGTGCGGTGGGCCGCTCCGAGCTGTCGGGGATGAGCACCACCAGCCCGCGTGCCTCCCTGGTCTGGCGGCCGGGGACGGCCTGGGAGCTGCGGGCCGCCTGGGGGCACTACTACCAGTACCCGAGCTTCGAGGCGCTGCAGGGCGACGGCTACTTCCTGGACCTGCGCGGCATCAAGAACGCCAGGCTGCGTCCCGAGCACGCCGAGCACTTCGTGGCCGGCGTCGCCTACACCGGCTCGCGCGGCTGGAAGCTCTCGCTCGACCTCTACGACAAGCCGCTCGAGGACATCCTGGCCTCGAGCAAGGAGGAGGAGACGATCCTCGTCCTCGACGAGCTCGACCAGGCGTACCCGTACGTCCGGGAGCGGCGGACGTTCCTCCCGGAGAACAGCCGCCGGGGGTACGCCCGCGGCGCCCAGGTGGTGCTCACTCTCCTGGAAGGGACGAACCGACCGTACTACGGGATGCTCGCCTACTCCTACGGGGAGGCGCGCACCCGCGACGACGAGGGCTGGCAGTGGGAGGACCACGACCAGCGGCACAGCGTGCTGCTCACCGGCGGGTACCGGTTCAGCCCCCACTTCGAGCTCTCGGGCACGTGGCACTACGCGACCGGGTTCCCCACGACCCCCGTGCGCAACGTCATCCGGGTGGTGGAGGACGTCGACGGGGACGGGGTGTACGACTCGGCGGCCGGGGACACCTTCACCTACCAGCGCGACGAGGACCACGCGACGATCAACTCCCGCCGCCTGCCGGCCTACCACCGCCTCGACCTCCGCCTCGAGTACGCGCCCGCTCCCGGCCGTCTCACCTGGAGCTACTACCTCGACATCATCAACGTCTACGCCCGCGCCAACGTCGAGGGGTACTCGTACAACGCCGACTTCACGAGGAAGGAGCCGTCGGAGGGCCTGCCGTTCCTGCCGTCCGTGGGCGTCAGGGTCCGCTTCTAGGCCGAAGTTCCCAGGAGCAGGATAGGGATTTGGCGAGGTAAGGGGTTTGGATTGTTGCGGTTGAGGAGGTCTTCAAGCCGTACATCAAGGCGACAATCATGACCCCCGAGCGCACCCTCGGCACCGTGATGGAGCTGTGCCGCGAGCGGCGCGGCGTGGACGGCGTCTTTCGACCATCTTGGCTACGACGTCGTTGAGATGGTCCTGGCTGACCAGGACGGCTGGGACAGATACGAGGCGGCCAAATGGCTCACCATGCGCCGATGGCTTGAAGCCAATCCCGACGACGAGTTCGCGAAAGATGTTCGAGCCAAACTGACCTCGGAACCCGAGCGCTACGCCGCTTACACGCGTGAATACCTGGGCTGGGGTGTGTTCGCGCTGATGCCGCGGTGAAGCGCGATGACGAGTAGCTTGTGCACTGAAATGCCGACTTGGCCTAACGAAACAAGACTTCGGGTCACGCTGGGGCGGCAGGGCGGTGGCCGGGTGAGACCACCCGGAACGTAGCGGCGGTGCTGCTGGTAGGGCGTCAGCCGCCACTCAAGCCCCGGTTGAACGCGATCCGCCGGGCGGCCTTCCTGGAGGCCCAGCTCGAGGGCGTTACGGAGCTCGCCTTCGTGAACGTGCTGGCGGCGGTCATCGCCCCCAACCTCGCCCTGTTCGGCCGCACCATGCCCGGGGCCGTCGCGGCGCTGGAAGGGACCGCCTAGCCTTGCTGCTGGCGGTAAGACACCCGGGCTAACAGACCGGCGCGGCGCCGGCGGCGTAGAGGTAGTTGATGAGGTAGAACACGTCCATGACGTTCGTCGAGCCGTCCCTGTTCGGGTCCGGGTCTCCGACCGGCGCCGGCCCACCCGCGTAGAGGTGGTTGATGAGGTAGAACACGTCCAATACCGAGGGCGCGCCGTCGCCGTTGACGTCCCCGGCGCGCCAGTAGTACAGGGTGCCGACGGCGCTGTATTCCTCGTTGCCGGCGTTGTCGGAAACGAGGGTGTAGTAGTCGTGCCGGCCGAAGGTCGAGGCAAGTGAGTAGAAGAACGTGCCGCTGGTGCCGACGACCGCCGCGCTGGAAGTCCATGATCCGAGGTCGTACCGGGACCAGAGCCGAGTCGCCGAGACGCCTGACCTGCTGTCGCTGCTCGTCCAGGCCAGGCCGACGACGAACAAGCCCTGATCCGTGCACCTGTACGCACGCGCTGGTACCGTCAAGCTCGCCGTCGGCGGCACCGTGTCGATCCCGATCGGTCCCTGGAAGCTATACCCGGCAGCCCAATGGCCTGCATGGTCGACGGAGCGGATGTTGAAGTAGTAGTTGCTGCCGTCGACCAGTGCCGCGGGCGTGTACGAGGTGACCTCCTCGATGTCCTTGGTAGCGCCCGGCAACCCTGCCGCAGTCGAGAGGTAGATGCCGTAGCCGTCGACTCCGGAGATGTCATCCGTCCCCGCGGTCCAGGACCACGTCGGCGTTTTGTCGTTGGTCCATCTCTGGTTTGGGGTGACTGTCACGCCGCTCGGATTCGTCGGCTCCGTCGAGTCGTAGTTGATGCCGTTGTTGTTGAAGCCCCACCACAGGTCATGGTCGTAGGCGCAATCCGCGACAAGTCCCATGAAAGTGTCTTGGACGTAACCCGGATCACGGGTGAAGATCGAGTCCGAGGTGCAGTTGACATATGTGTTTGTGGACCCTGCTGAGGTCCACCCCTGGTAGAGCCCCCGACCAACAGCCCACTCGTGGAGGTCGTCAGGCGATGGCGCTGTGCAGTAGTCGAAGACCCCGCTCATTGCAGCGGTACTGGTCGCGGTCCAGTGGTAAATACCGTCTCGGAAGATCACGGGCGGGAAGTAACGAGCGAGCCCTTCGGTGAGTGCGTCAGCGGAGTCGCTGTTGGCACAACCACCGTGGTTGGTGTCGCCCGCCGCCATCGGAGGAAAACTGTTGCCCCTCATGCCGTAGTGCATCGCGTGGGTGTACTCGTGGCGGATTGAGTCGGTGTAGAGGTACCACAGGTAGCCGTTGTCCCATGTCGTGAATACGACATCGCCGTCGCTGTACCGAGTGTAGGGAGATCGGGTCTCCGAGAGCTGGAGGTGCGCACCGACGAATCCGTCTTCCGGCACCAGGCTTCCGGTGCAGTACTTCATGTAACGCCTGAAACGCGAGATGTCGAAGACCGTCTTGCTCGCCTCGTCGGCTAGCGAGCCGTTGCTCGCCGACAGCTCAGGCGAGAAGACCCCGATGAACCAGTCCTGAGTCGATCCCACATGACCAACGTTGTACCACTGCTCGACTTGCACGTCGGCATTGTCTGCGTCGGTGACGGCTGCGCGCCTGTATGCTCCAGTCGTGTCGATGCCGGTCCCGTCCGCCCAGTACTCGTAGACGACCCGGATGACCAGGTCCATGCCGCCGGCACCCACAAAGACGTTCCCGAAGTCAAAGAGGCCGGAGTCGTCCGAATGATGCCAGATGTTCGACGTGTCGACGTAATCCTCGAAGTCGAGGCCGCAGTTGCCCTCGCTGGTGCTGTCGTTGGTGTAAACCGTCTTGATCGCGGCGGCGCCCCCGCTCTGCCAGAGCTCCAGCCGGAGACCGCGCATCATGAACCGCTTTGCCTGGTCGGTGAAGAGATAGCTTGCGGCTGGGCCATGAATGCGTGCGTAGTTCACAGGTGCCACCGCCGGCGCTGCTTCGCCCGCCGCATCACGCACCGCAGGAACCGCGGGTACGAAGCCTGTTGGCGCTTGCGGGGGCGGCGGGGGCGGCACCTCGGCCAGAGAGCGGACGGCGACCACCGTAAGGTGACTGGTGAGCGTGAACCCGTCCTCGGGATCGTCCACCAGCGCGGTGACAGAGAAGCGCCCGGGTATCTCGGGAGCGATGAGGTACTCGCGCCGCGGTGCGAGGGGACCATACATCGCGCTTTCATCAGCGATCTGGTTCCCCAGCTGGGGTGCGAAGGCGATCGTCGCCCGGGCCGCGGGATGCGCCGCGATATCACTCTCGTCAAGCTCGAGGACAACCCCAAGGCGAGATCCTGCGAGCACGTAGCAGAGGTGCGGGTAGACGGAACGGTCTATGGCGAGAGCATCCGGGACGGTCCAGTGCATCTCGATCGGCATTCGATCCGCCGCGGCAGCAGCGGCGAGCAGCGTCACGGCGCAGAAGATGGAGCTCGATCGTCGCATACGTCCTCCTGTTGGCGCTCTTCACACGCAACGATAGACGTCAGGAGCTTTCCCTTCTTGACACTACACCGTTGCCAGAACATGGTCAACGAGATCCGGCCCGGCCGCTGCACTGCGATTCTGCCATCCAGACTGGGTCCGGCTCTGATGGAAACGAATTTCCTTTCTCTCTGCAGGCATGGTAGGGCTCAGTGGAGGTGGGTTCAAGGGGTCGGTGATGCGCCGACGGCGGGGATCTGAGGCCGGACCGTCGCGCTTGGGGGGCGATCTCGCGGGTTCGGATGCTGCTGGGCAGGCACGAGCCCGGCGGAGCCTGGATGGAGGACGGGGCTTCGCCGGGCTCGTGCCTCGCGTCGTGCGCGGCACGGGCGGCCGGGGCCTGACGGTCAGGCGGCAGTGACCGTGCGCTGAGGTGAGGACGGATCGGCGCCGGGTGGGCTGCGCGCATCCACCCCCTTTGCGGCGAGGTGTCTGAGGATCGTCCCGATCACCCGCGACTCGGTGATGCACGCAACGATGCGCATCGGTCCGCCACAGCGGGGGCAGACCAGGGGGTCGACCTCGTAGATGCGGCGAATGAGCTGCGCCCAGCGGCGGCGCGCTGCCCTCCACTCGAGACTGGCCGGCTCGTGCGCAGCGGGTGGAGGTGCCGGCGCAGCTCCACTGCCGGCGGGTGCCGCCGCCTGCCGCGCCCGCCGGGCTCGCACGACACTGGAGTACGCGCCGTAGTAGCGAATCACATGCCGGCGCGGCTCAGGGATGTGCATCACCACCCGGGCGAGGAAGTCCAGCGCGTCCGGCTCGGCCTCGTCGCCAGTGCCACGGCCGGTTGAGCGCCTGCGCCCCGCGTACGCAAGGGAGCCCGCGTCCTCGTTCACGCGCAGACGATCGAGGCTCACCGGCGCCCAGAGCAGGTAACGGGCAAGCCGCTCGCGCCCGTCGGGGTCATCGGGCGGGACCGTGACCGAGGTGTGGACCGAGAAACCCGAGTGCCGCCACGACAGCAGCAGGCGCGTCCGCTCCGCCGACAACAACCCCTCCCCCTGCAGGACGCGAAACACCCGGTGCCGGAGCACCAGCGCCGCGGCCTCACCGTCGACGAAGGGAACAGGGGTCCACGCGCCGGACCGGTCCCACCCGCCGCGTGTGACCAGCGCGTGCACGTGCGGGTGTCAGCCCAGGTCGTCGCCGAACGTCTGCACCACGGCGACCATGCCTGGTGTGATATGGCCACCATCTGGCGAGGCCGCGCCGATCATCTCCCAGGCTGTCTCGTAGGCCGCGCGGCACAAC
>DAONEV010000222.1:0-7192 GCA_035403265.1 Thermoanaerobaculaceae bacterium | reverse complement strand
GCGGCCGTCCTGGAGCTTCGGAGAAGTCGTCCGGTTCCCAATGGCCCCCGGGCACGGCCGCCCGGATGGATTTCCAAGGAACGGAGAGTTCGTTGCACTGCTCACGCATCCTGGCCACGACGGCCTTTGTCGTATCCATCACCCTTGCCTGTATCGCCCGGTCGTACGCCGGGGAGATCGTGGTCGAATGGACCGCGCCCGGCGGGGACGGGGTATCCGGTCGTGCCGCGGCCTACGACCTCCGCTACTCGCGTGATCTGATCACCGCCGCGAGCTTCTCCCGGGCCAGCGCGGCGACGGGCGTACCGCGACCCGGCGTGCCCGGCACCACGGAGCTCTGTCGCGTCTCCGGCCTCGAGGCGGGGGTGACCTACTACTTCGCCATCAAGACCGTGGACGCCTCCGGCAACTGGTCCGAGATGTCGAACGTGATCTCCGGCCAGGTCGAGGAGACGAACGGCCAGGAGGCGAGCCTGGCGCTGTCGTTCTCGCCCCCCCGGCCCAATCCCGCCAGCGGCCAGACCACCTTCCGCCTCGCGCTCCCGGTGGCCGCACCGGTGCAGGTCGAGGTCTTCGACGTTGCCGGCCGACGGGTGCGCCGGCTGGTCCGGGCCGACTACGGCGCCGGCCTCGTGGACCTGGCCTACGACCTGCGCGACGACTCGGGCGACCGGCTCCCGCGCGGCGTCTACCTCGTGCGGGCCGCGCTGGGCGCCGCCGTCTTCACCCGGCGGCTGGTGGTCGTCCACTAGCCCGGACTATTCATGAGCCCGCGCCTGCGGACGCTGTCTGGCCGCGGATGACCGCGTCGTGCGGCGTGGCCGCTCCTCGACGGGGTGTTCAACCCCGACTGCGTCGCGGCCACGCCGTACTCCTTGTCCTCCACGGCCATCCCACATCCTCGGCTTGCGGTTCATGAATAGTCCGGGCTAGCCCGCTCAACCCGCCGGCGTGCCCGCGTAGCGCTCGCGCAGGCGACGTGTCGCCTCGCCCACGTCGTCCCGGCGCGTTGCCAGCGAGAAGCGCACGCGCTCGGGATACGGGCCGAAGGCCGTGCCCGGCAGCACCGCGATCCCCAGTTCGAGCCACTCGCGCACCAGGTCCCAGACCGTGCGGCGCTCGAGCGCCGCGGCCACGTCCACGAAGGCATAGAACGTCCCGGACGGACGCGCCGCCCGCAGCACCGACTGGCCGGCGAGCTGCGCGAGGAACAGGTCGCGCCGCTCGCAGCAGGCCTGGCGCGTGGTCTCGATCACGCGCTGCGGTCCCGTCAGTGCAGCCAGGCCGGCGAGCTGCACCGCGGGAAAGACCCCGCGCGTGGTCAGGGCGGCGAGTTCCGGCCCCAGCGCCGGCCGCAGCGCCGGCGGCGAGACCACGTAGCCCAGCCGCCAGCCGGGCATCGCGTACGAGACCGAGAACGAGAACAACGACACGGTGCGGTTCGCCATTCCGGGCAGCGCGGCGATGCTCACGTGCTCGGCATCGTCGAAGACGAGGTGTTCGTAGGTCTCGTCACTCAACACCCACAGGTCGTGTTCGCACGCCACCGCGGCCACGGCCGCGAGGTGCTCGCGCGACAGCACCGCACCGGTCGGGTTGTTGGGGGTGTTCAGGTGCAGAGCGCGGGTCCACGGCCGCAGATTGGCGCGGAGCCGGGCCGCCAGCGCCTCGGGCGCGAGCGCATCCTCGAGCACGTCGAGGTAGGCCGACACGCCGCGCCAGCGCACGCCCTCGACGAGGCCGAGCACGCCCGGCACGGTCGGCCAGTAGGGCGTGAGCACGAGGATCTCGTCATCCGGCGCCAGCAGGGCTCGCACCGCCATCCCGAGACCGTGCGTCGCGCCGGCGGTGACGACGACGTCCTCGGGGTGACAGGAGATGCCGTTCTCGCGGTCGAGCTTCTCGACCAGCGCCACGCGCAGGGGCAGCACGCCGCCCGGCGGCGGATAGTGTGTCTCGCCCGCCTGCAGCGCCGCGGTCAGCGCTTCGAGAACGTGCGGGGGCGTGGGGAAGTCGGTCTCGTCACGCTCGAGGTGGAGGACGCGCTGCCCCTCGGCTTCACGGGTCGCCGCCGCCCTCGCCACCTGGGCCGGCTCGTAACCGAAGTGCAGGGACTCCAGGACCGCCGCGAGCCTGGGCATGGGAACCCTCCGGGGAATCGGCTGCGGGGGACGAGCCAATCTAGTCCGGGCCGTGCGCGGCTCGCAACCCCGGCGAGCGCCCGGGGGGAAGGCCGCCGGGGCCCCTGCCGGAGAGCCGGTAAGCTCCGGCGCGGCATGGCCCTTGCCTTTCCTGGGCGTCCGCCTCACCCAACGCATCCAGGAGGGATCCTGCCGTGTCCAAGTTCGACCTGCGCGACATCTCGGACCGCCTGACCAATTCTCGGGATACCGAAGCCCTCGTCTACGAGTTCCTGGGCTATCTGCAAGCCGTGCATCCGGATTGGCGCGCATCCCTGGCGTTCTACGAGGTCAGCCACGACTCGCTGGTGAGCGTCTACCAGCGGGCCGGACAGCGCCTGGTGCGCCGGGACGTGGACATGCCCGTGGACGAGCTCCCGCCCCGACTCGTGCGAAAGTTCTTCCACCCCAGTGCATTTTTCAATCCCGACAGCCGTCGCTCCCTGCTCACCCACGTCTTCGGCGCCTCGCCGGCCTACCAGCCCGACCCCATCGAGGCCCCCGGGCTGGCCGCACTGACCGCGGCCCCGTCGTGGCAGGCCTGCGTCTGCATGCCCCTGGCCGACGCCGAGGACATCCTCGCCCTGCTGACCATCGTCAGCGAGCGGCGCGGCGCCTTCGGCGGCCGGGCGGTCGCCGATCTCATCCCGGTCAAGAGCATGGCCGCGCTGGCGCTGGCGCAGCATCTCCACCGCGCCGGGCGCGAGCGCTCGTCGGCGCCGGGCGCGATGGCGGCGGCGGCGGAGTTCCAGGACCGCATCCGCCGGCTCGACGCGCACAGCCAGGAACTCGAGGAGGAAAACCGCTCGAAGGCCGAGCAGCTCGAGGCGCTGACGCTGGAGATCGAGCAGCTCGACAAGAGCTCGACCCAGTACCAGCAGGAGCTCGAGCGGGTGAAGGTGCAGCTCTATGCGCTCGAGGAGCAGTCGGCCGCGGCCACCCAGCACCTGACCACCGCCTACTCCGAGCTGACCTCCACGCAGACGCGGGCCACCGAACTGCAACGCACGGTCGGCTTCATGAAGGACGTCTTCCAGGTCCTCACCCAGGAGCACGACCAGGCCGCGCTGCCCACCACGCTGGTGCAGTGGATGTGCGAGCACTTCCAGATCGAGCGCTGCAGCCTGATGCTGCTCGACTCGCCGAAGGAGACACTCTCCATCGCCGCGCAGCAGGGCATTGATCCGGCGGTCGCCGGCAAGGTGAAGGTGCGCGTCGGCCAGGGCATCTCCGGCTGGGTGGCGCGCAACCGCAAGCCGCTGTTCGTGCGCGTGCGCGAGGACGGCGACGGACCCATGCACACCGACCAGGACGCCTACAACTCCGACTCCTTCATCTGCGTGCCGCTCACCTACAAGGACCGGACCTGCGGCGTACTGAACCTGAGCAACAAGCGCGACGGCGAGGTCTTCGACGAGTTCGACCTCGACCGCGCGGTGCTGGTCGGCTCGATCATCGCGATGACGCTCGGCAGCCAGGAGATGGTGCGCCGCGCGGCCAACGCCACCTGGGCCTGACCCGACCGGCGGCGCCGCGCGGTCGGCTCCTCGGGCAAGACGACGGCCCGGCACCTTCCTGGTGCCGGGCCGCGTCGTTCGGGACGGCCGATGTGGGCGTGGAGTCCCTTCTCTGGGCTAGAGTGGTTTCCGCCCCGCGATCACCACGGCTTCCAGCTTGCTCAGCTCGACGCTGCCGTTGAGCGCATCCCCGCTCTCCGGGCCGCGCCCCGAGCTGGTCACGCTGATCCGCATCCGCTGCTGCACGAACAGGTCGGCGAGGCGGCGATTGCCGCTCACCGTGACGCTCGTCGTGTCGGTCCGGCCCGGACTCAGCGTCACGACCTGCTGCAGCACCGGCCCGGTGGCGAGCGGATGGGTGTCGCCGTCGCTGGCGTAGAGCCGCAGCGTGTCCACGCCGGCGCCCGTCGAGTCGCGGGTGATCACCGACATGGTGAGCTCGACGTCCTCGACCTCGGCCACGCCGCTCAGGCCGTTGACGAGGTTCACGGTCTCGTCGTCCACCAGCGCCTGCTCGCCGGTGACCAGCCCGCCCGGCATCGCCGGGATGGGGCCGAACGAGGCCGAACGCATGCCGGGATCCAGGTAGCTGAGCACGTCCACCCGGAGCACGAGGTTGTGATCGCCGCAGCCGACGAGAGCGAGCGCCGCCGCGGCAGCGAGGATGATGGCACGCTTGCGCATGGCGCCTCCTATCGGTAGAAGGCGAGCCCGGCCCCGAGCTCGAGGCCGCGTTCGCGGGTGAGGTTGCGACAGTGGGTGGCCACGGCCAGGTCCAGGCCGACGGGACCGAGCCGCACGCCCGCGCCGCCGGTGTACTGGACGGTCTGCTCGGGATCGAGGTAGGCACCGGCGCGCAGCGCGAGCATCCGCGCGATCCACGCCTCGCCGCCCACGTGCCCGGTGGTCGAGTTGACGCCGCGCACGACATCGCCGGCCAGCACCAGGCGGCCGACGTGCAGCGCCACGTTGGCGATACCGGTGGTCGGCACGGTGCTGCTCACCTTCTTGTCCTCGGTGAGCGTCTCCTGCACGTAGTCGCCGGTCTCCGGATCGTCGTAGCCGATGCTCTCGCGCACGCGCCAGTCGTAGCGCGTGCCGATGTCGTTGACCCCCAGGCCGACCTCGAGCCCGCCGCCCATCCAGACGGCGCCGAGGTCGAAGCCGCGTCCGAAGCCGCCGCCGTCGGGGCCGGCGGTCTCGTAGTGGCCGAGGTAGTCCACGTCCACCGGCTCCGAGGCGAACAGCGTGTCGGGGGTGGTGAAGGCGACGGCGCCGTCACCACGACCGTAGGCCAGGCCGCGCATCAGCTTCACGCGCGCGCCGGCGTACAGCCCCATGCCCTTGCCGCGCGGATCGCCGACCTGCGCCAGCGGACCGGCCCAGCCGAGGTGTACGCCGGCCGCGGCCATGCCGCTGCCGCCGTCGAGCATCTCGTAGCGCGTGTTCGAGCGGAACTCGGTGCCGTCCATGGCGTCGAGCAGCGCGTCGTTCAGCGTCAGCTCGTTCTGGTAGTAGACCTGCGGGGCCGCCGCGAGGAAGAAGCGGTGCACGCCGAAGCCGAGCGACGGACCGTTGAGGACGGCGCCCTGCCGGCTGCCGTCGTCGGGGAACACCGAGCGGATGTCGCCCAGGTCCATCGAGAGGTGGCCCTTGCCGACCACCACGGTGATGTCGTTGCCCGGCGTGTCCGGCTCGACGAGCTGCAGGTTCCAGGGCGGGTTGTAGAGCAGGTTGGCCAGCTCGTAGACGTTGAACTCGGGCTTGTCCGGGTCCAGTTCGGGCGGATCCGCCAGCACCGGGATCACGCCGATGGGCAGCGGCAGCGCCCAACCCGACTGCTTCTCGCGCGGGACCGCGCGATAGGCCACGTTGGCGCCGTCACTGCCCGGCCCGCCGCCGGCCAGAACCACGCCACCCATGGCCATGCGCCTTGCACTGAAGGTCTGGGCGTCGGCCGAGCCGGCGACCAGGATCAGGGCCAGGAGCGAGGCCAGCAACACACGACAGGACATGGAGTTCGGCTCCTTGCGGTGAGGGTCCTCCGGCGCGGTTTCGCCACCGGAACGAGACCCATCGGCGCAAGGACCGGGCCAAGCGCGGGGCGGCCAGGAGCCCCCCGGGCGACCTCAGCGGTCAGTGGCGGCCGAAGTAGTCCCGCAGGGCCTGGCGGTGCGCCGCGAAGGCGATGGCGCGCGGCAGTGCCGAGGGCGCGAACCACTTCGCCGCGGTCGCGTCGTCGCCGGCGCGGAGTCGTCCGCCCTCGCGCTGCGCGGTGTAGAGGATGAGCACCGCGCGGGAGCGCGGATCGTCGAGACCGGCGTAGACGCCGAACAGGCCGGTGAGCCGCACCCACAGGCCGGTCTCCTCCTCCATCTCGCGCACCGCGCATTGCTCCGGCGTCTCACCGTACTCCATGAAGCCGGCAGGCAGGCACCACGCGCCCACGCGCGGCGCGTAGCGCCGCTTCACCATGAGCACACTGCCGTCCCGCTCGAGGATCACGCCGGCGGCCGGCACCGGGTTGTGGTAGTGGACCCAGCCGCACAGCGGGCAGACGGGACGACGCTGGCCGTGGTCGTCGCGCTTCTCGAGCGGCGTGGCGCAGCGCGGGCAGTAGCGGAACGGCATGCGGGTGGGCATGGGCGCACACTAGCCCACCCGCTCGACCGCGGTCTAGTCTTGCGGTGCCGTCGCGTCCGCGGCGGGAACCGTCCGCACCCGCCAGCCGCGCTCCGCCGCGAGCAGCGCGAACGCCGCCAGGTAGAGCAGCGCGCCGCCGAGCAGGGCGACGCGGAACCCGAACACCATGGCGCAGGCGACGACCAGCGCGCCGCCCAGCACCGAGCCCAGCCCGTTCACCGCGAAGCCCCAGTCCACCAGCGGACCGACGCGCAGCACGCCGCGCGGGAACGGCATCCCCATGAAGAAGCCGAGCGGCGCGATGAGCAGCGCCGTCACCGCGATGCGCGCGGCCACTGGCAGGCCGCTGAGCGCCGCGGTGACGAGCGGCAGCACGGTCATCTCGAGCAGCAGCCAGCCGAGGATGACCAGGAACGGCACGCGCGCCGGCACGCGCGCCGCCGCGCGGCTGCCCAGCCCGGCCATCACCAGCAGGGTGAGCAGGACGGTCGCGGTGCTGTAGGTCGAGGCGCCGAGGAACAGCGTGTAGCGCTGGATGAGCACCACCTCCACCGCCATGAAGGCGATGCCGATCAGCAGGAAGTAGAACCAGCCGGCCGCCGGCAGCTTCTCGCGGCTGGTCGCGTAGGGCAGCAGCACCAGCGGCAGCACCAGCACCAGGGCGACGAGCAGCACGACGATGAGGATGAGCTGCGAGATGGGCAGACCGGAGAAGTCGCCGTAGGGGCCGGCCTTGGCCAGCCGCTCGCGGGTCAGGTTGCGCCACAGGCCGATCTGCGCGATGAACGGACGGTCGTCCGAGCAGGGCGAGAGCGCCACGCGCGCGGTGTCGGCCACCGTGCGCCAGCCCAG
>DAONEV010000221.1:0-7215 GCA_035403265.1 Thermoanaerobaculaceae bacterium | reverse complement strand
CTCTCTTCCGGGCGCGCGGAGACGCCGGCGGCCGCGTCAGCCCTTCGTCGGGGCGTCCTTTCCGAGCGCCGTGAGCCCGGAGAGGCCGCCGAGTCCCATCGTCTCCACGGCGCTCGAGGGGACGATGACCATCGAGCCCTTCTCCTTGATCGCCTCGTAGAGCATGTTCATCGCGCGGAGGTGGAGCGCGAGCGGCTTCCCCTCGTAGGCGTCGCCCGCCTTCACGAAGCGCTCCGAGATCTCGGTCTCCGCCGTGCCGAGGATGATGCGGGCCTGACGCTCGCGCTCGGCCTGGGCCTGGCGGCTCATGGCGTCCTCGAGCGCCTTGGGGATGATGATGTCGCGGATCTCGACCGACTGCACGGTGATGCCCCAGGCGTTGGTCTTGGCGTCCAGTACCTGCTGGATCTCGTGGCCGAGCCGGTCGCGGTGGGACAGCATGTCGGAGAGCTCGTGCTTGCCGATCGCGTCGCGTAGGCCGGTCTGGGCGGAGAGGGTTACCGCGGACACGAAGTCGGCCACCTCGAGCACCGCCTTCTCGGCGTCCCAGACCATCCAGAAGGCAATGGCGTCGACGTTCACGGGCACGGTGTCATGAGTGAGGGTGGTCTCGGCCGAGAAGGTGGTGACGCGAATCCTCTGGTCGACGAACCTCGCGACCCGGTCGATGACCGGCACCAGCACGAAGATTCCGGACCCGCGCAGGCCGCGGAACCGGCCGAAGCGCAGGAGGATGGCCTTCTCCCACTGGAACGCGATCTGCAGCGAGGTGGCGAGTAGCCCGGCCAGGACCACCGAGCCGACCAGAATGGCGCTCTCGGGCCGGTGGCGGAGGTAGAGAACCAGGGCCGAGACAGCGGTCAGCACCACGGCCGAGCCCCACACCTGGGTGAGGCGCAGCAGCACACCCAGCACCAGGGCCGTGGCCACCACGTCGACCACAACGCTGAGTCGGAACGGGTAGATGCTGAGGTGGGCGGCCATGCCGGCCAGGCTCACCCCGAGCAGGATCATGATGTTCAGCGGTCCGAAACGATAGTCACCGGAGAATCGAGAGAGAAGCTGGTCGAGGTCCTCAAGACCGATGCCACGTGATTTGCCCATGATGTCTCCCTTTTCAGCGGGTCTTCCGCTGGCCGAGGTTGTCGAGGATGTCGTCGATGGAGAACCCGTGCGTGGATGCCCGGGACAGAAGCTCCTGGCAGATTTCATCGAGCAGCCGCCGCCGTTCGACGTCGTCCTGCTCAACCTTGCGCTGGCCGACGAAGGTGCCGGACCCCATCTGGGTCTCGACGAGACCGGTCAGCTCCAGCTCGGTGTAGGCGCGGGCCACCGTGTTGGGGTTGATGGAGAGGTCCACGGCCAGTTGGCGCACCGTCGGGAGCCGGTCGCCCGGCTCGACCAAGCCCGTGGCGATGGCGCTTTTCACCTGGTCGATGATCTGCCGGTAGAACGGCACGCCGCTCTTCAGATCGAGCTTGATGGTGATGGCCAACGGTTCCTCCTTTCTCTGTGTACCAGTGTCATAGTGTCCTAATGCCATAGTACATTCATGCGCACGGGTTGTCAAGGGGCCGGAACGCGGGGGTCTCGCTGCGGAGTGTCCTCTGTGGGGGACGCGAGGCTCCCTGCACCCTGCGCCATGACGGCACATGCATTCCTGGACTGGCACGTGGTTTGCCTTTAGCTCTGGTGCGGCGGCAGACCCGTCGCGGAGGTGGACGATGACGCGGCAGAAACTCCTCAAGGTCAGCTTGATCCTCACCATGGCGCTGGGCGCGATCGCCGCGACCGGGGTCGCCTCCGCGGCCACCGGCGAAGGGCACCGCCATCGCCGTCATGGACAGGGACATCGGGAGCAGGGGATCCTCCCGTTCCTCCCTCCCTTGCCCCCGCTCCCGCACATCAGGATCGACCTGGGCGATCAGAGCGGCTGGTATGGCACGCACAGGCGGGATCGCGACTGGCGTCAGGACCAGCGCCATCGAGGCTGGCGGCAGGACCACTCCAACCGTGACTGGCGGCAGGAGCAGTTCGACCGCGGGCAGCAGCGGCATCATCGCCGGGGCTACCGCCACGATCACGATCCCGCCTGGCAGCGCTGACTCACACAACTCCGATGCTCCGAGCCGCTCGTGGACCCGGTCCTCTGTTGGGGCCGGGTCCTTCCGCTGGCCGGGGACCCGGACCAGGCCGAGTCCTCGCGGCGTGGAATCAGACGACCCGAAGCCTGCTGCGAACTGTTTGGATCCTCCCTCGCAAGATCGTCTTGACCGAGGTCGAGGACTCAGGTCCAGGGTCTGAGGGCAGGGCCACAACCAGGAAGGACGAGCCTGCCGGGATACCGGGCCAAGGTGCGCATGGGCCGGCGGCAGAGCGGCGGCTCAGGCCGTTGCTTTGTGGCGGCAGGGGTGCGACAGTGGTACTCGGGTTGTCAGGGAGAAGGAATGGGCATCGAGGAGAAGCTGGCCGAGATCCGGAGCTTCTGCGAGGCGCACGCCGACCCGGCGCGCGTCGAGAAGTACAGCCGCTATTTCGTCGAGGGCTACGATGCGTTCGGCCTCGATCAGGCGACGCAGGAAGCCCAGCGCGACGTCTGGCTTGAGACGTGGAGCCAGGAGCTGGGTCCGGAAGGGTTCCTGGAGCTTGGCGACCACCTGGTGGCGACCGGCACTTACGAGGAAGGGACTTTCGCCATTTGGTTCGCCGAGGCGCAGGCGGCGCACTTCGGCCCCGCGACGCTGGAGCGGGTGGGGCGGTGGCTCGACGAGGGTCTGCACAACTGGGCCCACGTCGACACCATCTCGGCCCAGGTCATCGGGCCGCATCTGACCCGCGGGGCGGTGGCGCTCGCTGACCTACGCCCATGGCGGGATGCCGCCTCGCGCTGGAAGCGGCGCGCGGTGCCGGTCTCGCTCATCCGCGTGCTCAAGGCCGGTGGCGACGAGAACGAGCTGCTCTCTTTCGTCGAGCCGATGCTCCACGACTCGGAGAAGGTGGTCCACCAGGGCCTCGGCTGGTTCCTGCGCGAGGTCTGGAAGAAGCGGCCAGAGCCGGTGGAGAAGCTCCTTCTGAAGGTCAAGGACACCTGTCCGCGGTTGATCGTTCAGTACGCCACCGAACGCATGAACGCGATGGAGAAGGAACGCTTCCGCCGGTCCGAGAAGGTCCCCCGGCCCCGCCGCAAGAAGTCGTAGGAGCCTGTCGAAGAAAGCGGACCATCCCATTTCGCCGTCAGGGCTTCTGGCAACCCCCGGTCTGACGGCGCTCAAGGTCGAGCAGCCACTGCTTGCGCCAGAGCCCGCCGCCGTATCCGGTCAGTGAGCCGTCGGAACCCACAACGCGATGGCAAGGCACGATGACGGCAATGCGGTTGTCGCCGTTGGCCCGCGCCACGGCGCGAATCGCCGCCGGGTCGCCAACTGCCTTCGCCTGCTCGGCATAGGACCTGGTCTTGCCGTAGGGGATACCCAAAAGGACCGTCCAGACCCTGGTCTGAAACGGCGTCCCGCGCAGGTCCAGCGGGACCTCGAACTGTCGCAGCTCGCCCGCGAAGTAGCGTTGGAGCTCCTCCGCGAGCCGGCCGAAGAACGGGCTGGAGCCCGGGACGAGGGGTGTCCGCAGCAACCGGCGAAGCCGCTCGATCTGGGTTTCCAGCATGCGCCTGTCCGCGAACTCCAGGAGTGCGATCCCGGCGTCGGAGGCGCCGGCCAGCATCGGCCCCAGCGGCGTCTCGAGCCGCGTCACGGTAGTCACCGGCCCCGTCGCCTGAGTGGGAGAAGCGCCCATGACCTTGCGGAATGCCTCGCCGAAACCGGAGAGGGACTCCCATCCATGGCCGAACGCGGCGTCGGTAGCGCTCTCGCCGTGCTTGATCTGCCCAAACGCCTCCCCGACGCGCCGGGCCCGGAGGTAAGCCTGGAAGGTCATCCCGTGGGTGCGCTTGAAGAGGCGCCTGAGCCCTGCCGGCTCGATCCCTCGCGCCTGCAGGTCGGTGTCGGTCAGGCGCAGGCCGGGGTCGGCCTCGATCTCCTGCAGCAGGCGGGCGACCGCATCCGGCATCGTCCCGGGGAGCATCATGGGATGGCAGACCCGGCAAGGTCGGTAGCCGGCCAGCATCGCATCGCGCGTCGTGGGAAAGAAGACGACGTTCTCGCGGTGGGGCTTGCGGGCCGTGCAGGTGGGGCGGCAGAAGATCCCGGTCGTCGTCACCCCGGCGAAGAAGATGCCCTCGAACGAGGCGTCCTTTTCGACCAGGGCGCGGTACATGGTGTCGGGGTCGGGCAAGGTTGGCTCGAACATGAGTTCAGGCTAACGTACCCCGGCGGCCACCGCCAACAGAAAACCGCACATCCAACTCGCACGATGGCACCGGTTCGATCGGCTGGCGCCTCTCTCGCGGCGAGGACTCAGGGAAAACCAAGCGAGCACGCGAACCGTAGAATGGCACGATGACCGACGCACCAAGACTGACTGGACGAGCTCGAGAGCGCGCCGGGCGCTTGCTGGCGGGCTCTCCACTGGTGGTGGCGCTGGCGGCGTCCTGTAACGGCATGCCGGCCGGCCCGCGGGCCGGAGCCGTCGAGCCAATCCACCAGAACGGGCCAGCACGGTCTGGTGGCGAGGTTCAGACCGCACCCACTGCCGTGATCGCGGCCCTGCCGGCGCGAGTCGGTGAGTGGACGCGCGCCCCCGAGGTAAGGCGGATCGAGGCCGCCACCATCTTCGACTACATGGACGGCGCCGGCGAGATCTACCTCGCCTACCGGTTCGGTCACCTTGACGTGATCGAGTACGCGGCCGCCCCCGGCGACGAGATCACGGTCGAGCTGTACTTCATGGAGAGCGCTGACGACGCGTTCGGGGTTCTCTCCATGGACTGGGGTGGCGAGCCCGTGGTGGTCGGCCAGCCAAGCCTCTCCGGGGAGGCCGAGGAATGGCCCCGTGCCCTGTACGGTGGAGGTCTCCTGCGCCTGAGGTCGGGCTCTGTCTATGCGCGGATCATGGGGGTCCGCGAGACCGAGGCGTCGAAGCAGGCCGTTCTCGACCTTGGCCGCGCGATCGCCACGGCCTCCCAGGCAAGCCCGGCGCCGCAGCTTGCGAGGGCGTTGTCGGGGACGGTCGGCGCGGGCTGGCGGTTGCGCCGGGACAGCGTCTGCTTCCTCCGCTCGCATCTCGTGCTCAACTCGGCTTACTTCCTCAGCCAGCAGAATATCCTGAACTTCTGGCACGGCGTCGACGGGGTCACGGCCCGCTTCGACGGTCCGCCGGAGCGGCCGGCGACGGCGAGAGTAAGGGTCGTCCTCGTGCGGTACCCCGACGCGCACCTGGCGCGCCAGGCCGCCACCCGCTTTCGGCAGGCGTATCTCCCGGAGACCCAGCGCGGCCAGGGAATCGAGGAGGCGAGCGTGGTTCGCATCGAGGACGGTTGGGTGGGCGTGCAGCGCCGCGGGCGATGCCTGGCCCTGGCGCTCGAATGCCCCGAGCGGGAGGACGCTGTGGCCTTTGTCCAGGCTGGTCTCGAGAGTCTGGGAGAAGGGGAGGCGAGCCATGAGTGAGAGTCGTCGCAGCCTGACGAGGCGGGACTTTGTGCGCGTCGGAACCGGGGTGGCCGTCGGGGCGTCGTTGTCAGGTCTGACCTGGGCGCAGCCAGCGGCACAGGCGAAACGCTCGGCTGTCGTGACGCTGGTCCGGCACGCTGATGTGCTCACTGCCGGACACCAGGTGGATTCGGGTCTGCTCGACGGGATGCTCGCCGAGGCGGTGAAGAGCGTGACCGGGAAGGGATCCGCCCAGGAGGGCTGGCGCTCACTCGTGTCGCCGAAGGACGTGGTGGGCCTGGTGCCCACGAGGGCACTCGCCCCAACTCACGACGAGCTGGTCGCAGCGGTTCGGTCGGCGCTTGTCGCGGCCGGCGTGCCCGAGAGCAACATCCTCAATGTCCAGAACCGCAAGGCGGAGGTCGGGTCGTGCACCGCCCTCATCTGCATGCCCGGCCTGAAGGCGCACTGGCTGACAGGCATCGGCACGGTCTTCAAGAACTACATCATGTTCGGCGACACGCCGTCCGCGTACCACGACGAGAACAACGACCGCCTCGGCGAGATCTGGCTGCTTCCCCATGTCAAGGGCAAGACCCGCCTGGTACTCGTCGATGCCCTGCGGCCGCTGTGCGACAAGGGGCCGCAGGTGGACCCGCGCTACCTCTGGGACTACAAGGGGCTGCTTGCCGGCGTCGATCCGGTGGCGGTGGAGGCCGTAGGCCTGAAGATCATCACGGCCAGGCGCGAGGCGCTCAAGGGCGAGCCGTGGCCGCTGTCTCCCCCGCCGCTGTGTGTGGCCATGGCGGACCGCCGCTACGGTCTCGGGACGTCCAAGCTCGAAGAGATCACGATCAACCGCATCGGCTGGGCCGAGGGCGCGCTGGTCTGAACGGCCAGAGGATCGGCGTCATGCCGATTTCCCGATTCCCTGAAATGCTGATCACAGGCGTCCTTGCCATATCGGCGAAAGTGTGAGAGTGTGTTCATGCCGCTTCGACGATCCGAAAGTGGTCAGTCGAAGCGGCATTGACTTTTCCCAGGGTCTTCCAAGGCCCGGACGGTAGAACCCCCGGCGCGTTTCCCGTTCACCCAATCCAGCCGGAACCAACACGGTGCGCCGCACGCCTGGCGTGTGCGCATCGAGAAGATAAGAGTGTACTTGATGCGTTTCACCGATTTCCCCCTCGACCCAGCACTGGTGCGAGGGACCAGTGACCTCGGCTTTGCCGAGGCCACCCCAGTTCAGGAGGCGGCGCTGCCCCTGGCGCTCGCCGGGCGCGACGTTCTCGCCGCGGCCATGACCGGCAGTGGCAAGACCGCGGCGTTCGCGCTGCCGATCCTCCAGCGCCTGATGGGGCGCCCTCCGGGCGTCACTCGTGCGCTCGTCCTCACCCCGACCCGCGAGCTGGCGGCACAGGTCCACCAGCACCTCACGTTGCTGGGTCGCCACACGTCCGTGAAGGCCGTGACCATTTTCGGCGGCGTCGGCCCCGCTCCCCAGGTGCGCGCCCTGCGCTCCGGCGTCTCGGTGGTCATCGCCACTCCCGGACGGCTCCTCGACCACATCGGCACCGGCGTGGCCCGGCTCGACCAGGTCGAGATCCTCGTCCTCGACGAGGCCGACCGCATGCTCGACATGGGTTTCCTTCCCGACGTGCGCCGGATCCTCTCC
>DAONEV010000220.1:0-7240 GCA_035403265.1 Thermoanaerobaculaceae bacterium | reverse complement strand
TGCGGCGCAACCGCAGCGGGGTGGCGGCGTAGGGGGCTGGCGAAGCGACGTCGACCCCCTCCGCCGTGGTCGCCCAATGGCTGCTTCTGCACCGGGTTCTGGGGTGTCCATTGACATTCGGTCAAGCGTGCCATAGTCTATACACAGTGGAGGGCACACAATGACACGTGACTCGTTACGAGCCGCAATCGATGCGGAGCGAGCCGCCACCAGGCGCGAGCGGCCGCTCTCCCTTCGACTGTCGGAGCAGGAGCACGCTCTGCTCCATGCGGTGGCTGAGGCCGAGGGCTTGCCCCCCGCGACGCTCGCCCGGGCCGTCCTTGTGGCCGGCTTGCGCGACCTGGAGGCCTTGATGCCGAAGCAGGAAGCGGGGGTTCGGCGATGATGGCGAAGCCCAATTTCGAAGGATGCCTGACGGTCGACGACGTGGCGAAGCGCTGGGCCGTGACCGTCAAGACCGTCCGGCGCCTGATTCGGCAGAACCGTATCGGGGCGATTCGCGTCGGCAGACGGGTTCGCATCACCCCTGAGCAGGTGAGGGCGTTCGAGCGTCGCAACGCCCTTGGCGGGCTAGCCTAGGGGATCGAAGGCTTCTCGGCTGGAACGAAGACGCCCACCCCGCCACTGGCCGGCGTCGGGGTGGGCATGAACGGAACGCAGTAGGAGACTGAGCCCCGCTCGTCTGCATTCTCGGGCGGCCGGGGCGGAAAGGCAAGCAAGGCGATGACGAAGAGGAAGAGCAGTCGGGCCGATGCACAACCCGAGGATCCCCGGCGCACCTTCGGCGTGGCACTCTCCGGGGAGTTGCGGGCCAGCGAGACCTTCACCTGGTACGGTGTCGAGCTTCGTCTCGATCGGCACCCCTGGGATAGGATCGAAGGACCCGGCGTCTACCTGGACAACCCGGGCGTCGCGGCCGAGACCTTTCGCCACCTGGCCGTGCTGGACCGGGAGATGGTGCTGGTGGCCGCGAAGGACGCACGGCACCGGCTTGTGGCGATCCACACGATCGCGGTCGGGTCCTCGGTGAATGTCGAGGTGAGACCGCGCGATGTGTTCAAAGTCGCGATCCTGGCGAACGCTGACTCCATCATGCTGGTGCACAACCACCCGAGCGGTGATCCGACCCCGAGCCCGAACGACTGGAAGCTGACGTGGAAGGTTCGCGATGTGGCCAAGCTCATGGGGATGGAGCTCGACGACCACTTGATCGTGGGCGCAGACCGAGTGCTCTCGCTGCGCACGGCCGAGGGGTGGACGGGATCAACATTGGGGGTGTCGACACAGGTGGCGGGTTCCCTTGCTTGGGGTGCCTGGGGCATCACCCACGACCCCTCGGCGGTGGGCCCAGCACAGCGACCGCGGCGCATACAGCGATCGCGGCAGCACCCGTGACGACACCCTCTGACGGCAAGGTCGACGCATCCCGCTGTTCGGAGCGTCTCTAGCTGCAGCTCGGTTGGTCAGACTCAGACAGCCATGCCAGCGCCGCGGCGCGTTCGCTGAACAGCCGGGCCGTCGTCCCTCGGTTGCAGCAGAGCGTTTCCCAGAACTCGAGCCGGTCTGTCAGAAGGTGGGACTTTGGCAGAAGGAGCGCCCGGCGCAACTGCCGCTGACGATAGTCGCCAGTGAAGGCGTTCGCGATGGCTGCAAGGGTGCCGTAGCGCGGGGCCACGGTCAGTCCGGAGCAATCCGCCAGCACCTTCGTAATCCCGTAGCGGCAGGCAAGCTGGCGGGCTCCATCCAGCGCATCGGCGAGCTTGCCCTCGGTGAGTGCGCCAGAGTAGCGAACCTCGACGATAGAGGTGTCGGAGTCGACTGTGGCGGTCCATGGCATGGCCGCTTTCCTTCCGCATGGGCAGCAGTGGACTGAGTCTACACCTGTCCTGACGCACCCGCGAGATTGGCATCCTGGCACGTCGACCCGGTGGCCTGGACGGGCGCCGGGACCCGGATGGGGTCTCGAAACTCCCTACCATGCTCCGGCGCGAGCGGCGGACTGGCCTCCCGCACGCTGCCGCGAAATTGGGAACCGGGCACTACGCGGTTCACCTTCCGCCCGGACCCTGGTCGTGGTCGGCTTGCAGGGGACGGAGCAGGAGAGACGCGGTTGCAGAATTTGACCCCCAATTTGACCCCCAATCGGTGCGGAACGGGTGAACGTGGGTGGACGCTCTGAGCTGTAAACCCTGTATTGTCAGTACTGGCATGGACGTCAAGGACGCCTCAGGATAGCCGACTAGGATTCCTAAACCGCGGGTCGGAGGTTCGAGTCCTCTCAGCCCCGCCACTTAACACAAAGTGCCAGAGTACGATACGAGGCGGGCCACTCCAGGTCACGGCCTGATAGGAGCATTGGCACCTCGGTCTGGACCGCAGTCCTGCCCCTCAGGTCGCCTCCGGGAGCGCGGCTGCAACGTGCCGAAGAGGGGTCAGCCCGAGGATGGCTCCGGGGAGCCTCCGGCGAGACGGGCCACGGTCTCGATGGCAATCGCCGCGAGGGCGGCGCCGTAATCGAGGTCGATGTTCTCCACCGTGTCGTGGCTGTCGTGGTAGCCCTGCCGGCTGATGTCGTAGTCCTCCATGAGCAGGACTGCCGGCAGGCCGAGGTCGGAGAATACCTGTCCATCCGTGTTGTACAGCGAGCTCGCCGGGGTGAAGTGGAGGCGGACCTCGCCGCGCATCACCGGGTGCTGTGCGATGGGCGGCGGGATGACCGGGTCGGCGCTGCGGTGTCCGGGCCCGCGCCCGAGTCGCTCCTCGCCGCCGTTCAATTGCCGCGCGAGGCGGTTCCAGGACTCGCATGCGGCGTGCATGGTGCGCGCCACGGCCAGCGAGCCCGGGCCGTCGCCCGGGGCGATCTGGAAGACGTTGTGCTCGCTGTCGCGGTTGTGGCCGATCATGTCCATGACCACCAGGCCGGTCACCCGGGCCGTCGAGAGATCGGTCTGCCGCTCCCCGGAGTGAAGCACCAGGCGACGCTCGACCAGGGCCCGGCAGAACGCCCGGGCGCCCATGCAGTCAGAAGGGAATTCCTCGCCGGTGAGGTTGAGTAGCCAGACGTCTCGGTCCAGGAGCCCGCGAGCGGACAGGTCGAGCAGAATCGGTGCGGCCTGCAGCAGTGTTGCCGTCGCCGAGGCATTGTCGTCGGCGCCGCGCGCCGCCAGCCTGGCCCCCGAGCCGCCAGTCGAGGTGTCGTAGACGTCCTCCATGTAGGCGGTGTCATAGTGGTCGCCGAGAACCACGGCCTCGGCCCGGTTGCGGCCGGGAATGACCATCAGGAGGTTGCGTTCCCTGCCCTGGCGGTGCCGACTTGCCAGCCAGCCGCCGAACGCGGTGAACTCGAAGTCGGTCTCCCAGAGGAACGGCAGCTCGCCGGCGAGCGCTCGCCCCTCCATGCCGGCGGCGCGGATAACCGCCTGGTAGCGCTGAAGAAGGTAGTCGCCCATTCTGTCCAGGTCGCGGGTCCTGCGTGGCTCGTGCGCCTGGGTGGCCGCGTCGCGAACACAGTCGGCGTTGTCCTTGGTCACGAAGTCGCCGTGGGCAAGCGTGGCGATGTCGCGCCACCAGGCCTCCTCGAACTCCCGGGTGGCGGTGCGCACCAACGTCAGCGGTTCGGGGTCGGTCGCGGCCGTACCTGGAGGCTCGATCAGGCGCTCGATCTCACTCCGCGCTGTCTCGCCAGTGGCGGGAGTGGCGGCCCGTGCTGGAAGCGAAGCAAGCCAGCCTTCGAGGGTTTCCTCGTGCGGAGCCCGCACTACGGCGCGGGCGAAGCTCGGGGCCAGTGGCCGCTCGCCACCCAGTCGCCACGCGGTTCTCAGGGCCAGCAGGTTGTACGGTGTCTCGAGTGTCGTGCGGTCGTGGCACTGCTGGAAGCCGGCCACCGCGATTTGCTCGAGGAGGCGTGCCAGCAGCCGCGGCCACAGCTCGACGGGGGCGGCGGTCGGATCTCCAGCCCGCCGTGCGACGACCACGCCCAGGGGCGCTGCGCTGAGCCGAGTGGCCAAGGTCGCCCCGGAGAGCAGGTAGGCGGCGAGTGGACGGTGCCAGAACAGCTCGTGATCGCCCAGCCGCATGGCCGGGTAGATAAATCTGTACCCGAACGTTCCGCCATCCTCGATCAGCTCCCGGGCCCGGGCGATGGCTGCCGGACCGGCCACCGGACCGTCGAGGACCAGGCCGTAGTCGTCGGACCAGAGCTGCGAGTTGCGCGCCAGCGGCTTGTCGTACAGGTTCATCGCGTCGAGAGCGGTCGAAAACAGGGCCCGTACGACGCGGTCCACGCGCGCCGTGGCACCCGCGTCAGCGTGGCGATGCACGCGCTCCCAGCGGTGCGTGCGGGGGAACGCCTCGTTGAGGAAGTCGGGATGGATGCGGCTCTCGACGCCGTGCCGCCCGGGCTCGTGGATCCATCCGGACTGCGGGATCTTGAGGCCCGGACCGTGATGACCGCGCAGCAGGCGCAGCACGGGGAGCTGCACGGCGTCGGGCAGCTCGTGGGCGAGCCGCAGGTAGCTCGCCATGCCCCAGGGCACCAGCGTCGCCGGCGAGGGCAGGAGCTGAAGCTCGCCCGTGAGGTAGCGCCTGCGAAACCGCTCGGGCAGGGCCGCAAACGGGCGGAAGGTGAGAAGGAACTGCACGGAGTCCGGGGACGGCGAGTCGTCGACCAGAAAAGGTCGAGCCCAGGCCGGGAGCCGGTCAGGGGACCACGCGGCAACGGGATGGCAACCGGCGCTCGGCAGGACGCGCAGCCCGGCGGCCAGGAGGCCGTCAACGCCGACCGCAGCAACTCCGTAGACGTCGCGCAGCACCGCACCAAGGAAGTTGAATGCCAGCTCCGGTTCCTCGCGGTCGGGACCGGTCGAAAAGCTCCGCCAGAAGGCCCGCTCGGGACCGAGGTCCGAGCCACCAAAGACGGTCCAACGGACCCGACCCTTGTCGTCCTGGGTGCGCGACAGGGCCAGCGGAAGGATGGCCAGGAGCGGCTCGCGACGTCCACCTGCGGCCCGGCTGGCGAGCTCTGGCGGCCAGTACGGGTTGTCCTTGAGGTGCTGGCCGTGGTGACCGGTCACAAGGGCGGGCGGCTGACCACTGGCCAAACCGGCGAAGGCCCTGAGGAGCGCATCGGCGACGTGCTGGAGTCCGGGCTCGATCTCCCACGCCGCCTCGTCCTCCCCAACCTGAAGGCCCCACGGGTCCTCGGGAGCGAACGACGCGGTTTCCCATTCGCCGAGCGGTCGAGGGCCGAGTCGGGGTGCCGGCATGAACTCCGAGTACGCCGGGATCGGCAGGCTGCGGGTCACGCCGGCAAGTGCCAGAAGGCTCTTCCAGCCAATGCCGTCACCCATCCGGGCCTCCCTGTGCGCTACATCTGGTTGCCGGCAATCTCGGCCACGGCGGCGATCAGGCGGTCGACCTCGGTGGAGGTGACGTACATGGCCATGCCGGAGCGGACGACGCCGCCGCGGTCCGCGAGGCCGAGGGACTCGATGGCGCGCGCGGCGTAGAAGTGGCCGTCCCAGACCTGGATGCCCTGCTCCCCGAGGCGGCGGGCGACCTCTGGCGAGGGCACGCCTTCCACGGTGATGGCCACGGTCGGGGCGCGGTGCCCGCCGTCGAATCCTGGCCCCCAGACCCGCACGCCGCGGACGGCCCGCACGCCTTCGAAGTAGCGTCGTGCCAGCTCGCGCTCGCGGATCATGACGGCTTCCATCGCCGAGACCAACTGTTCCCGGAGCGTCTCTCCATCGCCCCACGAGGCGATGTACTCGATGGCGGCCTTGACGCCGGCCAGGGCGGCGTGGTTCTGGGTGCCGGTCTCGATCCGGAACGGTGCGGCGGCGTCCTGGGTGGACAATCTGTCGGTCGCCAGGGCGTCCAACAGGCCCGGGCGGCTGTAGAGGATGCCCACGTGGGGGCCGTAGAACTTGTAGGCGGAGCAAAGCAGGAAGTCGGTGTCGAGGGTCTCCACGTGCATCGGGAAATGGGGAGCGGCGTGGACGGCGTCGACGAGCAGAAAGGCGCCCACCTCCCTGGTCAGGCGCCGCGCCGCGGCGAGGTCGTTGACGGTGCCGAGGGCATTGGAGGCGGCGCCGATGGCGAGGAGCCTGGTGCGGGGGGTGATGGCCTGCGCCATGCCCTCGGGGTCGAGGGTGCCGTCGGGCCGCAGCGCCACCTCGCGGACCACAATGCCTCGCTCTTGCAGCGCCAGCCACGGGCCGCGGTTGGCCTCGTGGTCGAGCTGGGTGATCACCACCTCGTCACCCGGCTGCCAGGCCCTTGCGAGGGCTCGAGAGAGAGCGAAACAGAGTGTCGTCATGTTGGCGCCGAAGGAGATCTCGCGCCACGAGGGAGCGCCGAGGAAGGCGGCGACGGTCTCGCGGGTTTCATGGAGGATCTGGTCAGTCTCCCTCGACGTGGAGAACTGACCGTGGGTGTTGGCGTTACAGGTCCGGTAGTAGCCAGCTACGGCGTCGATCACCGGCTGCGGCACCTGCGTGCCGGCCGGGCCGTCGAAGTAGGCGATCGGCACGCCTTCGAGCTCGTGACCGATGGACGGAAAGTCGCGGCGACACCACTCGCACTCCTGTTCGGTGAATGTGGCCATTGCGTTGCCTCCCGCGAGCGCCATTCTACGCGCTCACCGGTCCGGTACACTCGTGTCGTGGTGGAGATGTCGTGGTGCAGGGTGAGCGACGAGGTGGCGGCGGGCGATACCCGCCTGGTGGCCCTTGTGGACGAGGCTTTGTTCGCCGCCGCGGCGCGATCGCAGGCACACCTGAGGTGTCGGCCCGGGTGCACGCCGTGCTGCATCGGACCGTTCGACATCACAGTGCTGGACGCGGCGCGGCTGCTGCGGTGGCTGGTCGATCGGCCGATGGCCGCCGCCGCGCTCGGCCGCCGCGCAAGGGCGGCATGGGGCCTGATGAGGTCGGAGTATCCGGGAGACCCTTCTTGCGGCTTGCTGAGCGACGACGAGGAGGCGTGCCGGGCGTTCTTCGACCGCTTTGCCGACGTGCCATGCCCGGCGCTGGAACCCTCGACTGGCGCTTGTGAGGTCTACGATCACCGGCCGCTGACGTGCCGGACCTTCGGGCTACCGACCCGGTACGGTGACGAGCTGCTCGCTCCCTGCGAGCTCAACTTCCGGACAGCCAGCCCCTCCGAGATCGAGGCCGCGGCCACGACCCCTGACCCGGACGACGAGGAAGGCCTTCTCCTCGCCACCGTGGAGGCCGGG
>DAONEV010000219.1:0-7248 GCA_035403265.1 Thermoanaerobaculaceae bacterium | reverse complement strand
GTGCTCGTCACACATCGGCTGGCTTCGGCGCGGGCCGCCGACAAGATCGTCGTGCTCGACCGCGGCCGCGTCGTCGAGACCGGCACACACGCGGAACTGCTGGCGCTTGGCGGGCTCTACCGCAGCCTGTGGGACAAGCAAAGCGGCATCGAGGTGACCGCCGACGGACAGGCTGGGCGTATCGACCCGACCCACCTGGCCTCCATCCCGCTCCTGGCCGGGCTCGATCCCGGGCTGCGCGGCGAGCTGGCCCGCCGTTTCGCCTTCGAGCGCCACGAGGCGGGCAGTGCGGTGGTCCGGGAGGGCGAGAGCGGCGACCGCTTCTTCGTCATTGCGCGAGGTAAGGTGGAGGTCGTGGTGACGGCCGGCGAGGTCGAGAAACGCCTTGGGGTGCTGAGCGACGGCGACTTCTTCGGCGAGCTGGCGCTGCTCTCGGAAGTCCCGCGGGTGGCAACCGTACGCGCCCTCCAGACGAGCTCGTTCCTGACCCTTGCGAAGAGCGACTTTCAGGATCTCCTCGCGGCCTTCCCGGAGCTCCGGTCGGCTGTCGAGCGGGCCACCTGGTCGCGCGATGTCAACGGCGCGGAGCCCACCCGCGGCTGAGCGCGATCCCGACACAGTCGGTAGGGGCGACGTCCTCACCCAGGCGGTGCGCGCCGGCAAGGCCGAGACCCGGGACTCGTGCCGGGCGTTCGGGGTCTGAGCGGCCCCTTCCCGGGTCGGCACCCCACATGTGTGCCTGGCGAGCAGGAGGTGCGCGGCGAGCCACGCCTGGAAGAAGCCCGACCTCGCCACGGCTGCAAGCGTCCTCCTCCACGGGACCCCGGTCGTGTCTTTCGACATGCGAGCCGCAAGCCGTGAAACTCCCTCACAGGGGGAGCCGAACTACGGCGCGGCAGCCGGCATGGTCCGGGTGGTTGCCGAGGAAGACACTGCCGCCATGGGCCTCGACGATCTGTCGTACGAGGGCGAGGCCGACACCGGAGCCACCGGGCTTGGTCGTGAAGAACGGCACGAAGAGGTTGGCAGTGGCGGCGAGCCCGGGTCCCTCATCGTCCACCCAGAGCGCCAGCTCGGAACGCTCGCGACGCCAGCCCAGCTCGACGTGCCCGCGGGAGGGCCGTGCGGCGTCGGCGGCGTTTCGCACGAGGTTGATGAGCGCCTGGTCGAGCTGGTCGCCATCGGCGCGGACGGCGGTGCGGGGGCCGGGGATCACGGTCACCGGCACGCGCGTCTCGAGGCTGGCGACGCGGCGCACCCAGGTCTCGACGTCGAGGGTGACGAGGGTCGGCTGCGGCAGGCGGGCAAGGGTCGCGTACGCGCCCATCAGGCGGTTGAGCGCCTCGGCGCGTGACGCGATGACGCGCAGGCCCGAGCGCACGTCGTCGCGCCAGTCCCCGGGGAGCTCGGGCTGGCCGAGCAGGTCGTCGAGCGAGCCGGCAATCGACTTGATCGGGGTGAGGGAGTTATTGAGCTCGTGGGAGAGCACGCGGATCAGCCTTTGCCAGGCCGCCAGCTCCTCGGCGCGCAACGTCCGGCTCACGTCGGAGAGCACCAGCAGGTGGTGTTGCAGCCCCTGCTGGCGGAACACGCCGCGCCGCAGCTCCCACCGGCCGCCGCCCCCTGCGGGTGGGGTGATGGTGCGCGCCGCCGAACCTTCGAGGCACCCGGCCAGCCCGAGCTCGCCTGCCGTGTGACCCAGGAGCTCGCCGGGCGGCCGCCCCAGCAGGCGTGAGCCGCCGGGGTTGACGAGGGAGAGCCGTTGCTCGGGATCGAATGCCAGCACCGCCACGTCGATCTCGCCCATTACCTTGGCCAGCAGCGCCGTGGCCTCGGCCTCGCCGTACCGGGCGTCACGCAGGCTCTGGGCGAGCAGGTTCAGCTCCAGCACGAGCTCCCCGAACGCGTCATCGCGACGGCCCCCGCGGACGCGAAAGGAGAAGTCCTTCTCGCGCAACGCCGCCATGAGGTTCGAGAGGGTGCGCAGGCGGAAGACCGCGGCGTGGCGGAGTGCCACCGCTGCCAGCAGCCAGGCCGTGACCAGCATGAGCCCGAGCCCCCACTGCACCGGTGCCGGAAGCTCAGTCCGGGGCAGCAGGACGAGCGCCACCGCCACCGCTGGAAGGCCACCCGCAAGGGCCCACAGCAGCAGCGTGCGCTCCGCCCGCAGCCGGCTCATAGCTGGTGCTTGTCCAGTCGCCGGTACAGGGCGGCGCGCGACAGCCCAAGCGCCGCGGCGGCGCGGCTGAGGTTGCCGTCGAAGCGCTTGAGCGCTTTCTGGATCAGCACGCGTTCGACATCCTCGAGCGACAGCTCCTCGAGGTTGGGGAGCTCGCTGGCCCCGGCGCGGGTCAACCCGAGATCGGGCACCCGGATCTGCTCGCCGGACGCCAGCAGCACGGCGCGCTCGACCACATGCGCGAGCTCGCGCACGTTGCCTGGCCACGGATGGGCGCGCAGCGCCGCCACGGCACCGCGGTCAAATCCCCGCAGCTCCTTGCGGTAGCGCTGTGCGAACCGGCCCAGGAAGTGGTTGGCCAGAACCTCGATGTCCTCGCGGCGGTCGCGCAGGGACGGGACACGGATCTCCACGGTGTTGAGCCGGAACAGGAGGTCCTCACGAAATCGTCCGGCCGCCACCTCGGTGGCGAGGTCGGCGTTGGTGGCCGAGATCACCCGGGCATCCACCCGTCGCGTGCAGGAGGAGCCGACCCGCTCGAGCTCGCCGATCTCCAGCACGCGCAGGAGCTTGGCTTGCTGGGCGAGGGGCACGTTGGCGATCTCGTCGAGGAACAGCGTGCCGCCGTCGGCCATCTCGAAGCGCCCGATGCGGTCGGCGCGGGCGTCGGTGAAGGCACCGCGCACGTGCCCGAACAGCTCGGAGGCGAAGACGCCCTCGGAGAGGCCGCCGACGTTGACGGTGACAAGCGGCCTATCGGAGCGTGCCGAGTGGAAATGGAGCGCGCGCGCCACCACCTCCTTGCCGGAGCCGTGCTCGCCGGTGATGAGGACGTTGGCGTCGGACGGCCCGACGCGCCGGATGAGCTCCAGCACCGGTTGCATGGCCGGCGCCGAGGCGATCAGCGCCTCGTCCTCGCCGCCGCGTAGCGCGCGGTTCTCGGCCTCGAGACGCTGGCCCCAGCGCAGGGCGCGGGCGAGCTCGGTCTGGGTGCGGACGATCGCGACGAGGCGCTCGTTGTCCCAGGGCTTCTGGACGAAGTCGCGGGCTCCGCGCCGCATCGCCTCCACGGCCACGTCCACGGTGCCCCAGGCGGTCATCACCACCACCGGGAGGCTGGGGTCGAGGGCCTGCAGCCGGGCCAGCAGGTCGAGGCCTTCCTGCCCGGAGGTCGTGTCGCGGGTGTAGTTGAGGTCGATGAGCACGGCGTCGAGCTCGCGCTGCTGCACCGCTGTTGCGACCTCGGCCGGCGAGGTGGCGGTCTCGACCGCAAAGCCGCGGGGCTTGAGCAGCAGGCGAAGCGCCTCCAGCACGTCAGGCTGGTCGTCGGCAATGAGGACGCGCGGGAGTCGACTGCGGTCGGTCGTCATGGTCGGGCCTCGCCTGCCATGGTAGCGCCTCTCACTCCATCCACCCGTCCCGCAGCTTGATGACGCGGCTGCCGTAGGCGGCCCACTCGGTGCTGTGGGTGACCTGGATGACCGTGACCCCGTCCCGGTTGAGCTGCGCCAGCATCTCCATGATCATGCGGCCGTGGTCCGTGTGCAGGCTGCCCACCGGCTCGTCGGCCAGGATCACGCGGGGGTTGCCGATGACCGCCCGCGCCACCGCGACGAGCTGCTGTTGTCCGCCCGAGAGCTGGGTCGGGAAGAGGTCCTTCTTGGCGACGATCTGGAAGCGGTCGAGGGCATCCGCGACCATGGTCTGACGTTGCGCTCGCGGGACGTCCCGGTACGAAAGCGGCAGATCCAGATTCTCCGCCACGGTGAGGTCGTCGATCAGATGGAACTGCTGGAAGACGAAACCGAAGTGCTGCTTGTTGAGCGCCAGCCGCTCCTTGTTGGTCAGGCGGGAGACCTCCTGGCCGAGGAACGAGTAATCCCCCTGCCACTCACCGTCCAGCATGCCGATGATCGCGAGCAGGGTCGACTTGCCGGCCCCGGATGGACCCATGATGGTGACGAACTCGCCGGCCCGGACCTCGGCCGTGATGCGGCGCAGCACCCACGTCTTGCCCGACTTGTTCTCGTAGCACTTCTCGACGTTCGACAGGTTGATCACCGCGTCCTCCCGGGCGTTCCGCCCCTTGCGTCTGGTCAGGACGAAGCAAGCGGCCTGCCAGCCGAGGTGCTTCTTGGCGGTGCCGAAATGTCAAGTGGAATCGCGCTCCCCGTGGACCGGGCCCGCCCCTGGCCGTTCGCCCGCGGCGCGTGAGTGTCCGAAATCGAACACTCGGGGAGCCCTTCCCGTGCCGCTGCGGCAGGCAGCCTTGGACGGCCGGGTTGCGGCTCGCGGTGCCGTGTCGGTGTCGCGGAAGCGATCGGAGAAGCGCCCCTCGACGTTCGCGGCCCCGGCGACCTGGAGCCCGCCGCTATGGTGTCGGGACCGGCGACGGGCTCGCCTTGGTCAGCTCCTCGCGGAGGCGCTTCTCGACGCGGTCACGGACGTGGTCGGAGGCGAACGAGAAGTGCATCTGCATGATCACCCAACGGCCCTGGCGCTTCTCGAGCACGCCGGTCCAGCGCGTGTCCTTCCAGCATCCCTTCTGGCCGCTGTACTCTCCACAGTCGTCGAGAATGGCGGAGTACCACGCCACCTCCCCCGAGGGGTGGACGTGGATCCGCAGGTCGCGAATCTCGTGGTTCAGGTATCTCGCACCGGGATCGCGCCAGATCGCCGACAGCTTGCGGACTGCCTCGATCCCGTGGATCGTGCCCTGCGAGTCCGGGCTGAAGTAGAAGAGGTCGGGATCGTCGGCCATGGTGCTGAACATCAGGTCGAAGTTCTTGGTGGCGAACCAGCCGATGTTGTCGTCGACCACCCTGGCGATCACCGCCTTCTCGGCCTCGATATCGACAGCAGCGACGGAAGGAGCGCCGGCCACCAGCAGGCCAGCCGCAAGAACAGCACCCAGTCGGATCATCGAGAGCGCCCTTTCTGCATGTCGAGCTCTTTGCCGCCTGCTCCCAGGCGCGCCAGGAACCCGTCCCAGCCGGGCAGTGGCCACTGACTTGTACGTCCCATCGGGGCGAAGGTTGGGCAGGTCCGTCCTGCGGCGCCGACATCTCGTCACTGCGCACCCCGTTTCGAGCCGAGTGTGATGGCGCGGTCTCCGATCCCGCGAAGAGGGCGTCCGGATTCAACACCCGGGTGGGAGGTGGATGGCCGGCCTGACCTGTGTCCAGCGTGTACGCTCGGTTGCTTCCGGTGCGGCAACTCCGCCCGCAGGGCGTTGGCCGGCCCGACACGCGCGGCGCGGCGGGCGTCCTCCTCGCGGCCGACCGGGATCGGGACCCATTGCGTGTGCTCCTGGCGGCCGTGGCGAGCCCTGAGCGAGTAGGTGATGGCGACGCTCGGAGGGTCGCCCGGTAGCGGCTCGCAGTCTTCGAGGCGCGACAGCCATCCCGACCAGTCAGGGAGCACGCCTTTGAGGTTGGCGGCGCCGCAACCGACGCGGGCGCTGCCGCACCGGATTCGGCGTCTCGACACCCAGGTCGTTCATGGGACCTCCCGTCCGGCTACTCGCCACGCTCCATTCTCTTGCTGCGACCTTGGTATTGCCGCGGTGGTGCGGCTGCGCCGCGCTGTGGCCGGCTACTCGGCGCGCAAGGCGGCGACGGGGTCGACGCGGGCGGCGCGGCGAGCCGGCAGCAGGCTGGCGGCAAGCATGCCAGCGACCAGCACCCCGGCGGACAGCCCGAAGCTCGCGAACGAGAAGCCGCCGATGCCGAACAGCACCGACTGCAGGGCGCGCTGGGCGACGACCGCCATGAGCAGGCCTGCCGTCAGGCCGGCGCCCGCCATCCAGAGTGCGCGACGGAGCACCAGGGAGACGACCTCGCGGCCGGAAGCGCCCAGCGCCATCCGCACGCCCATCTCGTGCGTACGCTGGGCCACGATCTGGGCCACCACGCCGTACAACCCGACCGTGGCGAGCAGCAGCGCGACGAGGCCGAAGACGCCGGCGAGGGAGCCGCCCAGCCGCTGCGGTGCGGATTGCAGCCCGAGGTGGGTGGAGAGCGTCCGGATGTCGAACACCGGCAGCCTGGGGTCGACGGCTCCCACCTCGCGGCGAACCGCCGTCGCCAGGGCGGCCTGGTCGCCGGTGCCGCGCACCAAGATCGTGAGGTGGCGGGCCGCGACCTGCCCGGTGGGGAGGTACACGACCGGGACGGCCTGGTCGGTGAGGCGGCGGAGCTTGACGTCGCGCACCACGCCGACCACGGTGCGCGACTGTCCCCAGTACGCGAGCCGGGCGCCGATGGGGTCGCGCCCGCCGAAGTACCGCTTGACGAGGGTCTCGTCGACGATTGCGACCGCCCCGCTCGACGGGTCGTCGGCGAAGGTGAACTCCCGCCCGCCCACGAGGGGGATGCGCAAGGTGGAGAAGTAGTCAGGGGCGACCAGCTCGCCATACGCCGAGGGGGCCTCGTCGGCGGCCGGCTGGTAGCCGTCGACCTGGAGAACGCCGGAGGATATGCCTCCTGGGCTCATCGGCACGCGCTTGGCGATGGTCGCTGCGGTGACCCCCGGTAGGGTGCCAAGTCGCGGCAGGAGCTCGGTGCAGAAGCGGGCCTGCTGCTCGAGGTCGTACCCGTATGCTGACGGATCCACCGATGCCAGCATCACGCCGGACGGGTCGAAGCCCCACGAGAAGCGCTGGACGGCGCGGAAGCTCTGGCCGAACAGCCCGGCGCACACCAGCAGCAGGAGGGAGAGGGCGACCTGGGCGATGACGAGGGCGGAGCGTAGCCGTGCCCGGCCGCGCGGCGCCGTGCTGACGCGCCCTTCGGCCTTGAGCGTGCCGGCGATGTCGAGCCGGGTGACCTGCAGCGCCGGCGCGAGGCCAAAGACGAGGGTCGTGGAGAAGGCGACGAGGGTCGCGGTGGAGATGGCGAGGAGGTCAAGCCGGGTGTCGACCGCGATTGGCAAGCCGGTCGGCGGGACGAACGCACTCAGAAGGCCGGAGGAGATGGCCGCGACGGCGACGCCGGCGACGCCGGCGAGAGCCGACAGGACGAGGCTCTCGGTGAGAAGCTGGCGGACGACCCGAGAGCGGGGGGCGCCGA
>DAONEV010000218.1:0-7256 GCA_035403265.1 Thermoanaerobaculaceae bacterium | reverse complement strand
GCACCCCTCGCGCCTGGAGCTCGCGCCGGCGGCGAGCCAGCGGGTGGACGCCCACGGTCACGCCGGCACCGCGGTAGTCGGCCACGTACCGCTCGTCGAGCTTCATCTCGGGCAGGGGGCTGGGGGCGGGGTCGGGCTGCATCGCCTGGGCGAGCGCCGGCCACCGGCCGTCCAGCGCTGACACCTGCCAGAGCGCCGAGCGCCGCGTCTGTCCCAGTGACGCGAAGGCGCCGATGGAAGCGAGCGCCTCCAGCTCCGGCTGGCGCAGGCCGCACCGTGCCGCCACGTCCCGTACCGCTGCGAACGGCCGCTGACGCGCCGCCTCGGCGATCCGCCGTCCCGCCTCCTCTCGCAGCCCGCGGACGAACCGCAGCCCCAGCCGCACCCCCCATCCAGCCCCCTGTTCCTCCAGCGAGCACGTCCACGACGACCGGTTCACGTCGATGGGCAGGATCACCACGCCATGCCTCCGGGCGTCCTGGATCAGCGTCGCGGGGTGATAGAAACCCATCGGCCAGGCGTTCAGAAGGGCGCACAGGAACGCCGCGGGGTGGTGGCACTTGAGATAGGCAGAGGCGTAGGCGAGGAGGGCGAAGCTGGCGGCGTGGGACTCCGGGAAGCCGTAGAGGGCGAAGGAGGTAATGCCCTGGACGATCTCGTCCGCAGCCTTGCCGGTAATGCCGCGGGCCGTCATACCCGCGCGGAGCTGCTGCTCGAGCTTGCTCATGCGCTCCACCGAGCGCTTGGCGGCCATGGCGCGGCGCAGCTCCTCGGCCTGGCCGCCGGTGAAGCCGGCCGCCACCATGGCGACACGCATGAGCTGCTCCTGGAACAGCGGCACCCCCAGGGTGCGCTTGAGGATGGGCTCGAGGTCGGGGTGTGGGTAGACGACCCTTTCCCGCCCCAGGCGACGGTTGATGAAGGGGTGGACCATCTTGCCGACGATCGGACCGGGACGGATGATCGCCACCTCGACGACGAGGTCGTAGAAACGTCGAGGGCGCATGCGCGGCAAGGTGGCCATCTGGGCGCGGCTCTCGATCTGGAAGACGCCCACCGTGTCGGCCTTGCAGATCATGTCGTAGGTGGCCGGGTCGTCGGCCGGCAGGTGGGCGAGATCAAGCTCGACACCCTCGTGCTGCCGGACGAGGGGAACGACCTCCTCCAGGGCGCAGAGCATGCCGAGCCCCAGGAGGTCCACCTTGATGATGCCCAGATCCGCGCAGTCGTCCTTGTCCCACTGGATGACGGTGCGCCCCGGCATGGCGGCAGGCTCGAGGGGCACCACATCGTCCAGGCGGCCGCGCGCCAGCACCATGCCCCCCGAGTGCTGGCCCAGGTGCCGCGGCAGATGGAGCAGGCGCGCCACCAGCTCCACGAGCAGGCGTCCTCTCCCCTCCTCCGGTGCCAGGCCGGTCTCCCGCATGTAGGTCGTCAGCTCCCCTCGGGCGTCGCGTCCGAACCCCCACCCGACCAACTTCGAGAGCCGGTCCAGGTGCTCGTCGGGAAAGCCCAGCACCTTGCCGGCCTCACGCACCGCCGAGCGCCCGCGGTAGGTGATGACGTTGGCGGTCATGGCGGCGCCGCGCTCGCCGTAGGTCCGGTAGACGTGCTGGATGACCTCCTCCCGGCGATCCCCCGACGGCAGGTCGATGTCGATGTCCGGCCACTCGCCCCGCTCCTCGGAGAGGAAGCGCTCGAAGAGCAGCTCCATGGCGATGGGGTCCACGGCGGTGATGGAAAGGGCGTAGCACACCGCCGAGTTGGCGGCCGAGCCGCGCCCCTGGGCGAGGATGCCACGAACGCCGCAGAAGCGCACGATGTCGTGCACAACCAGGAAGTACCCGCACAGGCCCAGGCGCACGATGAGCGACAGCTCGCGGTCGAGCTGGGCGCGCACCCGCGGCGCGATGGTGCGATAACGCTCGCGCGCCCCCGCCTCGACGCGGGCAAACAGCTCCTCGGCCTCGCTACGATCCTCCTCAAGGCGAGCCCGCGGAAAGCGGTAGGGCAGGTCCCTGAGGCGGAACGCACAGCGCGCCGCGATGCCCACGGTGTTGGCAACCGCTTCCGGCAGGTCGGCCCAGAGCCACGCCATGGCCGCGGGCGAGCGCAACACGCGGCCGCGGTTGGCCTCCAGACGGCGGCCGGCGACATCCAGGGTGCAGTGCTCGCGCAAACAGGTGAAAACGTCCAGCACAGGGCCGTCGGCGACCGAGGCACCGAAGGCGTCCTGGGTGGCCACGACGGGGAGCCCCTCCTCGCGCGCCAGGCGCACGAGGGCGGTGTTGCGCTCTTCCTCGCCCCGGAGCTGGTGGCGGTGCACCTCCACCCCCACCCGCTCGGCGCCGAAGATTCCGGCCAGCCGGCGCAGCTCGGCGCGGGCCGCGTCGTCGCCCCCCCGCTGCCAGGCACGCACCAGTGGCCCAGCCTCCCCGCCGGTGAGAGCCACCAACCCCGCCGCGTGCGTGGCGACATCCTCCCATCCCACCCATCCATCACCCTTCCTCGCGGCTCGTGATCCGCGGTCCGTGTCCCGTGGATCGTCGGGTGTTGTCCACGGTCTGGGAGACTGTGTATCGGTCCCCTCATCCGCCACATCAAGATCGTCGGACCCCGGGCCACCGGCCACGGACGGCGGTCGTTGCAGGGCGGCATCGGTGAGCAGGCGACAGAGGTTGGAGTAGCCGCGGGCGTTCTCCACCAGCAACGGCAGACGGCTGCCATCGGGGAGCACCGCCTCGGCCCCTACGATGGCCTCCACGCCGGCCGCTTTCGCCGCCTTGTAGAAGCGCGGATGACCGTACACTCCGGTGCGGTCGGTGACCGCCACCGCCGGCAGCTCCAGCTCGGCGGCGCGCTCGGCCACCACCTCCGGCTCCGACGCCCCCTCCAGGAACGAAAACGCCGTGTGGGCGTGAAGCTCGCAATACCGTGATCCGCGGTCCGCGGACCACGGGCCACGCTCATCAGTCATACATCCCATCCACGAACCAGACCCTGGCGAGCCGGTCGAAGCAGAGACGGAGGAGGGAGCCGTCGGTGATGGCGACGTCGTAGTCGTCGCGGGAGAACGGGCGATCGGTCCACCAGCCCCCGGTGGCGCGGTACGGGCCGGCCCAGGCCACCACGGTGCCTCCGAGCCCTTCCGTCTGGACGGCCACCGGCCGCTGCCCGGCCAGCGTCACCTGTGCCGGCATCACCGGTCGCAGGGCCCGCAGCACCGGACCACCACCCAGCCCCTGGCCCGTGGCCCGTGGCCCGTGGCCCGGGTGTGAGGACGATTCTCGACTCTCGACTCTCAACTCTCGGCCGGGAGGGGCAGGAGTACCAGACTTGCTGCCGCCGGGACGATGAGCCGCCGAAACCGCGCCGCGGTGCTTCTGTTCCCTTTCGCCCCATGGTGGAGGAGCGAACGGCAGGACCTCGAAGGCGGTGGGGAGATGAGTGTCGGCAAATCCGGGGGCGCCGACATGGCCCGGGCCAACCAGGGCAGACAGCCGCACGAGGGTGGTGGCCAGCTTGCCGGGCGCCGGCGTCGGCGGTCCGAAGAGGAGCCCCTGGGCCAGGCGCACCATGCCCGGTTGAATAGTCACCGTGGCGCCTTCCACCGGCGCACCAGGGGGCGTGCTCTCCAGGTGCAGGCGCAGCAACGGCAGCACCGCCGCGACCTCCCGGGTGGGCGCCACCAGCCGAACAACTGTCTGGTACCGCTCGCCGCCCTCCAGGCCGAGCTCCAGCCGTATCTCGGCAAAGCCCTCGCCGCGGAGCTCCAGACGCGTCACAAGACGCGAGAGCAGCCCGTGCAGCACGAACAGGAAGGGCTCCAGGGCACCCAGGGAGTCATCGAAGCTCATGCCTTCCCGCACCACCGCCACCGGCGGATCGGGGATGAACGCCCGGCCATCGTCCCCGCAGGCCAGCCGGTGCAACGTCTCCCCCTCCGGGCCCAGGCGCAGGATGACCTCGCTACGCGGCAGCACGGCCAGGCCGCCCACCGTGCCAATGCCCCATCGCCGCAACGCCGCCAACACCGGTGGTGAAGGCTCCAGCATCTCAACCGGCAGTGGAACGAGGAAGACCCGTTCCTCTCCCGCCGGCACGATCGCCATCCCCCGCCATGTCCCTGGCCCCCTGTCCACTGGGCGGGCGGTGGCGCGGGCCGCGATGCGCGCCACACCGACGCTGCTGGCCACGCCGACGCGGGCTTCCAGCCCCACGCGGCGGCAGGCGCGCCAGAGCTTCTCGGCCAGGGCTCCCTCGCTGCCCCAGCGCAGCACCGAGCCGCCCACGTCCAACAGGAGCTCTCCGGGCGCGTGGCGGCGCACCCGCGGTGTGAGGGAGCGGGCGGCATCGACGAGCGCGGCTTCGGCTGCCGCCGCGACCTCCGGAGGCGTGATGCGCACCATGACCTGCAGCGACTTCTGGCGCGCCTGGGCAGCCGTCATCCCCGGCCACACACCCAGCTCGGCGGCTTCTGCCGACACCGCCACCAGATGGTCGCGTGGGGTGGGGCCGGCGGCAATGGCCAGGGGTGCCTCGGCCAGCTCCGGCTTGGCCCGCCGCAGCGCCTGCAGCGGAAAATCCGGCACCCACACCGCCGTTATCCGCATGCTCTCTCCAACCCACCCACCCGGGGGGCAGGGTGGAGGGAAGGCCGGAGCGGCAGGCCGGCAAGCCACCGTGGCCCACCACGATTCCCACCCAACCACCGCGCGCCACCGCGTTCCAGCCACACCGTCACGCCTGCCAACGACCCCGTCCAGGGCCGCTCGACGAGCACCAGGGCAGCGATGCCCGCCCGCTCCACCGCCCGCGCCAGGCGCAGAGCCAGGGCAGCTTTCCCCCGCCCACCCGTTCGAGAGTCGAGAGCCGAGAACCGAGAGCCCTCCTCCCAACTGGACCCCGGACCCCGAACCCCGGACCCCAATCCATCAGGCGGACCGGGGTGCTTCCCTGCCACCCCCGACCCCCGGGCACATCTCTCCCTCCGGATGGGTACGAGGTCCAGGACGACAGCAGTGAAACCACCGGCTTCCAGCACCAGCTCGGAGGCCCGTACCGCCTGCTCGTGGGTGGCTGGCCGCACCCACAGGACCCGTTCCAGGTCCACCCCGGCCCTGGCCAGAGATGGCGGATCCAGGGCGTCGGAGAGGTCGATCCACGCCACTACCTCGCCACGCCCCGTGGCCGCCGCCACCGTGGCCGTGGCGACCGTGGCGCGCCCACAGGAGCGGGGGCCCACCAGCTCCGCCACCTTGCCAAGCGGCCACCCACCTCCCAGGCAGGCGTCCACTTCGATCAGGCCGCTGGTCAGATGGGGGCGCAGCCGTTCCTGCTGGAGCCAGCGCTGGGTCGATTCGCGCAGGCGCCGCAGCACCGCCTCGGGCATCTCGGTCTCCTGCCGGGTCACCGGCTGTGCGTTCACCATGCCTCCCTCGCTCCCGCTCACCGACCCCCTGCCGAGCGGCCACCGAACCTCATCGTGGTCACCGATAATTTAGTGATGACTACTATAATTGTCAACTACCAAAGTGGACAATCATGAATGGTCGCCCTATACTGACAACGAAAGGTGTCATATGAGACACGAAGACCTGGCCCGCCTGCTTCGTCAGCTCCGCACCGACCGTGGTCTCAGCCAATGGGCCCTCGCCGAGCGTGCCGGGCTCTCCCGCAACTTCGTGGCACAGATCGAGCGCGGGGAGTCGGTGCCCACGGTGGCCACCCTCGGGCGCCTGGCCACGGCCCTTGGCACCTCGTCCAGCGAGCTACTGGGGGAGGGGCCGGCCATGGCCGGGGCCACCGCCGAGCTGGCTGCCGTGCCCCTGGTGACGGACCGCATCGCCGCTGGCCCGCCGGTGTTCGTCGCCGATCATGTCGAGCGCTCGGAGCTGCTGCCCCGTTCCCTCCTGCGCAGCCTCGGGGTGGATCCCCACCACGCCGTGCTGGTGCGGCTGGGGTCCGATCAGGACTCCATGGCCGACACCATTCCCCCCGGCGCCACCGTCCTGGTCGACCGCGCGCCGGTGCGTGACATCGTGCCGCGCGGCATCTACGCCGTGCGCGAGGAGTCGGCCGGGGAGACCGGCTGCTCCGTCAAGCGCCTCGTGCTGGACGCGGACTCACGCGTGCTCATCCTGCTTTCCGACAACCCCGCTCACCTGCCGCGCGCCATTCGCGTGCGCGCCGACCTGACGCTCTCGGATCTCATCGTGGGGCGGGTCGTGTGGTGGGCGCCGCCGGCCCCGACCCGCCGCTGAGCCGGGGGGTCTCGACCGCGAGAGTCTCGCGGAATTGCGCCCCGCACCGGCGCCAGCTACCCTGAGAGCAGGAGAACGAACATGGCGGTCCTGGCAGGGGATGCGGGCGGCACCAAGACCATCCTGGCGCTGGTCGAGGGGGAGGAGCACGATTTCCGGGTCGTGGCGGAGCAACAGTACGCGAGTGCCGAGTTCCCGGGGTTGGCGCCCATCGTGCGTAAATTTCTCGGCGCTCACAGCACCACGGCCGAGGCGGCCTGTTTCGGCGTGCCTGGCGCCGTGCGCGAGGGCGAGTGCAGGACCCCGAACCTGCCGTGGTTCCTCTCCGAGACGGAGCTGGCGACAGCCACCGGCGTCCCGCATGTGCGGCTCATCAACGACTTCGTGGCCGCGGCATCCGGAGTCGTCGCGCTCCCGCCCGACTCCCTGCTGGCGCTGCAGGACGGCTCGCCCACCAGCACCGGCACCAGGGCCGTGCTGGGGGCCGGCACCGGCCTCGGCCAGGCCATCCTGACCTGGGACGGGCGCCAGTACCTGGTGCTGCCGACCGAGGCCGGCCACGCCGACTTCGCCCCCCAGGGCGGCCTGCAGCGGGACCTCGCGGCGAGCCTCGAAGAGCGGATGGAGCACGTTTCCGTCGAGCGGCTGCTATCGGGCCCCGGTCTCAAGCGAATCTACGAGTTCCTGGTCGAGCGCGGGGTTTCGAGCTGGCCGGAGGTCCGTGAGGCGTTCGCCTGGGAGGACCCGTCCTCCGTCATCTCGCGCTTCGCCCTGGGCCACCGGGACCTGGCGTGTGAGCAGGCGCTCGACCTGTTCATCGAGCTCTACGGCGCCGAGGCCGGCAACTTCGCCCTGCGGGTCCTCCCGACCGGCGGCGTGTACGTTGTCGGTGGGATTGCCGTGAAAAACCTCGAGAAGCTCCTGGACGGGGCGTTCATGCGCGCCTTCCGTCGCAAGGGCCGCCTGCGCGAGGTGCTGGAGCGGATCCCGGTG